>DATKRJ010000520.1:0-4094 GCA_035532355.1 Thermomicrobiaceae bacterium | reverse complement strand
GCCTCCGGCTCGACCGGCAGTGGCGGCACCTCGACCACCGCCGGCCAGGGGAATCCGGTCTCCGGCGGCACCATCGTGCTGGGCTACGATGAGCCGCCCACGATGGACCCGCGGGTTTCCGGGGCGACGATCGCGTGGCGCCTCTTCTATAATCTGTTCGACCAGCTAGTGGTGCTCGGCGCGAACGGCGGCGATTTCCTGCCCGGCCTGGCGACGAAGTGGGAGGCGGCGCCGGACGGGAAGTCGTACCAGTTCACGCTCCGTACCGGCGTGAAGTTCCACGACGGCACCGACTTCAACGCCGACGCGGTCAAGTACACCTTCGACAGCATCATGGACCCGGCGCTCAAGTCGCTGACGGCCATCGGCTACCTCGGCCCCTACCAGAGCACCGACGTGGTCGACCCGTCGACGGCCAGGGTCAACTTCACGGCAGCGTACGCGCCCTTCCTGGCCAACCTGTCGCACAGCGTGCTCTCGCCGGTGTCGCCCACGGCGGCGAAGAAATACGGCGTGAACGGGTTCGGCCAGAACCCGGTCGGCACCGGCCCGTTCATGTTCAAGGAGTGGCAGCAGAAGATCTCGATGACGCTGGTCAAGAACCCCGACTACAACTGGCCCACCGGCGTCTACCAGCACAAGGGCCCCGCCTATCTCGACCAGATCACCCTCAAGTTCATCGTCGACCCCACGGTGCGCATGGGGTCGCTGACGAGCGGCGAGGCGACCATCATCGACGGCGTACTGCCGCAAGACGTCAAGCAGCTCAAGACCGACGCACGCTACCAGGTCATGCTCCCATCCGTCCCCGGCTCGCCGCAGGTGCTGCCGATGAACGCGGCCAAGCCGCCGACCGACGATCTCAAGGTCCGCCAGGCCATCATCTATGCCATCGACATGAACACCGTCGTGAACACGCTCTGGTTCGGCTCGCGCAAGACCGCCAAGGGACCGCTCTCGTCGCCGACCTGGTCGTACGACCCGAAGGTCGAGACGATGTATCCGTATGACGCCAATAAAGCCGCCCAGCTACTCGACGAGGCCGGCTGGAAGAAGGGCTCGAGCGGTGTGCGTGAGAAGAACGGCCAGCAACTGGAGATCGTCTACATCACGACCAACGACATCCAGGGCAAGGCCGGCGAGCTCGTGCAGTCGTACCTCACCGACGCCGGGATGAAGGTCAACCTGCAGGAACTGGAGTACGCGGCGACCGCGGCCGACTACCTGGCCGGCAAGCACAACATCGCCCGGATCTACTTCTCTCACGTCGACCCGGTCGTGTTGACAACGCTCTATCACTCCCGGAACATCCAGGGCACCAATTTCAACCGGACGATGCTGCCGCGCCCGGATCTCGACAAGATGCTGGACGACGCCACCGCCGAGATGGATCGCACCAAGCGCCAGCAGGACTACGTCGCGATCCAGGAGTACATCATGAACAACGCGGAGGTCATCCCCCTGTGGGAGGAGACGGTCTTCTGGGGTGCGAGCGCGAAGGTCAAGGGGATTCACTTTCAGCCGCTCGGCGGGATATGGTTCTACGATGTCTGGTTGCAGCCATAGCGGACGGCGAGGGTAGCGACGCTGCGGTGATGCTCCGAGCGGGTCGCTGAGGAGTCGAGCGTGTGGCGATACATCGAACGGCGCGTGCTGGTCACGATTCCGGTCCTGATCGGCGTGTCGCTATTGGCCTTCTCGATCATCCACCTCATCCCGGGTGATCCGGCGCGAGTCCTGCTGGGCGATATGGGCGGAGGGTCGGCCGCCGGTGACATGTCCCAGCAGGCGTACCTCAACCTGCGGCACCAGCTCGGCCTGGACAAGCCGCTCGTCGTCCAGTACGCGGACTACGTCGTGAACGCCGTGCAGGGCAATCTCGGCCACTCGTATCAGACCAATCGCTCGGTCAGCTCGTTGATCCTCACGGCCGCGCCGTACACCATCGAGCTCACCGTGGCCGGGCTCGGCTTCGCCATTCTGCTGGGGTTCGTCCTGGGGGTGATCGCCTCGCTCTACCGCAACACCTGGGTCGACAGCCTCGCCATGCTCTTCTCGCTCATCGGGCTGGCCATGCCCAGCTTCTGGCTCGGCTTCATCCTGATCGAGATCTTCGCCTTCGGCCTGGGCTGGTTCCCGGCCACCGGCAGCAACGGGATCAAGACCCTCATCCTGCCGGCCGCGACGCTCGGCTTCATCGCGGCGGGCACCGTCACCCGGCTGGTGCGCTCGACGATGCTGGAGGTCCTCCAGCAGGAGTACGTGGTCACGGCCCGCTCCAAGGGGCTGCGCGAGCGCACCGTCGTGGTGCGCCACGCCCTGCGCAACGCGCTGATCCCCGTCGTCACTATCGTCGGCCTGCAGTTCGGATCGCTGCTGGCCGGCGCGGTGATCATCGAGACCGTGTTCGCGCGTCAGGGTCTCGGCCGGCTGATCGTCGACGCCGTCCTCAGCCGCGACTACCCGGTCATCCAGGGCACGATCTTCGTCGCGGCCGTGATCTACGTGTTCGTGAACCTCTTCGTCGATCTGTCCTATGCGTGGCTCGACCCGCGCATCAAGTATGAGTAGGGATGCGGTATGGCCGAGACGATCGTCGCGGATCGATTCAAGCTCCAGGGGCAGACGAGTCCGAGCTCGAGCCGTTGGCGGCGCATGGTCCACAGTCTCGTCCTGAACAAGGGGGCGCTCGTCGGGCTGGTGATCCTCTGCCTGCTCGTCTTGATCGCGATCCTGGCACCGGTCATCGCGCGCTACAACCCCAGCAAGATCAATCCTCCGGCGCAGCTCCAGCCGCCGAGCACCGCCCACTGGATGGGGACCGACGAGTTCGGGCGCGATCTCTATGCTCGCATCGTCTATGGCGCGCGCATCTCGCTGCCGGTGGGCTTCATCGCCGTGGCGATCTCGGCCATCGGAGGTACGGTGCTCGGCCTGGTCGCCGGCTATTACGGCAAGCTGGTGGATGGCGTGATCATGCGGGTCGTCGACATCATGCTCGCCTTCCCCAGCATCCTGCTGGCGCTGGTCGTCGTCGCGATCCTGGGCACCAACCTTCAGAATGTGATGATCGCCGTCGGGGTGAGCGGTATCCCCAGCTACAGCCGGCTGATCCGCGGGTCGGTCCTCTCGGCCCGCGAGAACGTGTACGTCGATGCGGCCCGGGTCGTCGGGGTGCCCGATCGGCTGATCCTGTCCCGGCACATCCTGCCCAACGTCATCGCACCCACGGTCGTCTATTCGACCCTCTCGATCGGCTACGCGATTCTGGCGGCGGCCGGCCTGTCCTTCCTGGGCCTCGGGGCGCAGCCCCCGACCCCGGAGTGGGGCTCCATGCTGGCCACCGGCCGCCAGTTCCTGCAGAGCGACCCCTGGGTCACGTCGATGCCGGGCCTGGCCATCATGATCACCGTGCTGTCGGTGAATCTGTTCGGCGACGGACTGCGCGACATCCTCGACCCACGGCTGCGCGTCTGAGCCCACGGTCGGGAAAGTACCGCTGAGGAGAAAGGACTCGCGAGGGTGATCATCGTCAACGTGCGGCCGGAGACGACCGTCCCGGCGGAGCTGCTCGAACGGCTGCGCCGCATCCCGCCGGCCACCATCGGCCATCTGCGGGACTTCGGCTTCATGGACATCGCCCTGCGCCCGGTCGGCCGGCGGCGGTTCGCCATCTGCGGGCCCGCCGTCACCGTCAAGGCGATGGCCATCGACAGCACGGTCGTGCACACGGCTATCGGCATGGCACAGGCCGGCGACGTGCTGGTCATCGACCGCAACGGCGACACGAAGCACGCCTGCTTCGGCGAGATGACCTCGCTCGCCGCCAAGCTGCGCGGTCTGGCCGGGACCATCGTCGACGGGCCGGCCACCGACGTCGTCGAGATCGAGGACATGGAGTACCTGGTCTTCAGCCGGGGTATCTCGCCGATCACGACCCGCTCGCTGGCTATGGCCGGCGAGATCAACACCAGCGTGCAGTGCGGCGGGGTCGTGGTGAACCCGGGCGACATCATCCTGGCCGACGACAACGGTATCCTGGTGATCGCGCCGGACGACGTCGCCGAACTGGTCGAGCTGTGCGAGCCGCGGGC
>DATKRJ010000519.1:0-8064 GCA_035532355.1 Thermomicrobiaceae bacterium | reverse complement strand
GGACGACTCCACCGAGCCGCTGGCGACGCAGCTCCGCGAGGCGCAGTACCTGCTGGAGGACGCGGCCCTCTCGGTGCGGAGCTATGCCGACGCGGTGGAGGCGAACCCGGAGCGGCTGGCCGCCGTCGAGGATCGACTGGCACTCCTGCGGCAGCTGCAGCGCAAGTACGGCGCGACCCTGGCTGAAGTACTGGCCTACCGCGACGAGGCCGCGCGCGAGCTTCAGGAGCTCGACACCAGCGAACAGCGGCTCGAGGAGCTGCGTGAGCGGGAGGAACGGCTGCTCGGGGAGATCGCCGTCCACGGCCGGGAACTCTCGATACGACGGCGTGCCGCGGCCGGGCGCATGGAGGGGGAGGTCGAGCGGGCCATCCACGACCTGAACATGGGCCGCGCCCGCTTCGTCGTCGGCATCCAGGATCTGGCCGGCACTGCCCGGCTGCGCATAGCCGACGGCGACGGTGCGCAGGGCGCGCGCGAGGTCGGGTTCGACCAGACCGGGATCGACCGCATCGAGTTCCTGATCGCGCCGAACGCCGGTGAGGCGCCGCGCCCACTGGCACGCATCGCCTCGGGTGGCGAGACGGCGCGGCTGATGCTGGCGCTCAAGTCGATCCTCTCGGCCGCCGACGCCACGCCGACCCTCATCTTCGACGAGATCGACGTCGGGGTCGGTGGGCGCAGCGGCCAGCCGGTGGGCGAGAAGCTCTGGTCGCTCGGCGAGCGGCACCAGGTCATCGTCATCAGCCACCTGCCGCAGATCGCCGCCTTCGCCGAGGCCCACTACCGCATCACCAAGGTCGAGCAGGAGGGCCGCACCGAGACGCAGGTCGACCGGCTGGACGAGGCCGAGCGGCTGGACGAACTGGCCGCCATGCTCGACGGGCTGCCGCCGACGGCCGCCTCGCGGGCGAATGCCGCCGAGATGCTGCGGCGCATCGCCCGCTGGAAGGCCGGGACGGCCGCCGGCGTGGCCGGCGCCGTCGACTGAGCCCGGCGCGACCCGTGCTATACTCGGCCGGATGACCGGCCGACACTCGAGGAGCAATCGATGCAGCCGAACATGAAGATGCTTCAGCAGATGCAGAACCGCCTGCTCAAGATGCAGGAGGAGCTGGCCAACACGACCGTCGAGGGCACGGCCGGCGGCGGTGCGGTGCGCGTCACGGTGAACGGGATGCGGGCTGTTCAGGCCGTCAAGATCGCCCCCGAGGCGGTCGACCCCAACGAGGTCGAGATGCTCGAGGACATGATCCTCGCCGCGATCGCCGAGGCCATGACGAAGGCCGAGGAGCTGGCGAACTCGAAGATGGGCTCGATCACCGGAGGGCTGAACATCCCCGGCCTGATGTAGCCCCCGTTGCTATCCCGCCCAACGACGAACCCGCCGCTCGATGCGGCGGGTGCTTGATACCTCTCGCGCCCCCGCGGGGATCAGACCCCACAGCGGACATCGTCGCCGCCCCGCGCGGGACGGCCCCGCTACCCCTCGACGACCGGTTCGGCCTCCGCCTCGGCTCGGCGCAGGTCCGCCGCGCGCACCAGGTCCCTCAGGGCGAGCATCAGGAAGCCCAGCACGCCGACCAGCGCGACGGCGACCAGCAAGCCACCGACGGCGACGTCGTTCTTCGTCGCGGTCAGCCAGGCGGCCCCGGTCGGCTGGAAGCCGATCGCGACCGGGGCGGAGATCAGCCACGCGCCGGCCACCAGCACGAGCAGCAACGCGACGATTCCGGGCGACACGAGGCGGCTCATACCGGCTTCTCCGTCTCACTGGCTGCGTGCTCGACGTTGTTCCCCGCATGCACCGCGCGGCGCTCCGCCAGGTCGCTGGCCAGCGCGGCCGCCAGCGTCGTCAGCGCCCGCTCGAACTCGTCGTGCTGGGTCGACGTGGCCGGGAGTCCCGCCACCGCCGGCGCCACGGCCGCGCTCTCGACGGGTTCGGGCCGCGGCCGCCGCTCGATCACGCCGGCCGCTCGCAGCTCGGCGACGAGCGAGCGCGCGAAGAGGACGGTGCCGATCACCGCCAGCAGGACGACCGCCAGCCCGACCCAGAAGTCGTTGCGCGTCGCATCGCTCCAGGCGGCGCCGGACGGCTGGTAGCCCAGGGCGAATGGCGCCAGCATGAGCCAGCCGCCCGCTAGCAGGCTGAGCAGGGCCGCGCCCAGCCCCCAGAAATACTTCCCCAGACCCACCGGGCTGTGGGGCATGTGCAAACCTCCGATTCCTGTAGGCTCGAACGCCGGCCGTCCCGAGCGCATTCCGTCGCGCGGGTCCGGCGCGTCCGTCGTCAGCGCTCCGCGAGGTAGGAGTCGAGCAGGGCGGAGGCCGCCGGCTCGAGCACGTCGCGCGCCACCGCCTGTCCCCGCTCCCGTGTCCCCCACTCGGGCGGGAAGCGCCCGTCTCCGGCGGACGATAGCGCGGCCAGCAGGTCGGGGTCGGCATTCGGGCGCTGCGCCTCGCGCGCTACCAGTGCCAGGACCAGCCCGCCCAGCAGATGCACCCGGTTACGCCGGGAGACGCCGGACGCCAATGCCGGCTGGGCCTCGGTGGCCGCGCCGGCGGCGGGTGTGGCCGCGGCGGGAGCACGCCGCATCGAGGCAGCCGCGTCGGTGTCGCGGATCAGCAGCGCCACGCCGATGCCCAGGAACGCGAACAGGGCCGTGGCGAAGAACGCGTCGTGGTAGCCCTGCAGGCCCGCCTGCGCCGTCGCCGCCTGGATGGCTGCCGGGCCGCCGGTCACGCCGTGCAGGGCGCTGGCCAGGTGCGTCTTGGTCCGGTCGACCAGCACCGTCGCCATGAGCGCCACGCCGACCGAGCCGGCCACCTGACGATTGGTGCTGAAGAGCGCACTGGCGCGCCCGGTGTCCTGCCGGCTGATCGTCGCGTAGGTCGCCGCCTGCATCGGCACCATGGTCATCCCCATGGCTGCTCCGCGCAGGAGCATCAGGCCTCGGATCCACCACTGGCTCGTCTGCAGCCCCACCAGCAGGAAGAGGGACGACACGATGGTGATACCGATCAGGCCGGTGATTACCATCCGGCGCGGGCCGACCTTCGGGTAGGCTCGGCTGGAGAACTGCGCCACCGCCGCCATGCCCATCGCCTGGGGAAACGTCGTCAGACCCGACTGGAAGGCCGACAGCCCCAGCAGCTCCTGCAGGAAGAGCGGCAGCAGGAAGAGGATGCCGAGCATGGCACCGAAGACCACGAAGACCACCAGGTTGCCGTTACGGAACATCCGGTCCCGGAAGAGGCGCAGCGTGAGCATCGGGTCACGGGTGTGTGTCTCGACGTAGACCAGCGCCGCGAAGAGCAGAATCCCCCCGATCCCGCTCCCGAGCACCCGCCCCGCCGTCCAGCCGACCTCCGGCCCCTGCGCCAGCGCGTAGAGGACCAGCGGCAGACCGGCACCGCCCAGCACGAAGCCCGGCAGGTCGAAGCGGCCGACGTGCGGCTCGGTGTGCTCGCGCAGCACGAGGAGGGCGAAGACGAACGCCAGGATGCCGACCGGTGGGTTGATGTAGAAGATCCAGCGCCAGCTGGCGTGGTCGACCAGCCAGCCGCCGAGGATCGGACCGATCGTCGGCGCGATGGCGGTCGGGACGACCAGCACGGCGGACGCGGTGGCGCGCTCGTGCGCCGGGAAGGCGCGGAAGAGCATCGCGGTGCCGACCGGGGTCATCATCCCGCCGCCGATACCCTGGAGCAGACGGAACACGATCAGCGAGTCGATGCTCCAGGCGCGGCCGCACAGCGCCGAGCCGATCGAGAACATCGCCAGGGCGAACAGGAAGACCTTCTTCGTCCCGAACCGGTCACCGACCCAGCCCGAGGCCGGGATCCAGACCGCCAGGCTCAGCAGGTAGCCGGTGACGACCCACTCCAGCGTGGTCGTGCCGGTGTGGAACTCCCGGCCGAGCGTCGGCAGGGCAACATTGACGATCGTCGAGTCCATGATGTCCATGAAGAGACCGGACAGGAACGCGATCGCCACGAGCCACTTGTAGGGGATCGATCTCAACCGCACCCGGCTGCTCCATCTCGACGCGTCGGCAAGCCCCAGGGCGATCATAAGGTCGCCACAGCAGCCGGGCGCCGTCGTTGTTGAGGGAAAACGTTAACCGACCAGTTGGTTAACTATCGCAATGCTAGCCCACGCGGCGAGCCTCCGTCAAGCGACGGCAGGTGCCGCACGTTCCCCGCCAGCAGGGTTGGCGCCGGGTCGACCCCGTCGCACGCGCGCCCGGACTCCGAGCCGGCCGGACGAGGATCGAACGGCCAACCATGCCACATCCGCTGGGGCCAAAGCCGCGCTGCGCTCGAAGCGAGGTCCGCCACGGGCTCAACGGGTTCGGCGGCTATCGTGCCCGGCGACATTGTCTGCCCATGGGCTGCGTGAGCTGGGACACCCGTCGTCGGTCAGCGCGTCGACTTCACGCTCGGCTCGCTGATGCAGCACGTGATCTACCAATACCGGTGCCACAGCGGCGAGCAACAGGCAATCCGCCAGCGGCTCGGCCACCAGCACCTGCCGGTCTTCGCCGGGAACATCGACGACCAAACACCGTACACACCGGAGAGCGCGGCGTAGCCGGGCCGCGCCACGACGGCTCTGGCTCAGCGCGGCAGGATCGTCACATCCATGCCGCTGATCCGCTTGGGATCTGCCAGAAACGCGATGTCGACGATCTTGCCCGCCACGATCGTGAAGGCGAAGACCACGCGCGGCGTTCCATCGGGAGCCCACGCCGCACCCGCCGCCCCGTCGACGGTCGCGGGCCGCCCCCAGACGGCTCGCCCCGTGAAGGACCTCGCCACGGCCTCCGCCCCGCGGATCTCCGCCGGCGCGCCCATGCGCGCGGCCGCGCCGTCCGCGTGCACCACGATGTCCGGGTCGAGTAGCGCGAGCAGGGCCGCGAAGTCGCCGCCGCGCGCGGCGGCGAGGAACGCGTCGACGATCGCGCGGTGGCGCGCCTCCTCGGGTCCGGCGCTGGCGGCCGCGCCGCGAACCCGACGCCGTGCCCTGCTCGCCAGTTGTCGCGCCGCGGCCGGGGAGCGGCTCACGACCGGCGCGATCTCTTCGAAGGGCACGCCAAACAGGTCGTGGAGCACGAAGGCCACCCGCTCGGCCGGCGCCAGCGTCTCGAGCACGACCAGTAGCGCCAGGCCGACCGAGTCGGCCAGCAGCGCCTCGTGCTCGGGGTCACCCTCGCTCGCGCCGCCCAGCGCCGGTTGAGGTCCCAGCGCGTCCAGCGGCTCCTCCCGCCGCGACGCGCGGGAGCGGAGCATGTCCAGGCACACCCGGGCCACCACCGTCGTCAGCCAGCCGCCGAGGTTCTCGATGCCGCTCGCGTCGGAGCGGCTGAGCCGTAGCCAGGCCTCCTGCACCGCGTCGTCCGCCTCGCTCGATGAGCCGAGCATGCGGTACGCCACCGCCCGCAGGTGACTGCGATTCGCCTCGAACGTCTCCGCCAGCAGCTCGTGGTCGCTCACCGGTCACACGCCTCCGTCCGAATCCGTCATATCATTGACGGGCGACGTTCGCCCGTTGTGACGCACGCAGTGTGGTAGGAGGTCTCTATGGCGTCGGGCCTGGGCTCAATTCTCTACCCGGTCAAGGACGTGGCGCACGCGAAGGCGCTGTACAGTGCGCTACTCGGGATGGAACCGCACTCGGACGCGCCGTACTACGTCGGCTTCCGCGTCGGCGACCTGGAGATCGGGCTGGTCCCCAACGGGCACGACCAGGGCATGACCGGGCCGGTCCCCTACTACGCCGTGAACGACATCCACCAACATCTGGAGCAGCTTGTCGCGGCCGGCGCCACCGTCCAGCAGCAGCCGCGCAACGTCGGCGGGGGCCGCCTGGTCGCGCTGGTGAAGGACGCCGACGGCAATGACGTCGGACTGATGCAGGACACCCAGTAGCCGGCGTCACCATAGCGGTCGCCCGGGCCACCAGCAGGGATTCCGGTGACGGCCCGGGCGACCGCGTCATAGAGGAGGCCACTGTTGGACGATGCGGAGATCCGTCGGCGCGCGGCACGGGCGCGCGTCGCGCGGGTAGGCACCACGGACGGGCAGGGGCGCATCCACCTCGTCCCGATCGTGTTCGCGCTCGAGGATGACTGCTTCTACTCGCTCAGCGATGCCGGCCCGCGTCTGGCGCGTCGCCTGCGCAATCTGCGGCACGACCCCCGGGTGGCAATCCTGATCGACGGCTACGACGAGGACTGGTCGCAGGTCTGGTGGGTCCGGCTGCGCGGCACGGGCCGGGTGCTGGAGTCCGGCCCCGAGTGGGAGCTTGCCCGCCGGCTGCTGCGCGAGAAGTACTCGCAGTACGCTACCGCCCCTGCCGAGGAAGGTGCCGGCCCGGTGATGGCCGTGGACGTCGCGCAGTGGTCGGGCTGGGCCTACTCCGGCTGACGGCTACTCCCAGCGGAAGAAGCGGACCGCCGCGGCGCCGAGGACCACGGCGAAGCCCACCAGCACCAGCAGGTCGTGCGCCGAGGGGAAGTCACCCTGCATGGCGCTCTGCATGGCCGCGACGCCGGCGGTGAGCGGCGAGTAGCCGGCGATCGTGCGCAGCGTCGCCGGCATGTTCTGCAGCGGATACCACAGGCCGGCCAGGAACAGCAGCGGGAAGAAGAGAACTCCCCCCATCACGCTGGCCCAGCCCTGGGTGGGCGCGACCGCGGCCCCCAGGAGGCCCAGCGCGAAGATGGCCACGGTGACCAGCAGCGCGGCTAGCACGAAGCCGCCCGGGTTCCCCGGCAGGCGGGATCCGAGGAAGAGCGCGCCGCCGAGCACGACGATGAGCAACGTCGCCAGCGCCAGGGCCAGGTTGACGATGATCTGGGCGGCCAGCAGCCAGACCGGCGTGATCGGCGTCGTCGACAGCCGCCGCAGCCAGCCCTGCTCGCGGTAGGCCACCAGCGGCGTCGGCAGGCTCACCAGCGCGAGCAGGACAAGCGAGAGGGCGAACAGGACCGGGATGTACACCTCGAAGATGGTCAGCGAGCTGCCGGGTGTGACCGGTTGCTTGAACGCGGAGATGTTGCCGAAGACGATCAGCAGCACGATCGGCAGCCCGACGCCCCAGACCAGGCCGGTCGGCTGCCGCCACGCCTGCAGCACCTCGACCCACAGCAGCTGGCGGAATGCTCGACCCGAGACAGACCGCCCTTCGCCTGCGGTCGGCGTGCCTTCGACGCTCATGCAGGGGGTGCCTCCTCGTGGTCGTGCCGGGTCAGCCGGACGAAGGCGTCCTCGAGCGTCCCCCCGGTCACGCGCACGTCCCGCAGCGCGATACCCTCCCGGTCTAGCGTGAACAGCACGGCCTTGAGCACCGCGTCGCCGCCGGTCACCACGACCGCCGCGCCCTCGTGCTCGAGCGACTGGACCTCGGGCAGCACCGTCAGCAGCGCGTCGGGGAACTCGGCCGAGGGCACGAAGCGCAGGTGAGTGCCGCCGCCCGCGCGCTCGGCCAGGTCCGGCGGCGTCTCCAGCGCCAGCAGCCGGCCGCGGTCGATCAGCGCCACCCGGTCGCACAGCCGCTCGACCTCGTCCATGTAGTGCGTCACCAGGATGACCGTCGCCCCGCGGTCGCGCACGTGGGCGATGAAGCGCCAGGTCTCGCGGCGGGCCTCGGGGTCGAGCCCGGTCGTCAGCTCGTCGAGGATGGCGATCTGGGGCCGGCCGATCAGCGCCAGCGCGATGGAGAGGCGCTGCTTGAGCCCACCCGACAGGCTCTGGACGTAGTCGTGACGCTTGCCGGCCAGCCCGAGGGTCTCGAGCAGGTCGGCTGGGTCTAGCGGGTGAGGGTAGAAGGATACGAACAGGTCGAGGACCTCGCCCACCCGCAGCTTGGGCGGGAGCGAGCTCTGCTGAAGCTGCACCCCGACGCGCTCGTGCAGCGCCGCGCGGTCGCCCCGGGAGTCGAGTCCCAGCACCCGGATCGTGCCGGCGTCGGGCACCCGCAGCCCGGCGATGCACTCGACGGTGGTCGTCTTACCGGCGCCGTTCGGCCCGATGATGCCGAAGATCTCGCCGGCGGCGATG
>DATKRJ010000518.1:0-2851 GCA_035532355.1 Thermomicrobiaceae bacterium | reverse complement strand
CGGGGCGGAACTGGGCGCGGCGATCGCCGGGTTCATCCGCGACACGCCGGGCCCGGGCAGCCGCTGACGGCCGCGCCGGTTCCCGAGCCCCGGGGGACTGCCCGGCCCCGCCTTACTTTACATAAGCTACATTATCGGCGGTCCAGGGGAGTGGCAGGGGGAGGGCTCGCAGGATGAGCGTTCAGCTCGCCGGGAGGCGTTCGAAGTAGCGATGCGACACGGCCAGCAAGGGCCGGATGACCACCCGGCCGAGCCGGAGGCTGGCGTCGATCATGCGCCCGTGGCCGAGATAGATGCCGATGTGCCAGGACGGGCTGCCATATACGACGAGATCCCCCGGTTCGGCCTGTCCTGCCGAGATACTGCATATTGCGCTCGGTGAGAGCCACCGTTCCGCTGTGAGTGAGCCAGCGCGCCGGTGGAGGGTGAGCCGGTCTTCCGTTGCCGAGTGAGCCGCGGCGCCGCCGCTGGTTGATGTTGGTGCGACCGTTCGTCGGATCCGTGTCGCCCGGACGCGGACGTGACGAAAGGAGTCGCCCTCGATGGTCGACTACAGACAGATCCTCCGGCTGCGCGCTGAAGGGGTGAGCCAGCGCGGCATCGCGGACGTGTTGGGCTGCTCACGCAACACGGTGGCGGCGGTGTTCGCCGCCGCGAACGGGGCCGGACTCGGCTTCGCGCAGGTGGCGGACCTCGCTGCTGACGAGGTCCGCCACCTGCTGGTGCCCGAACCGGTGAAGGCCGTCTCGGACCGGGTCGCACCGGATTTCGAGCATGTTCACCGGGAGCTGGCACGCCCGTCGGTGACGCTGCTGCTGTTGTGGAACGAGTACGTCGCGAACTGCCGCTCGAGCGGCGGGGTGCCCTACCGGTACTCGTTCTTCAACGAAGGATACCGCCGTTGGGTCACCTCGACGGGGGCGTCGATGCGGGTGGCCCGCAGCCCCGGTGAGTCGATCGAGGTGGACTGGGCCGGCGACCCGATGAGCTTCGCCGACCCGCTGACCGGCGAGGCGGTGGCGGCGTGGCTGTTCGTGGCCGCGTTCTCGTTCAGCGCGTACGCCTACGTTGAGGCGTTCGCGGACATGAGGCTGGGGGCGTGGATCGACGCGCACGTGCACGCGTTCGAATCCTTCGGTGGCACCGCTCGGCTGCTGGTGCCGGACAACCTGCGCACCGGGGTGTCCAAGGCCGACCGGTACGAGCCGGCGCTGAACCCGGCGTATGCGCGGTTGGCCGAGCATTACGGCACCGCGATCGTGCCCGCGAGGGTCAGGCGGCCGCGGGATAAGCCGGTCGTGGAAGGCAGCGTCCGGTTCGTCGCCTATCAGGTCGCCGCGGTGCTGCGGGATCGACGGTTCGTCGGGCTGGCCGAGTTGAACGAGGCCATCTTCGACGAGGTCGCCGAGATCAACGCCCGGCCGTTTCAGAAGCGGGAAGACTCCCGGGCGATCGTCTTCGCCCGGGACGAGCGTCCGCTGCTCACCCCGGCACCGCCGGTGCGGTTCGAGCTGGCCGACCTGCGCAAGGCGAAGGTCGCCCCGAACTACCACATTCAGCTGGACAAGAACTTCTACTCGGTGCCGTCGACGCTGATCGGACGCAGCGTGGACGTGCGGCTCACCTCGCACACGGTCGAGGTCTTCGACGGCGGCGAGCGGGTCGCCTGCCACGCTCGGCTCGTCGGCGTCCGCGGCCGGTATCAGACCGTGGCCTCGCACATGCCCGAAACTCATCGTCACCGGCTCGAGGACTGGACCCCGCACCGGTTCGAGCAGTGGGCCGCCACCATCGGCCCGAACACGGTCGCGGCGATCCAGGCGATCCTCGCCTCCCGCAAGATCGTCGAGCAGTCCTACCGGTCCTGCCTCGGTGTCCTGTCGCTGGCCAAGAAGCCGGGCGGGATGACCCGGCTGGAGGACACCTGCGCTCGGGCGTTGGAGGCGACACCGTCACCGTCCTACACGCTGATCAAGAAACTGTGGGCGTCCTGGCAGCCCGCCGACCCGCCACCGGCCCCGTCGCTCGGCGAGAAAGGCTTCGTGCGCGGCTCCGACTACTACACACCCGACGGAGGCCACGAGTGATCGACGTTGAGACCCTCGCCCGGCTCAAGGCGATGCGCCTGACCGGGATGGCCGAGTACTTCGAGAACCTCACGGACACCACCGGGAAGACCGTCTCGTTGACCGGCCCGGAGATGGTCAAGATGGCCGTCGACTGGGAGTACGAACGCCGGCGGGACAGCAAGCTGCATCGGCTGCGCAAGCACGCCGGCCTCGCCCAGCCCGACGCCGACATCGCGGACATCAAGGCCATGCCCGGCCGCAGCGTCGACACCGAGCTGATCTCCCGGCTGGCCGTCGGTGCCTACCTGCAAAAGCACCAGGACGTCATCCTGCAGGGTCCGACCGGCGCCGGGAAGACCTACGTGGCCTGCGCCCTGGGCAACAAGGCCTGCCAGCAGTACCGCAGCGTGCTCTACCTGCCGGCAGGCGAACTGTTCGACCGCATCACCATCGCCGAACGCGTCGGGGACAAGAAGCGCTGCCTCGACACCCTCGTCCGCGTCGAGCTGCTGATCATCGACGACTGGTTCCTCACCGCTCCCAGCAGGGCGCAGGTCCAGCACCTGCACACCCTCGTCGACCGCCGTCACAAGACCGCATCGACGATCTACTGCACCCAGCTGCCGCCCGCCCAGTGGCACGACCGGATGGAGGAGAAGATCCTCGCCGACGCGGTCGTGGACCGGATCACCACCAACGCGCACACCACCGTCCTCACCTGCGACGACTCGATGCGCAAGCACTTCAACCAGATCGCCTGAGGCACCTAGCGGGGGCGGGCC
>DATKRJ010000517.1:0-3409 GCA_035532355.1 Thermomicrobiaceae bacterium | reverse complement strand
ACGGCACCGACCACCAGAGCCACGAGGAGCAGAGCTCGATGATCCGCCGCTACATCGCCCGGCGGAACCGCCACAAGGACGACGAAGTAGTTCGTGCTATTTCATTGCGCGCAAAGGTTGCCTGACGCGGCACTAGCTCAGACCATCGCTGCATCGATTGTCTGCTCCGGCGACCTGCTCTCGCTCGTGCGAGCCCAGCCTCCCGGTACGAAGCCTTGGGTCGTCATCGGGCAGAACAGCACCATTCCCGTCGTCGCCGTCGCGTAGCTCGCTGTCGCGAGGCGCGTTGGTGATCTCTCCGCCCGCGTCATCTTCCACGGCGTCAACGTCGTCCCAGGCCTCGGCACCACCACTGGCATCCTTTATGCGTCCGGTTTCCCTGATGCGCTCATCTTCGCGGCGCCGCTCGGACTGATCGCAGTGTTCGGCTCGACGCGCACCGTCGTCCTCTGCCTGGCCCTCATCAGCGGGGTATGTCTCATCGCGCTCAGCGCGGACCCCTCTCGTGGCTGGGTAGCCAACTACATAGCGCTCGTCGCGTACTGCATCGCGTTCGGCTGGACGTTTTGCTGGGGCCGCTCTCAGCTCGAGCACCTGGCCCAAGTCGATCCTCTATGCCGGGTGCTCAACCGTTGGGGCATGGACGAGCGCCTGACTTTCGAGATCGCCCGGTCGAGGCGGTGCGACCGACCACTCACCATCGCCGTGCTCGACCTCGACTACTTCAAGTCCGTGAACGGCCGCCTCGAGCACGCAGCAGGTGACGAGCTGTTCCGCCGTCTCGCGAGAGCCTGGTCAGCCGGCCTGCGGCCCGAGGACATGCTCGCTCGCGTCGGTGGCGACGAGTTCGTCGTCGCGCTCGCGGGTTACGACGAGCGGGAGGCGCGCCACACCGTGGAGCGACTGGTGGACATAGGCGGCCAATCGGCGTCGATCGGTCTCGCGGAGCTGGGACCCGACGACGAGCTACCCGACCTTCTCCGTCGGGTAGATTTCGCGATGCTCAATGTCAAGCGGACACGACACGCGTCGCGCGACCTAGATGCGCCGCGCGACAGACCGGCACCGACATGAAGCTCCGGCGCTTGCGGGATCGCCCGCGGCTCCGGGCCCCCCGGCGAGTCGAGCCGTCGATCGGCGGTGACTGACGACCGTTGGGCTGGACACGGAATGCCTGCAACCGCGGGACGTCCTTATTGAGACCGCCGTGGGATCCGCGTGTCTCGTGAGATCCATTCCACCACGAAGGCGTGGCGGTCCGTACGGGCGTCGATCCCGCTGCCTCCGCCTTGACAGGGCGGCGCTCTACCAGTCGTGAGCTAACGGACCATGATTCCCCTAGCCTAGGCCCATTTCCTTGCCCCCTCCCACCCAGCGGGACCAGGGCGCCTGTTGGGAGGGGTCTCGACGTCGAGTCGTGCGAGATCCGTACGGAGAACCCGTACACCGGACCGGAAAGCCGTACGCCAACGGCGTACGGCAAACCGGGTGGGAAGGCGGCGCCAGCCTGGCCATCACTCCGTCAGCGTCGCGCCTGCTGCCACCACTCCCGCACGTACGCCTCGGTGGCTCCGAGGGCCTCCGTGCGCTGTCGATCAGCGAGCTTGGCCTCCTCGACGAGCTGGAGCGCAGCGTCCAGGAGCTCCAACGCCAACTGGCTGATGGTCGTCGCCATGGCCGCCGACTTGCTGCGGTGGTTCCAGCTCCTCTGCATGGACGGCGCCTGGGTCGGTGCACGACCGAAGACGATGCGTTGGGGCATCCTCCACGCCCCGGGACGCCTCGTCACCACCGGCCGCCAGCGCATCGTGCGCATCATCGACGGCTGGCCCGGCACCGACACCCTCCTCGGCGCCTACCGCCGCATCGCCGCGCTCACCTGACGCCCACTGGTTCCCCGCCAGCCGGCACCAGGCTGAGGACGCGCGCCCCGGCAACCTCATCGCGTCGGTCTTGACCCCCGTGATTGCCCCGAATGGTGGCGCCACCAGCTCAGCGCACCCACAATCACCCGCTGCCCCGTTCACGCGCACCGATCAATGCCGCCGTCCGACGCCTCGGCATTCTCATGAACGATCAGGGCCAGCGCGGGCCTGGACCGGTGACCGCACCCCGCTCAGATCCGAAGCGCCCGGAATCGCCAGTCGGCCGAGTTCCGTACTACGATACTCTCGTGTGGACGCCCTGCCTTCCGCCCGTCGCCATGGCGTCGACGAGGCCGACATCGACCATGCCCTTCGCCACGCGGCAGTCGTGGAGGAGGTTGGCGAGGACCCGATTCGCTATCTGGTCATCGGGCCGGACCGCTCGGGCAAGCTCCTGGAGCTGGTCGTGATGGACCGGCCACAGGGTCCAGCGGTCATCCACGCCATGGGATTGAGAGCCAAGTACCGCAGACTGCTGCCTGGAGAGTGACGACGATGCCGAAGGATCATGGACACAAGAAGGACGGAACGCTGATCATCGACGAGATGGTCGAAGCCATGGCAGATGAGGCGGAGGCCGGGTATGACGTCGATGAGATCCTGCGTCGGCGAGGCGGGCGACCATCGATGGGCTCCGCGGCCGCTTCGGTCGAATCCGTACGACTGGATCCGGAGCTCAAGCGGGAACTGATCGTGCGAGCCGCCGAGGAGCACATCAGCGTGTCCGAGGTCATACGCCGGGCCGTGCGCCAGTACCTCCAGGCCAGTTGACCGGCGCCCTCACCTCGTCTGATCCGAGCGCCCGTGCGTAGCGGCGCCTTCGGGGAGGCCGATCGCAATGACCCGCGGACGGGTGGGAAGACTTTGGTCCGAGGGCGGACCGTCCACGCGTAGGTGCCGATCGGTTCGGCCGCCGCGATGCGGAACCTGTCAAGGCCGATGAGACACTTCCTCATGCGGATTGGACGAGTGCCTCCCGGGACGGTTCGTTGATCCAGGCGACGGTCGGCAACGCGGGCGGCGTGGGGCGGCGGTGCCGGAACCGGGCCGGGTTCGCGGCGTAGGCGGCATCGAGGGTGGCCGCCCGCTGACGTCGCACCTCGCCGGCAGTCCCGTAGTGGACCGAGGCGGGCGTGTGCAGCCCGATGCCGGCATGGCGATGCACATGGTTGTAGTGCTCGAAGAACACGGTGCAGAACGCCCGTGCGTCCTCGATCGAGCCGAAGCGTCCCGGGAAGGCCGGGCAGTATTTCAAGGTCTTGAAGCTCGCCTCGATGTAGGGGTCGTTGCTCACGTGCGGGCGGCTGTGGCTGCGGGCGACGCCGAGGTCGACGAGCAGCTGGGCGACGGGCTTGGACGTCATCGAGGTGCCGCGGTCGGCGTGGAGGGCGAGCTGGTGCTTCTCGATGCCCTGGACCGTGAGCGCCTCGGCGATGAAGGACTCGGCGAGCTCGCCGGTCTCGGCCGGTGCCACGCACCAGGCC
>DATKRJ010000516.1:0-4627 GCA_035532355.1 Thermomicrobiaceae bacterium | reverse complement strand
CCCTGGCGCGGCTCGAGCCACGGGTCCTGGCGTGCGGCCATGGATTGCCCCTCATCGGGGAGGGGGTTGCCGGAAACGTGCATACCTTCGCCGGTCGATTCCGCGGTGTCGCTGCTGAGAAACGCGGCCGGCGCCCGCGCGTCGCACGGAGCGCCGGACCCACGCGGCCGGTCCGGGAGGAGTGATGCGTCTCGCCGACCTGCCGGCTCGTCAGATCCCGCCCGCGCCCTGGGCCGAGGGGGACAATATCCCCTGGTACGAGCCCGGCTTCAGCGCGCGGATGCTGGCCGAGCATCTCTCGCAGGAGCACGACGCCGCCTCGCGGCGCGCCGAGACGATCGACCGACAGATCGCCTGGATTCACGGGTCGCTGCTGCGGGGCCGACCGACCAGCGTGCTCGACCTCGGCTGCGGGCCCGGCCTGTACAGCGAACGCCTCGCGCGGCTCGGCCACCGCTGCGTCGGCATCGACTACAGCCCGGCGTCGATCGCCTACGCGCGGGCCCGGGCCGCCGCCGAGGGGCTGGACTGCGACTACCGGCACGGGGACATCCGGGAGGCGGGGTATGGCACCGGGTTCGGGCTGGCGCTGCTGATCTACGGCGAGTTCAACGTTTTCCCACCGGAGCAGGCCGCGCGCATCGTCGCGGGTACCTATCGTGCCCTCACCAATGGCGGAACTCTGGTGCTGGAGCCGCACACCTTCGAGGCCGTCCGGCGGATGGGCGAGCGCAGCCCGACCTGGTATACCGCGACGGCCGGCCTGTTCAGCGCGACGCCGCACCTCGTCCTGCGTGAGCACTTCTGGGACGCCGTCGCCCGCGTGGCGACCATTCGCTACTTCGTCGTCGAGCCGGCCGACGGCTCGGTCACAGGCCACGCCCAGAGCCTTCAGGCCTACACCACGGACGAGTACCGCGACCTCCTGCACGCGGCCGGGTTCGTGGACGTCGAATTTCACCCCTCGCTGGCCGGAGACTACGAAGCCAACCAGCGCGACTTCTTCGCCATCGTGGCGCGGAAGTGACCGGGGCGAGGTGGATCGGTGGAGCCGGGCGGCTGCACTCGCCGCGCCGAAGCGGGCGGCAGCGACGTGAGCGATAGGGGCGTCTTCTCAGGTGGATGCCACCCGGGGCTCGTCGCTGAGCGAGAACCGACGCACACCGGGCACCAGCGCGACCGCGAGCACGACGAGCAGCGCGCCCAGTCCCCCGGTCAGCGCCGAGAACGGCGCCCCGGCCAACGCGGCGACGACGCCGGACTCCACCTGCCCCAGCCGCGGCCCGCCCACGACGAAGATGCTGTTGACCGCCGAGACCCGCCCGCGCAGCGCGTCCGGCGTGACGAGCTGGTTGATGGTGCCACGCAGCACGGCGCTCACGGTGTCGCCCGCGCCCATCATCCCCAGCATCAGCAGCGAGAGCCAGAAGACGTGCGACAGGGCGAAGACGCAGGCGGCCAGGCCGTAGACGACCACGCCCGAGAGCACCCACCGCCCGGCCCGCCGCCGGCTGGGCAGCAGGCTCATGCCCGCCCCGGCCAGGAAAGAGCCGACCGAGGTGGCCGCGAACAGCAGCCCGAGCCCGGTCGCGCCGACGACGAGGATGTGCTGGGCGAAGATCGGCAGCAGCGCGTCGGGCTCGCCGAAGAGCGTCGCCCCGAAGTCGAGCACCATCATCGAGAGGATGACCGGGTTGTGCCAGACGAACTCGAGCCCACCCCGCAGCGCCGCGAACGAGACGGCGCGCCGCCCGCCGATCTCCTGGGGCCGGCTCTGGATGCTCAGGAGCTCCGTCAGCATGGCGAACCAGGAGAGGGAGTCGACGCCGTAGCAGAGCGCCGGGCCGTGGAAGGCCAGCAGCAGCCCGGCCAGCCCGGGTCCGACGATGGCGGCGACACTGCGCTGGGTGCTGTTGAGGGCGATGGCGTTGGCGAGGTCCGCCGGCGGGACCAGGTTAGGGACGAGCGCGGTACTGGACGGGTTGCCGAGCGCGCTGGCCAGGGCGAACAGTGCCGCGGCAGCGTAGAGGATCAGGGGCGAGACCAGACCGGCGACGGTCAGCAGCGCCAGGGTGCCCGAGATGGAGAACTGGACGATCTGGGTGACAATCAGCAGCCGGCGGCGATCCACCGCGTCCGCTAGCAGACCCCCGAAGAGGGAGACGCTGATCAGCGGGATCGCCTGGGCCAGCCCGATGAGCCCGACCTGGAGGGCGGAATGGGTCAGCAGGTAGAGGTGCCAGAGCAGCGCCACGGTCGTGAAGGCGCTCCCCAGCGCCGACACCACGGCACCTCCCCAGAAGCGGCGGAAATCGCGGTGGCGCAGAGCTGGCGGCAGGTTCGGCATGCGACGGTCGTCCTCCGATGCCCAGCGCGGTGTGCCTCGAGCCGTCGCGCGGGTGCGTCATGTCGGGCTGCGCTGACTGACGGGTAATGCCGGCACAGTATAGACCCGGCTGGGCGGAGCCGCGCCCCGGCGTGGGTGATGGCCGGTCGACGTGCGGGAACGCGCCGTCGGCGAGCACGCGAGCCGCGCAGGAGAGGGACAGACGATGAGCGACCGCGCCAGACGCCGGGAACTCCGGGACCAGTACCGAGAGGCGCGACCCGAGGCGGGCGTCTACCGGATCGTCAATGGCCACAGCGGCCGTGCGCTGCTGGGCTCGACGCCCAACCTGGCCAGCCTGCGCAACCGGCTGGAGTTCGCTCGCTCGACCAACACTCCGGGCGCGCTGGACCACCGGCTGGTGGAGGACGCCCGCCGTGACGGGGTGGGCGTCTTCCGCCTCGAGGTGCTGGAGGTCCTGGACACCAAGCCCGAGGCGACGCCGGCGCAGATCCGCCGGGACCTGGCCGTGCTCGAGGGGCTATGGCGCGAGAAGCTGGACCCGGCGGCGCTGTACTGAGGCGCGCCCGCGTCGCCACGACATATCCCGTGAGCACACCTGGGACCGCGCCGGCCGTGACCTACCGTGGCGCGGGAGCCGTGGAATGCCCGGCAGCGCGCCTCAGCCGGAGGGCTCGGGGGCCGACGTCGAGCGGCCGCGCACCAGGCTGCTGAAGATGGCGACGACGCAGATGGCGGCGGCGACGTAGAAGGCGTCGTGCAGCGACAGGACGAAGCCGTCACGCTGGACGATAGCGGGCGGCAGGTTCGCGGCGGTCAGCGCGGCCACGTGGCCCGCCAGGCGGCTGGCGACGATCGCCCCGCCGACCGCGATGCCCAGCACCTGGCCGTCGATGCGCATCTCCGCCAGGGTCGCCGAGGCGGTGCCCAGCCGCAGCCGCGGCACCGAGCCGAGCACGGCGCTGCTGTTGGGGCTGTTGAACAGCCCCTGGCCGACGCCGATGATCGCCAGCCGCCAGATGAGCGGCTCGTACCCAACGCCGACGCGGAGCTCCGTCAGCGTAAACAGCCCGACCACGGTGACCAGCGCGCCGAGCGTGGCCGGCAGCCGCGGCCCGATCCGGTCGGACAGCGCGCCGCTGAAGGGGGCGACGACCATGGTCGCCAGCGGGACCGGGGTCAGTAGCAGGCCCGCGCGCAGCGGCGAGAATCCCTGCCCGTTCTCCAGGAAGAAGGGCATGAGGAAGGTCGCGGTGAATAGGCCGGCGAAGATGACGAGCACGCTCACGTTGCCGGCGGAGAAGGCGCGGATGGCGAACAGCCGCAGCTCGAGCATGGGGTGCCGCGAGCGGAGCTCGGCCGTGATGAACGCCCCCGCGCCGAGGGCGAAGAAGGCGAACAGCCCGAGGACTGCCGGGCTGCTCCAGCCCCAGCTCTGTCCTTGAATGAGGGCCAGCAGCAGGGCGAACAGGCTGGCGAACGACAGCACGGCGCCGAGTGGGTCGAACTGTGCGCTGCCGCGTCGCTCGTTGGCCAGCACGCGCCAGGCCCAGAAGGTGGCGAAGATTCCCACCGGGACGTTGATGTAGAAGATCCAGCGCCACGAGCCATACTGCGTCAGGATGCCGCCGATGGCCGGGCCGATGCTCAGTCCAATCGAGACGCTGACGGAGTTGAGCCCGAGGGCCTTGCCCCGCTCTCGCGAGCCGAACGTGCGCGTGACGATGGCCGGGCCCATCGCCTGCAGCATGGCGGCGCCGACCGCCTGGAAGACGCGGAAGCCGGTGAGCATCCACACGCTCTGCGAGGCACCGCAGAGGGCGCTGGCGAATGTGAAGAGCACGAAGCCGGCGATGTAGACCCACTTGTAGCCGATGATGTCGCCGAACCGCCCGAACGGTAGCAGCAGCGTGCCGACCGTCAGCAGGTAGGCGACCACGACCCACTCGATGGAGGCCAGGCTGACGCCGAACGCGGACTGGATCTTGGGCAGAGAGATGTTGACGATGCTGCCGTCGAGCGTGGCCATGAAAGTGCCCACCGAGACGGCGGACAGCACGAGCCACTTGTGGCGCCCGGGCGCGATGCCCAGGTTGGCCTCGGACGTCGCCCCGGTCAGCATGGCGGCCGAAGCGGAGCTGGTCTCCCGCCGGTGGTCGTCGGCCATCCTGGCTTCACCTGCTTCGGGTATCGCGTCTGCCAGCCGATTCGTGTAGCGATCGTCACGTTACCCGGACACCCCAGCATCGCAACCTGCGAGCCGACGGCGCTATTCCCGCC
>DATKRJ010000515.1:0-6085 GCA_035532355.1 Thermomicrobiaceae bacterium | reverse complement strand
GCTGAAACCATAGAGCCACGGTCCGACGCGCGGCATGGCGGGGGAGACGCTCAGGGACGGCAGGGGCGGCAGCCCGAGCCGCTCTCGCCGCCAGTCGTTGACGATGGGCCGGGCGAACTGCCAGAAGAGGGCCTGTCCGATCGGGACGCGTGCGCGGTTGTAGCTCCGGTTGAACGCCCGCGTCATCCGCGCCACGGCTTCTCCGGTCGGGCGGGGGTAGTCGGGGAACGCATGGGACGGCAGAACCTGCGCGGGGTAGGCCGGGATGCCGCGCTGCTCGCCGATGCTGTAGCCGGCAAAACGCGAGAGCCCGTGGTAGAGCACCACGTCGGCGTCGCGGGCCGCCTCCCAGTGGTCGTCGAGGATCTGCCGCACGGCAGGCCGGAGCGCCCCCATCATCGCGCTCAGGGCCCGCAGCGGATTCCGGCGCTCCTCGACCCAGCGCCGGCCATCGTCGCTCTGCAGGATCTCCCGCGGGTCGCCGGCCATCGGGAAGAAGTCGACTCCGGCCGAGCGCACCAGCGATTCGAACCTCCGGTGGGTCGCCACCCGCACGTCGTACCCCGCGCCCTGGAGCCCACGTGCCAGCGCCACGCACGGGCGGACATTCCCGTCGGTGCCGACCGTCAGGTACGTAATCGTCGGAGCCAGAGCTGCCTACTCTCGATCGTGCGAGCGACGCGGCGCGGTACGTCACGGCCGCCGCGACGAACCGCAAGATTCGGCCCGGCACCGCGAACGAGCGACGGCGAGGTCCTGACGGGCACGCGTGTGCGTGACGCAGTATACCCTCGCGTCCCTTGTCGGCGACGGTGGCGGAACCCGCACGCCGGGGGAGTCACGGCGGATCACCACGTGTGACGGCGGCTCCTGAGTGCCAGGTCGATCAACGACCAGCCCCGGCCCAGCGCGTCGAGCAGAGTGAAGACGGGCAGGCGTACCCAATACCCGGCGGGGTAGTGGACGTCGTGCTCCGTGGCGAGCACCCGCGCGCACGAGGCGCGCCAGCCGATCAGCACCCCCACCACCGCGAGCCATGCGACCAAGCCCCGCCGGCGGGTCCAGGGCAGCGTAAGCGGCCAGACCACGACCGCCAGGGCGAAACTCACGCCGACCGCGACGCCGACGATGTCGCGGTCGACGCCGAAGCGCCGCGCATGCAGGAACGGCCCACGAAACCAGCGGGACTGCTGGCGGACGAACGCCCCCGGCGGCGCCAGGAAGTCGGTCTCGACCGCGGCACGGACGTACCGGATGCGGTGACCCTGGCCGAGCAGCGCCCGTGCCAGGTGGACGTCGTCACCGACCGTCACCGGCTCGGCGAAGGCACCGGCGTCGCGCAGCGCGTCACGCCGGACAGCGGCGTTTCTCCCGAGCAGCCAGCGGGTCATCGAACGTTGACGCCGCTGGGCGTCGCGCCGCGCCGCGGTGCGTCTGAGGAAGCGCCACTCGTAGAGCAGGCTCCACTGAAAGAGCACGAACGGGTTGGCGCGCTGCTCCGGGAGCGGGCAGCTCGTTCCGGTCGCGGCCGCCGCCTCACCCTGCACCACCGGCTCCACCACCGCCTGGAGCACGCCGCCCGGCACGACGCAGTCGGCGTCGGTCAGGTAGAGCACGCCCCCGCGCGACGCCGCCAAGCAGCGGCGCAGCGCGCCCTGCTTCCCCTCGCCCGGCTGCTGCTCGAGCAGCGTCACCCGCGGTCCGGCATACCGGCGCGCGATCTCGAACGTGCCGTCCGCACCGCCGGCGCAGACCACGACCTCGAGCGGCGGGCACTCGATAGCCAGCAGCGCGTCGAGGCAGCGGCCGAGCAGGGGCGCCTCGTTCCAGGCCGGCAGCAGCACGCTGACTTCCGGCGGCGCGCCCGGCGGTTGCGGCTGATGCGGCGTCATGGACCCCACTT
Organism: Thermomicrobiaceae bacterium; assembly: GCA_035532355.1. Taxonomy (GTDB): domain Bacteria; phylum Chloroflexota; class Chloroflexia; order Thermomicrobiales; family Thermomicrobiaceae; genus DASSZN01. The sequence continues at coordinate 4,182 of DATKRJ010000515.1, read as the reverse complement.
GCCTTTCATCTCGGCCACGCGGTGGCCATCGGTCCGGCGCTCGTCCCCACGATCATCGTCGAAAGGACAACGCCGCGGCAACGCCGGCCATCCCCGCAACCGGGTGGCCGGTGCCCTGGAGGCATCTCGACGCCGGGTTACCTCGGCCCGGACACGCCGGCGCGACGGCCGTGAGCGGCCCACGCCGCGCGTAGCGCGCGACCGCCCCCGCGGCGGGAACGGGATGGTAAGATCGCGGCCGCGGACAGCGTGGTCGAGCTACTGACTGGGCAAAGGATACCGATGCGTCCCCTCTCCCTCCCACTGTACTTCCTGCGCAACCTGCGCCGCGTCCTCCCCGTACTGGCAATCATCACCCTGGCGGTCATCGGCGTCAGCCTGATCGCCGTGGTCGGCAACTCCCAGTTCAGCAGCTATGACACGGCCTGGGGCACACCCTTCAAGAACTTCGCCTTTATCCGCGCTACCAGCAAGCCGGTCGATCCGGCGCTGCTCCAGGCGATCAGGGATCAGAGCGACGTCGAGCGGGTCGAGCCGGCCACCATGACGTTGATTCGGTTCCCGTCATTGCTCGGCAGCATCTCGACGCCCATGTTCGCCATCGATCCGTCGAACTTCGACTGGTTCATGCAGCAGTCGCACCTGACGCTCGTGGAGGGCCGGCTGCCGGCTCCGGGCAAGGCGGAGGTCGTCGTCCACCAGGACATCATGCGGGCACGCAAGCTCGCCGTCGGGGACGTCATCGGCACGGTCGTGGATGACCGGGAGTACCTGCCCGGCAAGTGGACCATCGTCGGCGTGGTGAACGGTCCGGGGGCCATCGGCTTCCTGCCGCTGAGCGTCTTCCAGGCCCAGACGCTACCCAACGTCCAGCCGGGACAGACGGTGCCGGCCACCGACTTCCTGGTGGTGCCGAAGGCGGGACAGATGCCCAGCCTCGACGCCTACATCCGGGGACTGCCGCGCACGGCGTTCTCGCACGACACGTACACCTCCCAGAACACCATCCTGCAGACGGAGTACAACAGCGCCAAGCTGGTCATCTGGATCATCGACGTCGTCAGCGTGGTGGTGCTGTCGCTCGCGACCGGTCTGCTCAACTCGATCTACTTCACGCAGCGCATGCACGAGTACGGGACGCTGGCGGCCATCGGCTACACGATCCGCTTCCTCATCCGCCGTACGCTGGGGGAGGCCATGACGATGACGATCACGGGGTGGATCCTCGGGCTGGGCGCGGCCGAGCTCTTCATCATCGGTATTCGCGCGGTGCTGTTCACGCCCCGCGGCTACGGGTTGAGCCCGCTCGACGCGCAGGCCGTCGTCTACACGCTGCCGATCCCGGTGCTGGTCGCCGCGTTCAGCCTGTTCACCGTGTTCCGTCAGTTTGGGCGCCTCGACCCGGTCACGATCGTCGAGGGCCGCGACTGAGGTGACCGGGTGGCACCGCGGACACCGAGCCGCCACGAAACCACTCGTCGTGCGTACGTTTATAATCCCAGGGCGTTACGGAGCCGCACAGGCGTGCCACGTGGCGCGCGACCCAGGGGTGGACGTAGCCCGAGGCGGACCGGCCTCGGTGAGCGCCGGTGGCGTTCGACGGGCGACGGACTCCCGGACGACGATGACAGCTGACACGGGACACGTCGCCGCCGGATCCGACCGGTACAGTCGGACCGTACGGCAGGCGACGGCCCGACCGGGAGTGGGGCGGCCTCGACCAGGGAAGTGGATCGTGGGGAGTGCGCATCATCCTACCTGCGCCGCATGCGCCGCGGTCGGGCGCCGGACGACGCTCGTCGACGTGCTGCGCGCGCGTAGCATCGAGCAACCGGACCGACCGGCCTTCACCTTCCTGGCCGGCGGCGGTCAAGGCGATCAGCAGCTGACGTTCGGTCAGCTCGACCGGCGGGCGCGCGGGATCGCGGCCACGCTCCAGCGTATCGGCGGCGGCGGCGAGCGCGCCGTCCTCCTCTTCCCGCCCGGCCTGGACTACGTCGCGGCGTTCTTCGGCTGCCTCTACGCCGGGGTCGTCGCCGTGCCGGCCTATCCACCGCGCCCGAACCGCTCGCTGGATCGGCTGCGCGCGATCGTAGCGGACGCCAGCCCCGCCCTGGCGCTGACCACGAGCGAGCTCCGCGACAACCTTGCCCGCCAGCGCCAGCAGGCTCCGGAGCTGGCGGCGCTCCGCTGGCTGGCGACCGACGACGCGAACCTCGAGGTCGCCGATGAGTGGGAGCCGCCGGACCTGTCCGCCGACGCGGTCGCATTCCTCCAGTACACCTCGGGCTCGACCGGGTCGCCCAGGGGGGTCGTGCTCAGCCACGCCAACCTGCTGGCGAACCTGGCCGCAATCCAGCGAGCCTTCGGCAACAACGACGCCAGCCGGGGGGTCAGCTGGCTGCCGCCCTACCACGACATGGGCCTGATCGGCGGAATCCTGCAGCCGTGCTACCTCGGCGTCCCCATGGTGCTGATGGCGCCGATGACCTTCCTGCAGCATCCGTTCGCCTGGCTCAAAGCGATGTCCGACTACCGCGCCACCGGCACGGCGGCGCCAGACTTCGCCTACGACCTCTGCGCGCGCAAGATCACCCCGGAGCAACGCGACACGCTCGACCTGAGCGCCTGGGAGGTCGCCGTCGCCGGAGCGGAGCCCACCCGCGCCGACACGCTCGAACGGTTCGCCCGGGTCTTCGCGCCCTGCGGTTTCCGACTTGAGGCCTTCGCGCCGAGCTATGGGCTGGCCGAGGCCACCCTCCTCGTCACGGCGTCCGGCGCGGGACACTCCCCGCGGCTCCTGACGGTGAGCCGCGGCGCGCTGGAGCAGCATCGCGTGGTGGAACGGCCGCAGGGCTGCCCGGACGCCACGACGCTGGTGGGCTGCGGTGCGACGGCGGACGACGTGCGGGTGCGCATCGTCGACCCGGACCGCCTGACACGCTGTCGGTCGGACGAGGTCGGCGAGATCTGGGTCGCCGGGCCGGGCGTCGCGCGGGGCTACTGGGACGATCCGGCCGAGACCGTGGAGACGTTCCGGGCGAGCACGGCCGACACCGGCGAGGGACCATTCCTGCGCACGGGCGACCTCGGCTTCCTCCACAACGGCGAGCTGATCGTCACCGGGCGGCTCAAGGACCTGATCATCGTCGACGGGCGCAACCACTACCCGCAGGACATCGAGCGGACGGTGGAGCGGAGCCACTCGCTGATCCGGCCGGGCGGGTCGTCGGCGTTCTCGGTCGAGGCCGGAGACCGTGAGCGGCTGGTGGTGGCCGCCGAGGTCGATCGCGGCTACCTGCGGGTCCTGGCGGATACCGGGGTCACGGCGGGGGACGATGCGGTCAAGCAGGCGATCCGCCGCGCGGTGGCCGCCGAGCACGACCTGCGGGCCCACGCGATCGTCCTGCTCAGGCCCGGCGCGCTGCCGCGCACGTCGAGCGGCAAGGTCCGGCGCCGTGCCTGCCGCGACGGCTACCTCGCCGGCTCGCTCGACACCTGGAGCGCCTGATGCCGCATGGACCCGCCGGACGATCGGAGCCACGACCGGACCCGACCGCGCCGGATGGCGCGGTCGCGCGGGAGGACGAGGCCGCGATCGCGGCCTGGCTCGTCGCCCGCCTCGCCGAAATCCTCGATAGTGATCCAGGGCAGATCGACGTCCGCGACGCGTTCGACAGCTTCGGGCTCGCGTCGAGCGAGGCGGTCGGCCTCTCCGGCGAGCTCGGCGACTGGCTCGGCCGGGAGCTCTCACCCACCCTGGCGTGGGAGTACCCGAGCATCGAGGAGCTGGCACGCTACCTCGCCGCGCCCGACGAGAGCCCGGCGGCGGCCCGGCTGACGGAGGGAGAGCCGGTGGCGCCGGAGCCGATCGCGATCGTCGGCATCGGCTGCCGCTTCCCCGATGCCGACGGCCCCGACGCCTTCTGGACACTGCTGCGGGATGGGGTAGACGCGATCGGCGAGATCCCGAGCAATCGGCCGCACCTCGCCGCCGCCTGCGACGCCGACGCCTCCGTGCCGGGGACCACGCGCGCTCGTTGGGGCGGCTTCCTCCGCGACGTCGACCGGTTCGACGCGCGGTTCTTCGGCATCGCGCCGCGCGAGGCGGCGCGCATGGATCCCCAGCAGCGGCTCCTGCTCGAGGTGGCCTGGGAAGCCCTGGAGGACGCGGGGATGCCG
>DATKRJ010000514.1:0-10643 GCA_035532355.1 Thermomicrobiaceae bacterium | reverse complement strand
AGCGAAACTGATCATCGGACAGCCGAACGACCCGTACGAGCGCGAAGCAGACCGAGTCAGCCAGGCGCTGGCGGAATCTGACACGAGCGCCAGAGCGCAAACGCCGGATTGCCCGGGCTGTGAACGACGGGACCGGCTCGGGACTGCCTCCACGCCCAATCGTGGCGGGTTGGTCGCCGTCGACGACGATGAGCTGACGGTAGGTGGCGTGACATCTTCCACCGTGCGCATACAGCTGTACCGGGCCCCAGGAACCGCCAGAATTCGCGGCCTGTCACCGGAGCTGGAAGAGCGGGCATTGCCGGGTGACCAGGGGTCTCCCCTGCCCGCGCCACTGCGCGGCTGGTTCGAGCGGCGGCTGGGCTTTGATTTCAGCCGCGTGCGGGTGCACGCCAACCAGTCCGCCGCGGACACGGCCCGAGGGCTTGGCGCCCGTGCCTACACTATCGGCCGGGATGTGGTCTTCGGCAAGGACTACTATCTCCCCGATACGCCCACCGGCCGGCAGCTCCTGGCGCACGAGCTGACCCACGTCGTGCAGCAGGGAGCTGCGGCCCCGCTAGAGTTCGCCCGCCATTCCACCGGCGACGCTCGGCTGCCCAGGGCTGGCGGACGGCAACGTGCTGGGGATAGCCGCACCCGCCTCGAGTCAGGCGCCGGCCACGCGCGCCCGAGCGCGGCATCGGGATCGCCGACCCTGCAGCGCGACCTGGCGATCCGACCACCGCATCCGGCGGCGGTGGCGCCCCCATTGACGCAGGCGCAGATCGACGATGCGATTCAATTCAACCAGTTTCGCTTCAAGGATCCGTGGGACATCCGCAATGTGCGTGACGTCCTGGGCGTCCCGCCGGTTCCGGCGGTGATCGACGAGGATTTCGTGCGGGCGGTCGCGCAGTGGCAGTCCGAACAGGGGCTGCATCAGGACGGCAAAGTCGGTGCGGAGACCACGCGAACCCTGTTAAGCGAGCTCAGGGCAGAGCATCAGGGGGCCAAGGCGACCGATCTAGCCCGGGACAACTTCGTCACGACGACAAACGTCGCCGCTCCGGTCTACCACAACTGCACCGCGGCACCGCGCTTCCGCTGGGACGTCTCCCTGAACACCTCGCTTCGGAACGGCGTCATCATCCAGCAGATCGACAATGCCTGGCACCCGCAGACCTGTCACGGCGCGCCGCTGGCGCTCCCGGCAGCTCAGACACCAACCCCGCGCTACTGGGAGGCCTGGCAGGTGAACAACGCGGGCGCGGTGACTCCGGCAGCGGGCACCGTCAACGATCGCTGGCAGCGGAACTTCCCGGCCAACTCGCGCGGCACCTGGCGTATGACCGGGACGTTCTACACCGTCCTGACGCTCCCGCCGGGATTCGCCGCCGGGAACGTCCACGACGCAGGGATCCTGCAGTCCACCGTGGCCAACCCGGGCGGCGACACACTCGGACTGCCGGCCGGGCGACGCGGCATCGGCGGCACCTGGAACTGCTGTCCGCCGACGAACACGCACACCCGTAACTAGCCGCGGCCGCCGAGGGGAGAACCGTGACAGAGCTCGAGAGCGTGCGGAGTCAGATCAAATCGGGGCTCTTCCCCGCGGTGGAACTGATCCACCGCGCCCCGACGATCGACGGCAACGGTTTCAACCCGGTCGCGCTGATCCGCGCCGTCGGTGGGTTGCTGCCGCTCGGTAAGGAGAACGCGCTGGCTGCGCTCGAGGCGTACGAGCGGCTCGCGTGGGCACCGGTCGGCGGCGAGCAGCATGACAGCTTGGACGATGAACGTGTCTTTCTGATCCTTCGCGTGCTCTTCATGCGGAACGACGGAAACTCGGTGATGCCGCCACTGCGTATCGGGTCTCCCGACGTCCCGCCGCCGGAGGACCCGGCCGCGTTTCCGCTGTTCCCGCTCGCCGTGGTCGAGCAGATCCCGTTCCTGCTCATTGACGGTTACCAGCTCGGAGGACTGCCCGAACGCGCGTCGGAGCACATCCGGTACTGTCGAGAGCACTGCCGGCTGCGTCCCGCCCCGCTCAGGCCGCAGGCCCCGCCGCTGGACGCCGTGGAGGCGTTGGTGCAGTCCGAAGCGTGGCGGGCCCTGGTGCCAGAGGGAGAGGCGCGGCAACGGTATGCGCGCATGTTGCGTCAGCAAGCCACTCGCGCGCTGGCATCACTACCGGAGCTGGCGGAGAACGAGGATCTGAACGCATGAGGTCGTGCGCGGAGGCGCCCAGGCTCCACCATGGCGTTGCCCTCAGCGTCGAACCGTTGGAGCCAGGGGGATGGAGTTCGTGATGCTGGAGCTGAGCATCGGCCAATTGGACCTCGAGCTCAGCGGCGCCGCGGGGCAGGAGCACAGGGTGCGCGACCTCACCGCGCGGGCACTGGAGCGGCTCGGCGAACTGGTAGGCGAGCGCTGGGCGGTCGAGCAGCGGCTGTCCGTGACGCGGTCCGTCGACCGGTTGGCGGTGGCGCCGGTCGGGCTGGACCTCGCGCGGATGAGCGACGAGGCCGCCGCCGACGCGCTGGCCCGGGCGATGCTCGACGCGCTGACCGCCCGGCTCGGGATCGTATAGGGGGAGGGTAAGGATGCCGGCGCTCAAGGGAGCGTTCATCAACGCGGGCGCGGGGCTGCTGGGCGCGCTGCCGAACATCATCGTGTTCCAGTTCAACCCGGAGTCGATCAATCGCACGCCCGCGCTCGCCGAGGCGCCGCCGCCCGCGACCGGCGCCGGCACCAGCGACGCGACGCAGCAGCCGGGCCAGCCCGCCGAGTCGATGAGCTTCAGCCTGCGCCTCGATGCTACCGACCAACTCGCCGCCGCCAACCCGATCGCCGCCGCCAGCGGCATCCTGCCGACGCTGTCCGCGCTCGAGCTGCTGATGGTCCCCCGGAGCTCCCTCGAGATCGACCTCTTCCACCTCAGCGGCAAGGCCAAGCCTTACCAGCACCCGCCCGACCGCCTGCCGACGGTGCTCTTCGTCTGGGGGGCCTACCGCGTCCTGCCGGTGAGCGTCGTCAACATGTCGATCAACGAGACGGCCTACGACCAGTTGCTCAACCCGATCCGCGCCGAGGTCAGCGTGAGCCTGCAGGTGCTCACGCCCAGCCAGCTGGCCAAGGACGCCAGCTTTGCGCGCGGCGCGTACACGTACAGCCAGGGCGTCAAGGAGGTCATGGCCGCGCTCAACCTGGCCAACTCGGCCCAGATTGGGTTCAGCACGGTCCTGTCGTTCGCCAGCTAGCCGGGAGGAGGACGCGTGATCTTCAAGGGCAGCCGCTATGAACGCGTCGGCGTCTACCAGGTGACCGGACCGGACGGGCAGCCGGTCCTGGCGCTGCAGACGCGCTTTATCCCGCCGACGCCGGCCGGCTACCGGCACACGTTCTCGGCCGACGAGCGGCTCGACCTGCTGGCCTACCGCTTCTACGGCAACCCCGAGAAGTTCTGGCTGATCGCCGACGCGAACACCGAGATGGACCCGGACGACCTGCTCGAGCCCGGCCGGCAGCTGAGCATCCCACCGGACCGGACGTGAGGCACGGAGGATAGACGGCCCGTGGCCGACAAGGCGTACCAGATCGCATTCGATGGGGAGGCCGTCGACGACGACTTCTACGGCGACGTCGTCTCACTGACGGTCGCCGAGCGCAGCGGCGTGCCGACGACGCTGCAGCTGCGACTGGCCACGCGCCTGAACGAGGACGGCTCCTGGACCTACTTCGACGACGACCGCCTGACGCCCTTCACGGCCGTGTCGGTGAAAGTCGGCTTCACCGGCGGTGGCGGCCTGGCCGCGGCGCTCGGCAGCCTGCTCGGCGGTCCATCCGGCGACGATGGGCTGGTGCCGGTCTTCGACGGCTACGTCACGGCCGTGGCCGCCAATCTGGGCAGCCAGCCGGGCGACACCAACCTCGAACTGACCGGGATGGACATGACGGTCCTGCTGAGCCTGGAGGAGAAGGTTACGACGTATCCGAACCTCTCCGACAGCGACGTGGCCCAGCAGATTCTGGGCGGCTACGGGGTCCAGGTGCAGGCCGACTCCACGCCGACGGTCCACCAGGAGAACGACACGACGCTGGTGCAGCGCAGCACCGACGCCCAGCTCGTCCGCGAGCTGGCCCGCCGCAACGGCTTCGAGTTCTACTTCGAGACCGACCCGGACAGCGGCGAGGTCGTGGCGTACTTCCGCAAGCCGCAACTCGACGGGACGCCCCAGCCCGACCTGGCCATCCAATTCGGCGACGACAGCAACCTGCGCAGCTTCTCCGTGCGCGTCAGCGCCCAGCGACCGCTCACCGTCAAGGCCGAGCAGATCGACGTCAAGCTCGACAGCGCCAATACCGGTCAGGCCGGCGATACGGAACTGGCCAAGCTTGGCGCGACCGATCAGAACACGCTGGTCGGCGGGCCGCTCGGCTCGCTGGTGACGCCACGGGACGCACCCGCGCAGATGCTGCTGCTCGGCCCGCCGACCGGCGACGCGACCGAGTTGCAGACGATCGTCCAGGCGGTGCGCGACGAGGCGGCCTGGTTCATCACCGCCGGCGGCGAGGTGAACAGTGACGCCTACCAGGCGGTGCTGCGGCCGCACCGGCTGGTCCTGATCAAGGGGGCCGGCACCCAGTACAGCGGCAAGTACTACGTCACCGCCGTCACGCACGAGCTCAAGGCCGACGGGAGCTACGTGCAGCGCTTCGAGGCCCGGCGCAATGCGCGCGATGTCGACGGCAGCGAGCAGTTCGGCGACGACGGGCTGGGCCTGCCGCTACCCGGGCTGTGATCGAACGAGCCGTGGCGAGGGCCGCGTCGCCCCGGCTCCGGCGCTCTGGAGGGTCGAACCGATGCTGACGCACAGCGACGAGGTGCTCGCGCGCTTGATCGAGCGGGTCGAGGGGCGCTACTTCGGCAAGTACCGCGGCTTCGTCACCGCCAACGACGACCCCGACAACCTCGGTCGGATCAAGGCGAAGGTGCCGCGTCTGCTCGGTGACGAGGAGACCGGCTGGGCACTGCCGGCGTTCCCCTACGGCGGGAAGAGCGAGCAGGGCCTGTTCCTCGTGCCCGACAGGGACGCCGGCGTCTGGATCGAGTTCGAAGCCGGGGACCTGAGCTATCCCATCTGGTCCGGCACCTGGTACACCGCCGGCGCCATCCCCGAGTCGGCCGGACCGGGCAAGAAGGTGCTCAAGACGCAGAGCGGCCACAAACTGGTGCTCGACGACGACGGCGGCAGCGTGCTGATCGCCGATGCCAACGGCAACAGCATCACCCTGGACAGAACAGGGATCACCATCAGCGCGGCCAGCGGCAACAGCATCACGCTCACGGCGTCCGGCGTGTCGGTCAACGACGGCGCGTTGACGGTGGTGTGACGATGGGCGTACCGGTGCTCGATCTGAGCTGCGCGATCATGTGCCCGCACGGCGGCCAGGCGGCGGCGATACCGGGCAACACGCGGGTGACGCTCGGCGGCGCCCCGGCGCTGCTGGTGACCGACACCGTCGTGATCGCCGGCTGCCCGTTCAACGTGTCCGGCGCGCCCTCGCCCTGCCTGACGATCCGGTGGATTGCCCCGGCGACCCGGGTAACGGTCGGCGCCCCGGTGCTGCTGCAGTCCAGCGTCGGGCTGTGCCTGAACGCGGCCGGCGCGCCGCAGGGGACCGCCATCGTCTCGGGCGGCCAGACGAAGACGGGCGGGGAGTGAGGGGGTGAGCATGAGCGGGTCGACGCAGCCCCCGGCAGGCCAGCCGCGCTTCCTGGACTACCCCTATGGGGTAAGCGGGGTGGGCGTGCCGAACACGACCGACCCCGACGACCACCTGCGCGACCTGATCCTGCAGGTGCTGTTCACCAACCCCGGCGAGCGGATCAACCTGCCGGAGTTCGGGGTCGGAGTCCAGCGGCTCGTCTTCGCGCCCAGCGGGAACGCGCTGCGAGCCAGCGCGCAGTTCCTGATCAGCAGCAACCTGCAACGCTGGCTGGGCGACCGCATCGACGTCCAGCAGGTCCAGGTGAGCAGTGTCCCCGGCCTGGAGGAGACGGTGACGATCGACATCACCTACGTCGTCAAGACGACGCAGCAGCAGCGGTCGCTGCAGGTGCAGGTCTAGGGGGCGCCGATGGTCAACGGTCTCCAGCTTCCGCTCGACTGCCCGGACCCGGTCCTGCGGCCCAACGCCCAGGGCATCGCCCGCGTCGCGGTCAACGACGCGCAGGCGCAGTTGGTCGTGACCTTCACAGTGCCGCTGACCCCTGCCCAGCGGGTCTACGCGTTCGACCCGCGCCACTACCTGCTGACCGGCGGCGAGCGTCTCTTCCCGCACGTCGTCACGGCCACGCTCTTCAACCCGGCCGGCACGCCGCCGGACCTCGTCGACCGGCGCGTGCTACTGCAGCTCGACGGGCTGGGTGACTTCTCGATCTACACGCTGACCGTCTCCGGCCCCGACGTCGACCCGTTCTTCGCCGGACACCGGCTGCGCTTCCGGCTGGCGTGCGACGACCCCTTCGACTGCCGCCCGCCGGCCGCGCCGCCAGCCCCGACGCCTGAGCTGCCGGTGGTCATCGACTACCTGGCGAAGGACTACAGCAGCTTTCGGCAGGCGCTGCTCGACTTCCTGCCTTCCCGCTTCCCGGAGTGGACCGAGCAGAGCGAGGCCGACATCGGCATGATGCTGCTGGAGCTGCTGGCCGCGACGGCGGACAATCTCAGCTACGTCCAGGACCGCGTGGCCAACGAGGCGTACCTGGGCAGCGCGACCCAGCGCAGCTCGGTCGCCCGGCACCTGGCCCTGATCGGCTACCAGCTCGACCAGGGCGCCTCGGCCGCCACCTGGCTGCAGTTCCAGGTCAACGACGTGGTCACCCTGGCGGGCGCCACCCGGCAGACGCCCGGCCTGCGGGTGAGCAACTTGCCCGCCCGCGCCGACGAGACGGTCTACCTGTTCGAGACGCTGGGCGGTGCCACGCTGCGGCCCGAGCACAATGCGATGCCCCTCTACAGCTGGGAGAACCTGCAGTGCTGCCTGCCGCGCGACTCGCTGAGCGCGGCGCTGGTGGGGATGTTCGACCGCCTCGAGGCGGGCGACTACGTCCTGTTCGACGACGGTCATGGCCAGCGCGACGTGGTGCGGCTGGCCGGCCCACCGGAGGTCGTTCCGGCCGACCCGGTCAAGGCGCGGCCGGGCGGCCCGATCACGGTAATTCGCTGGTCGTCGGCCACGCCGCTGGGCCATGACTTCTGCGCGCCCGACACCGTCGCTCGGGCCAACCTGGTGGTGGCGACGCACGGGGAGACGATCACCGAGACACTACGGCAGCTGACGGCGGAGGAGCAGGCGGCGGTGCGCCGGGAGGTGGCAGGGCGCCAGCCGTGGCAGCGCGTGCCGCGCCAGCGGCTCCGGCTCGCCAACGCTCCGCTGGCGTACCTCGACCCGGCCACGCCGGCGCTCGTCGGTCCACCGGCGGACGCCGCGGCCGAGACTGTGGCGAGCATCCTGGCGCGGACGCCACGAGGGATCAGCTCGCTCGAGATCGACATCGACGGCCTGCCCTGGCAGGAGGCGACGAGCCTGCTGGACGCCGGGCCGGACGACCCGATCTTCACCGTCGATGTCGACGAGCAGGGCCGGGCCACGGTCGTCTTCGGCAACGACACCTTTGGCCGGCGTCCCGACGAGACGGCGACCGTGGAGGCGACGTACCGCGTCGGCGGCGGCAGCGCCGCCAATCTCGCGGCGGACGCGCTCGTCCTGCCCCGGCCCCGGCCCACCGAGCAGTTCGCCTGGCTGAACGCGGTGACCAACCCGCTGCCCGCAACCGGCGGCCGCGACCTGGAGTCGCGCGACCACGCGCGCCGCTTCGGTCCGGCGACCTTCAAGCAGCCGCTGGTCGCCGTCACCGTCGCCGACTACCAGGCGGCCGCGCTGAGCCTGCCGGCACCCGGCAGCCAGCCGCCGATCCAGCGCGCCAACGCCGACTTCCACTGGACCGGGAGCTGGCTCACCGTCACACTGGCGGTCGACCCGGCCGGGAGCGAGGGTCTGACCGATCCACTGCGCCGGTCGCTGCTGACCTACCTCGATGGCCGGCGGCTAGCGGGCTACGACCTCGACGTACGACGTGCTCTCTACGTGCCGGTCGATCTGGCGGTCGAGTTCTGCGTCGCCCCGGACCATCGTGCCGCCGACGTGCAGCAGGGACTCGAGCTGGCCCTGAGCAACCGGGTTCTGACGGGCGACGCCCGGGGATTCTTCCACCCGGACAACTTCAGCTTCGGCGATCCCGTATACGTCAGCCGGCTCTACCAGGCGACCATGGCGGTGCCGGGCGTCGAGTCGGCCCAGATCACGCGCCTGGCCCGACTCTGGGCCGCGCACCCCGACGTCGAGACCGCGACGAACCTGCGTCAGGGGTATCTGGGCGTCGCCGTCGACGAGATCGCGCGGCTGGACAACGATCGCAACCTGCCGCAGAACGGCACGCTGGCGATCGGTCCGAAGGGAGGGGGCTGATGGCCCAGCCGCCACTCTGCGTCCTGCCGCCCGACTCCGACCCCGGCTGCTGCGCGCCCACGGTTCAGCCGCCGGCCGCTCCGGTGCTGCCCGTCAATCCCCCCGGGCTGTCGGCCATCCGCTACCGGATCGGCACCTTCACCAGCTTCCGGCGGGCCATGCTCGACCGCGTGCCGAGCCCCGACCTGCTCGGCCCCGGCACTCCAAGCCCGTTCGCCGGCTGGCACGAGGGCACGGCGGGGGACTACCAGACGGCGCTCATCGAGCTGTGGGCCTACCTGGCCGACATCCTGACCTTCTACCAGGAGCGCATCGCCAACGAGGCGCTCCTGCCGACGGCCATCCAGCGGGACTCCCTGCGGCGACTGGCCGAGCTGATCGGCTACCGGGCCCGCCCCGGCGCCGCGGCGAGCGCGCTGCTGGCGCTGACGGTCGAGAAGGGCCGCAGCGTGGCCGTACCGGCCGGCTTTCGCATCGGCAGCCGGGCAGCGCCCGGCAAGCCTGCCGCGGTGTTCGAGACCGACGCGGCGCTGGGCGCTCTCGGTGACTACAGCGCCATCCCCATGTCGTCGGTGGCGCCGACCAATCAGTTTGGAGCGCTCGGCAGCTTTGGCATCGTCTTCGGCGGCCTCGGCGGCACCCGCGCCGTTCTCGCCAGCGGCCTGGCCGAGCTCTACGGCAGCGCCGCCGCCAGCTTCTTCGGTACGGTAGCGAGTGCGTCGGCGCGCACCGGCACGTTCATCGACGCCTCCGCGGTCGCGTCCGCGGCGCACGTCGCCACGCCGGTCGCGCGGTCGCTGCGCCGGGTGGCGGGGCCGTCCCTGGTCGGGTCAGTCGTGTCGCACCTGTCGGGCAGCCTCGTCACGGTCGGCTTCGGCATCTACCGGCCGTTCATCGACCAGACGACCCGCAGCGTCGTCCTCCAGGGGATTGTTAGTCGGCTGGCGGTGGGCGACCACGTGCTGCTGGTCGAGAACGAGGGCAGCGCGACCGACGAGCGGACGACGCTGCAGCAACTCACCGCGGTCGACGTCGACAGCGCGGGCGGCAGCACCGCGATCACCTGGAAAGAGTCCACCGGCGTCAGCTATCAGAACGTGACGCTCTACGCGCTGCGGGTCACGGCCGGGGCGTTCGGTAACAACGCGCCGAACTTCGCCGGCCTGCCGGCATCGCTCACCGGCGACGGCGGCGCGTTCCACGGGGAGAACTGGGACGACTCGACCAACGACTGGTTCTATCTACCGACTCCGGGCGACTCGTCGGGGATGCTGTTCCTCGACGCGGTCCACGACGCCGCCAGAGGCACGCCGTCGGCGCCCGGCTGGGCGGCGCTGCTCGCGGACGGCGCCTCGCAGGTCTTCCACGTTACCGACGCACGCCCGCTGAGCAAGGCCGCCTACGCCATCTCGGCCCGCGCCACGAGGCTGACCTTCGGGACCGGGGAGGCGTTGCCGGCAAAGACCTTCCCCCTGCGCGGCACGGTTGTCCTGGCCGGCAGCGAACGGCTCACGCTGCGGAACGACCTGCCGCTACCCGACCCGCTGGCCGGTGACACCCTGGTCCTGGCCGGGCTGTACCCGAAGCTGCAGGCCGGCCAGACCGTGGTCGTGCGCGGCAACGTGTTCGATCCGACCACCACCCCGCCGTCGCAGGTCGTGGGCGCCGAGTCGGGGATCCTGCTGGGCCCGCCGGCGCTCGACGCGGCCGACAACCTCACGACGGTGACCCTGCGGCGGCCGCTCGGCGACGCCTATGTCCGCGCGACCACGGTGCTGCTGGCGAACGTGGTCCCGGCCAGCCAGGGGGAGACGGTGCGGGACGAGGTGCTCGGCAGCGGCGACGGGACGGCCAACCAGGCGTACCCCCTCAAGCAGAAGCCGCTGACCTACCTGCCGTCCACCGACCCCGAGGGCCTGGCGGCCGTGGCGAGCACGCTCACCGTGACCGTCAACGGGGTGCGCTGGCGTGAGCACTCGACGCTGCTGGAGAGCGCGCCCAACGCCCAGGACTTCACCACGACCCAGGATGACACGGGCCAGACGACCGTCGTCTTCGGCGACGGCACCAACGGCGCGCGCCCGCCGACCGGCCGCGCCAACGTCCACGCGCGCTACCGCAAGGGG
>DATKRJ010000513.1:0-5517 GCA_035532355.1 Thermomicrobiaceae bacterium | reverse complement strand
GATCATCGAACGGACGATCAACCGGCTCAAGCGCTATCGGCGCATCGCGACGCGGTACGAGAAACTCGCGGTGACCTACCTGGCTATGCTCACCCTCGCCTGCATCCTGGAGTGGCTCTAGCTTTGCAGACAGACCCTAGCGAACGCCTGGCGCCGTCGAGCGGTCGGGCGGGGACGGGGCCAAGCCCCGATCAGAGGCATGCGGCACACGGCGCGGCTCAGCGGTCGCCGTGCCGGCGTCCGGCGGCGACCCGCACCCGGCCGGCCACGGCGCCGGACCAGGCCGGGGCCCGCACCCGATTCAGGCCGGCAGCGTCGCGCGGGGCTCAAGCCACCTCCCTGAAGGACGAAGCCCACGGACGGGGCTGGACGCTCGGGGTCGCGTGTTGGCACCGGACAGCCCGGCGTGCAGCTGGGCACCGACGAACCGGCTGGCGCGGCACCGTCCCGTCGTCCATCGTCCGTCCTGCCGCCAGACCCGTGTGGCAGCCGCCCGGACGACCTGTTCGTTTTCGGCGTCCCGACGCGGAAGCCCGTCGTCCGGACCATCGTCCGGCTCACCCCGAGCGCCGTCCGCCACGGCGACGTTCGTTCCGCAGTTGATGGTAGTTGACGAATACATCCGGTATACGGCGGCCGGCGAATCGACCCGGGATGGCCGGCAGCGTCGCGCGTGCAGGCGGCCGTTGTGCCGACGTATGGTGTCAAAGACCACCAGCCGACGCGCTGAAGGACGAAGCCAACTGAAGAGGCTGGGAGGGCGTGGAGTGCGAGAGATGCTGTGCACCCCGCCTCCAGACCGCGCTGCCACCGAGGGGAGACGAGGGCAACGCTGCGGCACGCCGCGCTACCGCAGGCGGTCGCCCAGCACCATGCCGCGGGCATCCAGGGCGGCGCGCAGTCGCTCGACCGCCTGAGGCTGGACGGCGGCGAGAGTGTCACTGCCGGTGAGCGGCTGCAGGTAGCGTCGCAGTTCGGGATCGGCCAGCAGATCTCGCAGCGTCTCCGCGCGATCGACCTGCAGCAGCGTGACGTTGACGAGCGCGCCGTCGCCCCAGTCCCTGGCCCAGCGGCGCACCAGCGCCGCGACCTCCTCGGGCAGCACCCCCTCGTGGTAGCGCTGGAGCCGGCCGACGATCTCGTCGGCCGAGAGCCCGGCGTGGGCACCACGCCTCAGGCTCTGAGGCGTCAGGCAGAGCGCGCCCGTGGCCTGCTCGTCGCAGAACGGCCGCAGCTCCCCCCGCACGTGCACGCTCGGCACCCGGTGGCGGAGGGTGACGTGACCGGCGGCATCGACGTGGAGCGCGGCGCCGGGCGCGGCGGAGGGCCCCTCGCTCAGCGCGGGCAGTTGCCCGCGCTCCAGCAGCCGCAGGTAGAGCAGCTCGAGCCGCGCTGCCGGGACCAGGACCGCGGTCGAGCCCAGGCGCGGGCCCAGCAGCGGGCCGACGGCCGGGTCGGCCACGAGTGCGTCGAGCGTGGCGGGGTCGGCGGCTTCGAGCAGCCGCACGCCGCGCCGGACGGTGATCTGCCTATGCCGGGTGCCCCACTCTTCGAGCGAGCGCCGCACGTTTTGCGGGACACCGACCCTGCTGACCCGCTCCAGGAACTCGAGCATTGCCGCCTCATCCAGCCCGCGCCGCGCGCCCCGGTAGACCGACTCGCGCGTCAGCTCGTACTCGCTCACCTGCTCGACCCGCCGGCGCTCGGCGAAGCGGTCGAGCGTAAACAGCACGTCCTCGCCGGTCGGCTCAAAGGCGAATATCTGGAAGTTCGGCTGGACAACCACGTTGGGCGCGGCCTCCGGCGTGATCGGCGCCTCGCCGCGCAGGAGGCGCGCGCCACTCGGGGTGACGCGGAAGCTCACCGGCCGCTCGTCGGAGACCCCGACGTCGACGACGGCCAGCCAGTGGAGCGCCTCGCAGACCACCACCCGGATCATCCCCGCCTCGACCAGCTTCCAGCCGCTCGCCTCGTCGTCCGCATCGGGAAAGGTCCAGCCCAGCTCGTTCGCCCCGCTATATGGCATGGGGGTGTAGCTCGAGGAGTAGGCGTAGTAGTTGTCGTTCAACAACACGCGGGAGAAGAGAAAGTCGTAGGCGGCCAACTGCATCCGGTGCACCAGATGGTCGAGCGGGATCCACTCCCCGGCCGGCAGTGTGGCGATCTCGGCGATCACCCGCCGGCGTCCGGCGATGACGTTGGCCGGCGCGGTGCGGAGGTTGACCCCCCTGCCGCTGATCGCGAGGCCCGGAATCCGCAAGAGCTCGCACCAGTGTGCCGTCTGCCGGTAGGCCTCGAAGAACCGTTGTTGCCGCTCACCGGCCGGACGGCCGAGCACGGTCGCGACCTCGTCCCCGAGCACCAGCGCGCCGAGCCGTGGGAGCAGCAGCCCGACGTCCTCGGCCAACGCTCGCAGGAAAGGGAGCCGTCCAAGCTGATCTTCCGAGCGGGCATTCGCCGCCCCCTCCGGAGACCGAAGGTGCTCGTCGATCCGGACCAGGACACGCTTGGGGATCTGGCCGCGCGTGGTCAGCGGAATGGGCTCCGGGTCGGCGAAGCTGAGGAGCACGTAGCTATCGCGCAGGAGCGCGGCCGCGTCACCCGCGCGCACCTGTGGCGGTGGTGCCGCGCGCTCCAGCTCAACCGTGACCGGCGGGAGCCTGGACAGGATCGGCTCGGGGATGAACAGGGTTCGGCCCGGTTGCTGGGGATCGGCCATGGTTCCCGTATGAGGCCGGGCCGTGAAGACGATGCCCAGCAAGCCGGCGCGGGCGACCACGTCCTCGAATCGGCGCGAATCAAGCGCCCGCGCGGATCCGGCACGGGCGCCGTAACCCCAGCCTTGCGCGCGCGCCGGCAGGTCGACGACGCCGGCGGACTGGAGCTGGACCCGCGCGACCGAGGTCGCCAGCTCTCCCCCCGCGAGCGTCAGGCGATCGACCAGCGCCCGCGCGGCCGGCGAGAGTGCCGCGAGCGCGCCGTCGATGCGGGCCGGATCGTAGAGGGTCTCGGCCAAGCGGGCCACCAGCTCAGCCTTATTCCCCTTCCCCTCGACGTGCCAGGCCCGCGCCATAGCCTGGAGCGCGGCGCTCGTGTAGGTCGCGAGCAGGTCCTGAGCGGCGACCGCCATCACCCCTCCTCGAGGACGCGGGGCGGCTGCCCAAGCCGGGTCAGCTCGACCACGAGGTCATCGACGCCGGGCGCGGCCACAGCCACCAGCCGAGGGGTGAACTGGTGGAGCAGGTGTTGCTGGAGCGAGGTCGTTGCGAGCAGCTCCGGCAGGAGCAGGTCATCCGCCAGCTCGATCAGCGTCATATCGTCGTAGAGTCGCAGCGTCCCGTACTCGCGCCACCACGCGTCGAGCTGCGATCGCATGGCCGCCGGCATCGGCCCATCCGCGTGTCCCGCGAGAAAATCGCGGAGATCGGGGCCGGACATTCCGGCCTCGAACAGTGCCTGGACCCGCTCGACCGCCAGCCGGTAGCGTAGCCCGGCCGGAGCGGCGCCGACCAGCTCGGCGGCGAGCCCGAGCACGTGGTAGACACGGGCGTCGTTCAGCGCGACCGGAACCAGGATGGTCAGATCGTCGCCAAACGTCAGTCCAGCCGGGGTAGTGGCCGGCTCGGGCGGCACCGCGCGTCCGACGAGCGCACCGGCTGCCGGCAACACGCGCAGGGCATCCTGGCCGTCGACCGTGGTCGCGACCTCCACCAGCGCCAGCCAGCGCAAGGGGCCGCGGAGCTGCGCCGTGGCGTGCGACCGCAGCAGGAGTTCCCAACCGGGACCGGATCCGAGGTCCAGGCGCTCCCGCGGATCGCGGGCGCTGCTGACCCACCACCCCGGCTGGTCGCCGACGCGTCCATAGCCCCACACGCCAGCCTTCGTCAGGCCGGCAATCTCCGCCAGGTCGACCAGCGTGTCGAGGAAGCCGGACAGGCTGTACCAGACGCCGGGCGTCGCGCTCGCGAGGAGCCGCGCGAGCAGGCCGCGGCTCTGCTGCAGCCGTAAGGCAGCGTAGGACCAGCTGTAACCCAGCACGGACGCAGCCCCGCCCACCTGGAGCGTGCCCCACGCGCCGACGAGCAGCGCGACGTCCACCCAGCCACCCATGCCCGACCAGCCCCGCGCCAGGAGCTGGCGCCGCTGGGATTCCGGGCTGGCCAGGAACTGCCGCAGCCGCTCCTCGTCCAGCGTCAGGTGGCCCGCTGCCCGACCGATGCCGAGGTCGACGAGCAGGCGGAGCGCGAACGCGATCGCGGCCGGCGGCTGGCCGGTGCGCGCGCGGAGCTCCTCCAGGGTGGTGCCAGAGAGTATCGATGGCTCGGGAGCCAGCCGTGCGTCCTGGGCAGGGCTTTGACGCTGGCCCGGCGAGAGGGCGGTATCCCCATCTGGAAGGACCAGGCGCCACGGCGCGCCTCCGGCCGGGCATGGCGCCGACGCCGGCGCCGTCGGCGCGGCGGCCAGCCGGCCCTCACCGGCCAGCAGCAGCTGCGCCAGGGCCAGGATCACGGAGCCGACGCCGGCCACATCCCCAGCCACCGACTCCGAGGGCACGCCGGCCGGCGACACCGTCCCGGCGAGGCGATCGAGCGTCGGTAGCCGTGCCACCACGGCCCGCGGAACGACAGATCCCCACCCTTCACCGGAATCGGACCAGTACCACTGCGACAGAAGCATGCCGCTCTCACCGAGCCGAACGAGGTCGACCAGTTCGGGCGCCGCGCCCAACCGGGCGACGGCGCGCGCGAGCTGTTCGGTGCGCGCCGGGCCGACCGCGTTCAGCAGGTGCGCCGCTGCCAGGGCGATCCGGTCCGCCTCGGCCAGCTCAACGAGCGTGGCGTCGACCGCGGCCGGGTCGGCGAGCGCCGCCGCGAGCTGAGGGACGAACTCGAGTTTGTTCCGCGCCCGGATGCGCTGCCCGCGCCGCCGTGCGAACTCCCGCAACGTGGCCAGGGTGTGGGACTCCAGCAGGCGCGCCAACTCCTGGGCCGGCGACTCGTCGCTCCCATGCGGCGGTTCGCCTGCCTCGGGCAGGGCCGCCCGCCCCGGCGCTTTGGCGACGAAGGTCGACGGCGAGCGCAGGCAATGGAGCAACACCGCGCCTGCGTGCCGGCAGAAGCCACCGGCGCCGCAGGAGCAGCTTGGCAGCAGGTCGACGCCGCGCGCGACTATGCTGACGGCGAACTCGCGCCGCCAGGTCCCCACGACACGCGCCGCCAGCGTGTTCTCGCCGACTACCGGGTCGAGCACGTGGCCGGCCTGTTCCAGGTGGGTCGCCTGTTCGAATCGCGCTCGACCGCAGAACCGCCGTACGTCGGGCTCGTCAAAGCCGATCGCGAAGCCGCTGCCGGCCAGGGACGGGGTCGGCTGGCGCATGCTCAGCGGCCATCCTGGGCGCGCATCCAGCCACTATCAGGCTCGACGAGCCGCAGGTGGCGCGGACGGTCGGACGCCGTCTCACCGAGAGCCTGGACCTGACGGACCGGCTCGTACGCATCGATCTCCTGCTCGTAGAGG
>DATKRJ010000512.1:0-2270 GCA_035532355.1 Thermomicrobiaceae bacterium | reverse complement strand
CCGACCTGGCGCTCGACCTCGTGCCGCTGCCGGTCGGCCTCGACGCGCTGGAGCGCCACGGCTCGACGCTGCCGGCCGGCACGGTGTCCGCGCTCGAGGGCTGCGACGGCTGGATCCTGGGGCCGGTCACGACCCACCAGTACGCCGGCCCGAGCATGCCCAACCCCAGCGCAGCGCTCCGCAAGGGCTTTGATCTCTACGCCAACGTGCGCCCGGCCCGCTCGCTCCCGGCCGTGCCCGCGCTATATGACGGCGTCGACCTGATCGTGCTCCGCGAGAACACCGAAGGGTTCTACGCCGATCGCAACGTGCTCGACGGCAACGGCGAGTTCCGTCCCGACGCCGACACGGTCATCTCGGTCCGCGTCGTGACGCGCCGCGCCTGCGAGCGGCTGGCTCGCGCCGGCTTCGCGCTGGCCCGCGAGCGTCGCCGCAAGGTGACGCTGGTCCACAAGGCCAACGTGCTGCGCCGTGGGGATGGCCTGTTCCTCGAGGTTTGCCGCGCCGTCGCCCGGGACTATTCCGACGTCGCGGTCGACGACTACCACGTCGACGCCTTCGCCATGCACCTGGTGATGCGGCCGCGCGACTTCGACGTGATCCTGACCACCAACCTGTTCGGCGACATCCTGTCCGACGAGGCGGCCGGGCTGGTCGGCGGACTCGGCCTCGCCCCCGGACTGAACGCCGGAGACCGACAGGCGATGGCCCAGGCGGTCCACGGCTCGGCGCCGGACATCGCCGGCCGCGGCAGGGCCAATCCGGTCGCGCTGATCCTCTCCACAGCCATGCTCTGTGAGTGGCTGGGCGCGCGGCACGCCGACGATGCGGCGAACGGCGCCGGCCTGGCCATCCGGCAGGCGGTCGACGCGGTGCTCGCGTCCAACGCGGCGCGCACGCCGGATCTCGGCGGCACGGCGACCACGGCGGAACTGGCGGCCGCCGTCGCCGACGCGCTGGCCCTCGCCGGCTAGCGCCGGCCGGGCAGGACCTGCTCCGCGCTCTGGCGGTCGGGATCGAAGTACAGCCGCGGCTGGGTCATCGCGGCGTGGCTGCCAAAGAGCACGAACTCGTAGGCCGCCTCGCCGTCCATGCCCTGCTGCGCGTGGATGTCCTGCGGCGGGGGCGGCAGCACGATCGCGTCGCCCGGCTCCAGGATGCGCTCCTCGACGAGCTCCACCCGCGCCTCGCCGGCGCCCGTCCCCGGGTCGACCCGCCGCCACACCTGGTAGCGATCGCGCCCCGCGTAGACGCCGACCACGCCCCAGCTGCCGTGGTTGTGGATCGGGGTCATCGCCTCGGGGCCGAAGCGCGCGCGCACCAGCGTCAGCCCCGTCTCGTCCACGTGGAGCGGACCCGAGTCGCCGTCGCGCCGCTCGGTGTGGATGTTGCCCGTCGGAGCGGCCGCGTCGGCCGGCACCTCGGGATCGCGGGCGAAGGCGCTCATGCGCTCGGCGATGCGCGCGAGTCCGGCCTCGTTGGGTCCGTCGTCGCCCAGGACCGACTTGACGTCGGCGATAAACGCCGCGACCGTGTAGACCACGTCTCGTCTCCCTCCCAGTTCGCCGGGTCGGTCGGACGGGCGCCGGGTGACTACTTCACCGCCGCCAGGAAGTCCGCTCGCTCCTGGGCCGCCCGCGCGATGGTATCCGCCAGCTGCCCCAGCTCGCGCTCGGCGTCGGGGCTCCAGGACTCCGCGCGCAGCGCCTGGGCGGCCTCGCGAAGCTGCTGGGCCGGCCCGATCAGGTTGTAGTCCCGCAAGAGCAGCTCCGTCAGCAGACCCTTCTCGTTGCGAAAGTGGTCCCAAGCCCGATCAGCCGTGGGGACCGACATGCTGCGTACGCGCGTCTCCAGCCCCTCGAGCCGCTCCTGCAGCCGCGCCAGCGCGGCGAGCGCCTCCAGGTGCGCGGGTGCCGTCGAGGGCTGATCTCGACTGGGCGGGGGCACGAAGCGCCGCCGGTACTCGGTGCGCAGGTTACGCAGCGCCACGGCAGATTCGCCGATGAACGACCCCACCCGCTCACGGACGAGCTGGTCGTCGGCGCGCGCGCGGTTCTTCTTCTCGTACAGGTTGTAGCCGTACGCGTTCATGATCAGATCCAGCTGACGCCGGACCAGATTGGGGGTTGCCGGGCCAACCATTGCCACCTCCGGGCTCGTCAATGTCGGCGGCCGCCCGCTCTGGGTCGGCGGCGACGCGGGCGCGCCCCAGTGGGGCGGCGGGTCGTTCTGGATAGGTGGCGACGCCGACGCGCCCCAGTGGGGCGGCG
>DATKRJ010000511.1:0-10843 GCA_035532355.1 Thermomicrobiaceae bacterium | reverse complement strand
ACTCCCGCTGCCTCAAAGTCAGCGGCCACATCCTACCATGTGGCTCCGCCAAAAGGGAAGAGTTGCGGGCGGAAGGCAGAGCCACCGCAGGCCACCGGCAAGCCGGCGGGCCCGTTGCCCCGCCCGTCGCGCCATGCTAGGATCGTCGACCACACCGCAAATTCGTGGTCTTCCTCGACTCGACGCGTCCGGCAAGGGATTACTGATGGCAGAGATCGACGTCGCCCGACGTTATTTCGCCGCCTGGAACGCCCATGACTCCGACGGCATCGTTGCCACGTTCGCACCGGGAGGTACTTACGCCGATCCCACCACTCCGCCGCTCGCCGGGGCTGCCGTAGGCGCCTATGCCTCCGACCTGTTCGGCGCTTTCCCTGACCTAGCCTTCGAGGAGGTCGGTACCACCGTCGGGCAGGGGGGCACCGTAGCGGCTCAGTGGGTCATGCGCGGCACCCAAACCGGGCCGTTCGGCGGTGCGCCGCCTACGGGCCGCACGGTCGTCCTGCCGGGCGCGGACTTTTTGACGGTGGCGAGCGACCGCATCCAGACGCTGCAGGGCTACTTCGACCAGCGGGCGCTGCTCGCGCAACTCGACCTGCAGATCGTGGTTCAGCCGGAGGCAGCCGGGCCTTTCACCTTCGGCACCAGCGTCCGCGTCACGGCAGGCGCCGCCGCGCCCACGGCCGTCAGCCTGACCTGGGTCGATGCGCGCTCGGAGGCCGAGGCCGATCAGGTGCGCGACTTCAGCAGACGGATCGCGGCCGAGCTACCGGCTCTGCCCGGCTTTCTGAGCTGGACGGGGCTGGTGATCGGCCGGCGACTGGCTACTGTGACCGCGTGGGCCGACGTTGGGAGTGCGCGGCGGCTGGCGCGTGCGGGCACGCACCGCGAGGCAATGCGGCGATTCTTCGAGGCCGGGCTGGGGGAGGCCGTGCATACCAGCGTGTGGGTGCTGGACCATGCCAACCCGGTCTGGATCCGCTGCCCGGCCTGTCAGCAGGTGGTGAACTACGACAGGGAAGGCGGCGCCTGCACGTGCGGGGTGCCGCTGCCGGAGCGACCGTCCGCCTGGTAGCGCGGCCTCGGCCCGAGGGCCCGGGCGGGCCCGGTTGCCCGGCGACCGGCACGACGAGTGGGAACCCGTCAGCCCACGCGGGCGAGAGAAGCCCCACGTCCACCCGTCGGTCGGCTACGATGGTTGGCCTCGCCACCGGTATGGCGGCGTGGTTACTCCTCGCGCCTGTTTTACTTGGCCGTAATACGCGCCACGGCGCTGAATCGTTAGCCGGCTCGCTCGGTCGGTTTCCGCGTCGGCAAGCTGTTTCTGAGCGAGTTCACCAGAGCTTCTAACCGCCGAGCGCCATCCGCACGACGGCGTAGAGCACGGCCAGCGCGAAGATCACGATCACGGCCATGATGCTGCCGGCCAGGGCGAAGGCCACGCCCAGCGCCACGCCGTTGATCACGCGGAGGATGCGCCCGCCAGGGATCGCGCCGTCAAGTTCATCGGCGAACCCGTTGACGTCACTCGACGAAGCCGATCGAACGGTCATCGTGCCGCAACCTTTCTCCCGTCCCGCGACCGGGTCGCCGGTGGAGACGGGCCCGTCAGGCACCCTGCTCGGCGCCGTTTTCCCGGTGAGCTCGTGCCCCGACGCCACGGGCGTCCGGCGGATTGGTCAGGCGCCCGAACAGGTAACTCGTGAATCCATCCTAGTGACTCTGCGCGCCAAATACATCCGTGTTTCCACCTATGCGCACCTGTTGTCCGGCTCCCGTTTCCGATGGCCGTCCACCTCGATCCAGCCGAGGTCGGCTGCAGGCAGCCGGTGGGACGCACCCGCGCACGTCGAGGACTCTGGCGCGGCCCGAGCCGCACCGCAGCCGGCCCACGACGTACACTTACGGCAAGTGAGAGAGGAACCCAATGGCAGCCATCCGCGTCCTGCTCGTCGATGACCACGCGGTGGTCCGTGACGGCACGCGGCAGGTCCTGGAGCTCGAACCGGATCTGACCGTCGTCGGTGAGGCCGGCAGCGGTGCCGAGGCGCTGCGGCTGGCCGAAGAACTGCGGCCGGACATCGTCCTGCTGGACCTGGCGCTGCCCGACGGCAGCGGGATCGACGTGGCGCGCCGAATCCGCGAGATCCAGCCGGACGCCAAGATCGTCGTCCTCAGCGCCTATGACGACGACGACTACGTGCTGGCAGCCCTCGAGGTCGGCGCCGCGGCCTACCTGCTCAAGACCGTCCGCGCCCAGGAGGTGGTCGAGGCGATCCATGCCTCGCACCACGGCCAGGTCATCCTGCACCCGTCGGTCGCGGCCAAGGTGCGCGAGTCCCTGCGCCGCAGCGCGCAGCCGGAGCCGGAGGCGCCCCTGTCGGCCCGTGAGATCGAGATCCTGCGCGAAGCCGCTCGCGGCCTGCACAACCGGGAGATCGCCGACGCCCTGTTCATCAGCGTGCGGACGGTGGAGACGCACCTGAGCCACATCCTCACCAAGCTGGGCGTCTCCTCGCGCACCGAGGCCGTGACCTACGCCGTCGCCCGCCGCTGGCTCAGCATCGACGACCAGCGGCCGGGCCCGCGACCGGGATCGGGATCCACGAGGCGCGAACTGTGAGCCGCTCCGCCGCGTCCGCAGTCACCCCGGCGCTCGCCACGCCGGACGGCGCCGGGCTACGCGTGTGGCTGGCACGCTTTCGCGTCCACCTCGGCGAGCGCCGCTTCTGGGCGGTGCAGGCGCTGGTCGTCATGGCGACCGCGATGCACCTGACCTACGACGGCTGGGAGGCGGCACACGGGCACGAGGCGCCGGACATCTTCGTCGTCCTGATGTACGCCATCTTCTTCGTCCCGGTGATCTACGCCAGCCTCAACTTCGGACTGGAAGGCGCGATCCCCACCGCCGTCTGGGCTGCCATTCTGGCCTCGCCCAGCATCATCTTCTTCCACCATGGACTCGACCGGGTCGCCGAGTCCCTCCAGCACCTGACGATCATTACCCTGGCGGTCGTGATCGCCAACCGCGTCGACCGGGAGGTCGCGGCCAGGCACGACGCCGAGCGCCAGGAGCAGGCGCGACGTCGCTCCGAGGCGATGTACCGGGGACTGTTCGAGAGTGCCGGCGAGGCGATCGTGGTCGTCAATGAGGACGGGGTCATCACCGAGGCCAACGCCGCAGCCGGCGAGCTCTTCGCGCGACGGCCGGCGGCCATGCGCGACTACCCGCTGGCGAGCCTGGTCGGGCCAGGGGCGGCCGACCGCCTGCTGACGGTGGCCAGCCGCAACGAAGTCGTCGGCGACGACCTGCGACTGAGCACCGACGGCGGCGGCGAGCGCTGGATCGAGCCGATGTTCAGCGCCGTGCCCGACTCCGGCCGCTCCTCGGTCGTCCAGATCCTCTTCCGCGACGTGACCGAGCAGCGGCAGCGTCAGAGCGGCCTCGAGGCCTATACCCGGCAGATCGTCCAGGCGCAAGAGGATGAGCGCAAGCGGATCGCTCGCGAACTGCACGACAGCAGCCTGCAGGCCATCGCCCTCCTCTGCCGCCGGCTCGACCTGCTGGAGGTCTCCGGCCGCGACCTACCCGCGACCATGCGCGACGGTCTGACCGAGGTCCGCGAGGCGGCCGAGGAGATCGCCGCCGAGCTTCGCCGCTTCAGCCGCGACCTGCGCCCGTCGGTGCTCGACGACCTGGGGTTTGTCGCGGCCGCGCGCTGGCTGGTCAGCGACCTCGAGCGCCGCGCGGGTGTCCACGGCACCCTGGTGGTGTACGGTGACGAGCGCCGCCTGCCGGCCGCGGTCGAGCTGGGCCTGTTCCGGATCACCCAGGAAGCGCTGCGCAACGTCGAGCGCCACGCGGCGGCGAGCAACGTCGGTGTAACCCTGGCCTACGAGCCGGAGGAGGTCTCGCTGACGATCGAGGACGACGGGCGAGGGCTTCCGGTGGACCCGCTGCCGACGTCCGCCATGGCCGGCAAGCTCGGAGTGCTGGGCATGCGCGAGCGGGCTCGCCTGCTCGGGGGAAACGTGCGCGTCACCTCAACGCCCGGCACCGGAACCCGAGTCCAGGCGCTGCTGCCGAGCCCGGCGGCGACGGAGGAACCCGGCACCGGAGTCTGACGCGCGCCCGCGGGTGGCCGGCACGCCCCTCACCGACGGACGGGTCATGATCGTTCCGGACGACCTTGCCAGGACGCTGCTCGGGGTCCACGGACCATCCGCGCAGGCATGGATCGCGCGGCTCCCCGCCGTCGTCGCGGAGTGTGCCCGGAGCTGGTCGCTGACGCTCGAGCCGCATTTCACGCCGCTCACCTACAACTGGGTAGCCCCGGCGCGCCAGGCTTCCGGTTGCGCCGTCGTGCTGAAGATCGGGTTCCCGTCGCGTGAGCTCTGGAACGAGGCGGACGCCCTGGCCCTGGCCGGCGGCGAGGGCATGGTCCGGCTGCTCGACGTCGACCGCGAGCGCGGGGCGCTGCTGCTCGAGCGGCTCGAGCCCGGCACTCCGCTATCCGACCTCGACGACGAAGCCGCCACGGCCATCGCCGCCGAGGTCATGCGGCGCCTGTGGCGTCCGGTCCCGGCAGCCCACGACTTCCCCTCGGTGGCCGACTGGGTGGCCGGACTCGGCCGGCTACGCCGGCGCTTCGGTGGCGGCACCGGACCGCTGCCGGAGGACCTCGTCGCCCGCGCGGAGGCGCTCGCTGCCGAACTGGCCGCGTCGGCCGCGTCGTCCGTCGTACTTCACGGCGACCTGCACCACGGTAACGTCCTCGCCGGCCGGGAGCGCCAGTGGTTGGCGATCGATCCCAAAGGGGTCGTCGGTGAGCCGGCCTACGAGATCGGAGCGCTGCTCCACAACCCATGGCCCGGCCTGCTCGACTGGCCGGACCCGGCGGGCGCGCTCGACCGGCGACTCGATCAGCTCAGCGAGGGGCTGGGCATCGACCGCGCCCGGCTGCGGGCCTGGGGCCTGGTGGCGGCAGTCCTCTCTGCGTGGTGGGCGGTCGACGACGGGGCGACGATGTGGGACCACGCGACACGGTGCGCCCGCATCCTGGCTGCCCTCCCGGACTGAACTTCACCTGCGAGCCGGGACGTAGCCCGCGAGCCTCCGCTGAGGCGTGCCGCGGGTGCGTGACCTACGGCGCCCCGGGCGATCGACAGGAGGTGCGACGTATGACCGACGGCAGTGCGCGACCGGAGGTGGCGCAAATCCTGGCCCGCCTGGGCCTGCCGGCGCCGAGCCGCGTCACACCGCTGGGTGGCGGGTGGGACACCACGATGTGGCGGGTCGAGCACGACGGGCTGCTCTCGGCGCTGCGCCTATTTCGCGCCGAGCAGCAGCGAACGTTCGCGCGTGAGGTCCGGGCGATGCAGCTCGCGGGCGCGGGCGGCATCCCCACCCCGGAGGTCCGCGCCCAGGGCGCCTGGGACGGCCGGCCGGTGGTGCTGCTGTCGTGGTGTCACGGTCAGCCGCTGGCACGCGCGCTGCTCCGGCAGCCGCGACGCAGTTGGCGCCTCGGCGAGCTGTTCGGCGAGATGCAGGCGCGGATCCATGGAATCCAGCTCGACGAGGGCGCCATGCCGGGCGGACTCGACTGGCGGGCCTGGGCGGGAGCCGGTGAGGACGCGCTGCGGGCACGCCTGGACGAGACCGGTCCCCGCGCCGACGCCCTGCTGCACCTCGACTACCACCCGCTCAACGTGCTGGTGGATCGGCATGGGATCACCGGCGTGCTCGACTGGGCCAACGCCGCGGCCGGCGAACCGCGCGCCGACGTCGCGCGCACCCTCAGCATCCTGCGCTTCATGGCCGCGTTCCCGTTCATGGCGCGCGGACAGGGCCTCGCGCGACTGGCGCCCTTCGTCGCCGGCTGGCGGCGTGGCTACGGGGCCGTCGCCGGCCCGCTCGCCGATCTGCCGCCCTACCGGGCCTGGGCAGCCGCCGTGATGGTCCACGACCTCGCCCCCAGGGCCGGCCGTCCGGGCTTCTGGTTCACCGCGCGCGACCTCGCCAACCTCGAGCGCCGGGCCGACGACTGGAAGCATCGAGCCGGCGTCGTTAGCTAACGCGGCCGTCGCCGGTACCCACTGGAAACGGGACCCCCGTCGGCGCGTCCCCGGCGAACGAGCCGGTATCATCGGGCACGTCAGATGGTCCGCCGTTCGGCGAGATCCACCGGGCACCCGACCTGTCCGCGATGGGGCCCGCGGCGCCACTCCCCGGTCCCGGCGAACGGAGGCTCGGATGCGTCTGTACCTTCCACGCGGGCCACGCGGGCCGCGACGCGTCCCAGCCCGCGCGTGCGGCGTCGCCGTCCTGGCGCTGCTCCTGCTGATGGGCGCCGGCTGTCAGGTCACGCGCAACGCGGTCGGCCCCGATCCCGGTGCCACGAACGGTTCCGCCGCGCCGCTGGATGCCACGTTCCAGAGCGCGGTCGTTCAGGTGACGCGGCGCGTCAGGCCCGCGGTGGTCCAGATCACCAACGAGCAGACGCAGACGTTTCAGCTCGGCCAGCCGGACACTGTCCCGGCGGGTGTCGGCTCGGGCATCATCTACGATAGCCAGGGCCACATCCTGACCAACAACCACGTCATCGCGGGAGCCGAGAAGCTCCTGGTGTCGCTGCCCGACGGCCGCGCCTTCCCCGGCAGCGTCGTGGGCGCCGACCCGCAGACCGACCTCGCGGTGGTCCAGATCTCGGGCGACAACCTCCCGACCGCCGCGCTCGGCAGCTCCGATCAGCTCCAGGTCGGCGACTGGGTGGTGGCCATCGGCAACGCGCTTGCCCTCCCGGGCGGGCCGACCGTCACCGCGGGCGTGGTCAGCGCGCTCAACCGGACGGTCCAGGAGCCGGGCACTGCCGGCAGCGGAACGGGCCTGACCGTTGGCCCGTACCTGTTCGACGTGATCCAGACGGACGCGGCCATCAACCCGGGCAACTCGGGCGGGCCGCTGGTGAATCTGCAGGGCCAGGTGATCGGCATCAACACCATGGTCGCGGGGCAGGCCGAGCCCGGCCTGCAGGCGGAGGGGATCGGCTTCGCCATCGCCATCTCGACCGTCAAGCCGATCGCCGACGAGCTCGTGGCCACCGGCCACGCCGCCCACCCGTACCTCGGCATCAGCTACCAGCCGCTCAATCCGGCGATCGCCGCGCAGCTCGGCACGTCGGCCAGGAGCGGCGCGGTGATCGTGCAGGTCGTGCCCGGCTCGCCGGCGGAGACGGCCGGCATGCAGCTCCACGACGTCATCACCGGGATCGACGGCCAGCCCCTGGACACCGAGTCGGCCCTAGCCGAGATCCTCAACCGGCACCGGCCGGGAGACACGATCGAGCTCACGGTGCTGCGCGGCAACCAGACGGTCACCCTGCAGGTCACGCTCAGCCAGACGCCGCCGGCGTCGTAGCCGGCCCATCGCCCCCGCCCGTCCCGTTAACTCGTCCGACGCGTTGCCGTCCGGCCATGTCCCTGTATGATGGGCGGCGTACCAGCGTAATCGGCTGCACGGACACGGAGCGGGACGATGGCGTCGGGTTCGGGAACGACCGATTGGGCCGGGCGGCTGGCAGTGGTCACGGGAGCCGCCTCCGGCATTGGCGCCGCGGTGGCCGGGGCGCTGGCCGCGCATGGCTGCCGCGTCGTGGCGGCAGACATCGACCTCGCCGGGTTGGAGCGGCTGCAGTCCGCGATCCCCGCGGGTGCCGGTGAGGTGATCGCGCGCCGACTCGACGTCGCCGACTGGCCCGCGGTCGACGCGGCCGGCCGCGAGATCGTCGAGCGCTACGGCGCGCCCCACTACCTGGTGCCCAACGCGGGCATCAATCCGCGCGTACCCTCCAGCGGCGACGTCGCCGAGGAGTTCTGGGATCGGGTCATGGGGGTCAACCTCAAAGGCCTCTTCGCGACCTGCCGCGCGTTCATCCCGGCCATGGCCGAGGCCGGACGTGGCGCGGTGGTCAACCTGGGCAGCGTGTCGGGGCTCATCGGCTGGGGTGGCAGCAGCGTCTACTGCGCCTCCAAAGGCGGCGTCATCGCGCTGACCCGAGCGCTCGCCACCGAGTACGCCGGGCGCGGGGTACGGGTCAACTGCGTCTGCCCGGGCTCGGTGCGCACCCCGATGGTGCTCAACAACCTGGCCCGCAGCGGCGACGTCGAGGCCGGCCTCGCCGCCTCGGCCCGCCAGCATCCCCTTGGGCGGGTCGCCGAGGCGGACGAGATCGCCGACGCGATCCTGTTCCTGCTCGGCGAGCAGGCCGCCTTCATGACCGGGAGCGCCCTGGTCGTCGACGGCGGGCTCACCGCCGTCTGAGCGGCAGGCGTGCCGCGTGGATGCGCGCCATGGCGCGCGGAGAGAACGGGGAGCGATGGGCGTGCTGGAGGGCCGCAAGGCCCTGGTGACCGGAGGCAGCCGCGGCATCGGCCGGGCCATCGTGCTGGCCTTCGCCCACGAGGGCGCCGACGTGGCGTTCAGCTACCACCGGCGCGCGGATGCCGCCGAGGAAGTGGTCCGCCAGGTCGAGCAGATGGGCCGGCATGCTCTCGCCCTGCAGGCCGACGTAGCGCGGGAGGACGCGGTGCGCTCTATGGTCGACCGCGTGCACCATGAGTTCGGGCAGATCGACATCCTGGTCAACAACGCGGGGTTCGTCACTCTGTCGCGGGTCGAGAACATGGACGTCGCCATGTGGGACGAGATGATCGCCGGCCACCTGCGCGGCACCTTCCTCGTCACCCGCATGGTACTGCCCGGCATGCTCGAGCGCGGCCGGGGTCGCATCATCAACGTCAGCTCCCAGATCGGCCAGATCGGCCGGGAGCGCTTCGCCCACTACGCCGCCGCCAAGGCCGGCATCATCGGCTTCACCAAGGCGCTGGCGCGTGAGGTCGCCACGCGCGGCGTACTGGTCAACTGCATCGCGCCCGGGCCCATCACCACCGGTATCGTCCCCGACGCTCCGGGCGAGTCCTCCGGCCGCGACTACACCGCGCTGCTGCCGATCCAGCGGGAGGGTACGGTGGACGAGGTGGCGCCGACCGCCGTCTTCCTGGCGTCGGACGCGGCCACCTACTACGTCGGCCAGACGCTCGGACCCAACGGTGGCGACGTGATGCTCTGACGGACCGCACGCGATGCGGCGGTTACGCTCGAGAGGGAGGGAAAGATGTCACACCCCGCACCGGACCCCACCGCGCGCGACATGCTCGCGGTTTCGCTGAAGATCCTCGGCGTCCCCACCGACGAGCAGCGACTGGACGCGCTCGCGGCGCGGGCCTCCGCGCTGCTCGAGGACGGCGAGCGCCTGTCGGCGCGCGCGGCGCCCGACGTCGAGCCGCTGGTGACGCTGCGTCTGCCGGGCGCCGATCGTGAAGGGGATCGCTAGCATGCTCGACGTCTCACGCCTGACGATCTGCGAGGCCGGCGCGGCATTCCGGAGTGGCCGCTTCACGCCGCTCGAACTCACCCGGGCCTACCTGGAGCGTATCGAACGGTTCGACGCCGGGCTCAACAGCTTCATCACCGTCACCGCCGAGGCAGCCATCGACGCGGCGGGGCGCGCCACCGACGAGCTGGCGGCCGGTGTGGACCGAGGACCACTGCACGGCATCCCGCTGGGCTACAAGGACCTCTTCGCCACAGCCGGCGTCCGCACGACCGCCGGCGCCCGGATTCTGGCCGACCGCGTCGCCACGCACGACGCGACCGTCGTGCGCCGCCTGGCCGACGCGGGCGCGGTCATGCTCGGCAAGCTGAACATGCTCGAATTCGCCTACGGCGTGGTCCACCCGGACTTCGGCGCGGCCCACAACCCCTGGAACCTCGAGCACTCCTCCGGCGGCTCGTCGAGCGGCTCGGCGGTAGCCACGGCGGCCGGGTTGTGCCTCGCGACGCTGGGCACCGACACGGGAGGATCGATTCGCCAGCCGGCCGCCTGGTGCGGCATCGTCGGCCACAAGCCGACCTACGGCCTCGTCAGCCGGGCCGGGGTCGATCCGCTCTCCTGGACGCTGGACCACGTCGGGCCGATGACCCGCACGGTCGACGACGCCGCGGTGCTGCTCGAGGCCATCGCCGGATACGACCCGGAGGACCCCGGTTCGGCGCCGACCGCGTCCTTCCGCGCCGCCGACCTGGACGCGGTGGACCCCGGTCGGCTGCGCGTCGGTGTTCCTCGGAACCTGTTCGAGCACGGCGTCGACCGTGAGGTCCAGGCCATCGTGGAGGGCGCGATCCAGCGACTGGCCAGCCTGGGCATGACGGTCGAGCCGGTGCAGCTGCCCGGGCTGCGGGAGATCATCGCCGCCGAGATGGTGATCATCTCGGCCGAGGCGTCGGCATTCCACCTGCCGTGGGTCCGCAGCCGCGCGCAGGACTACGCCGAGCTCACCCGCGACCGGCTGGAGGCTGGCATGGCGATCCCGGCCGTGCACTACCTGGAGGCGCAGCGAGTGCGGCGTACGCAGATCGCGGCGGCCGCCCGCCTGCACGAGCAGGTCGACCTGCTGGTCCTGCCGACGACAGCGATTGCCGCTCCCAAAATGGGCGGCGAGACGGACGACCCCGACGGCCCGCCCGAGGGCGAGCAGGCGGACCGGCTGCGTGGGGCCATCGGGCTCACCGGGCCGTTCAACGTCATGGGTGCCCCGGCCGTGTCGGTACCCTGCGGCTGGACGGCGAACCGGCTGCCGGTGGGACTGCAGCTCACCGGGCGGCCGTTCGAGGACCACATCGTGCTGGCCGCCGCCCGTGCGTTCGAGGCCGCGTCGGGTGAGTCCCTCGTACTGCCGGAGTCCGCGCCCGCGCGATGAACACGGGGGCAGGTTCAAGACATGT
>DATKRJ010000510.1:0-7025 GCA_035532355.1 Thermomicrobiaceae bacterium | reverse complement strand
CCCCCCGTCACTTGTAGGGGCAGGTTTCAAACTTGCCCTCGACTCCTCGGCATCCGCCCAAACGTCACCGGCCGGACCTATCCCCAGAAGCTGCTCGTCACCGTCAGCACCACGCGGGCCGTCTGGGTCACGCCCCCGCCGGTCGCCGTGATCGTCAGCGTGAAGCTGCCCGGGACGCCGCGGGAATTGACCGTCAGCGTCGACGAACCACTCGGCGTCAGCGAGCCTGGGCTGAACGAGGCCGACGCCCCCCGCGGCAGGCCGCTCACGCTCAAGCTGACCGGCGAGCGGAAGCCGTTGACCGCCGTCAGGCTCACCCCGAACCGCGCGGTGCCGTAGCGGCTGACCGTCTGCGACGGCGGGCTCGCCGCGAGAGTGAAGCTCGGCGGGGCGCCGGCCGCCGTGTAGCCGAACTGGTCGGCGCTGGAGGTCGCGGAGGTCACGCCGCCGCTCGTGACCGTGACGTGTACCGTGCCGCTCCCGGCGGGCGCCTGCGCCGTCAGTTGCGTGTCGGAGTGGACCGTCAGCCCGGTCGCGGCGGTCGGGCCGAAGGCGACCGCGGTGGCGCCGGTGAAGCCGCTGCCGC
This sequence comes from Thermomicrobiaceae bacterium, assembly GCA_035532355.1. GTDB lineage: Bacteria > Chloroflexota > Chloroflexia > Thermomicrobiales > Thermomicrobiaceae > DASSZN01. Next base: position 6,439 of record DATKRJ010000510.1, on the reverse strand, counting down.
CGACTGTCACCGTCGTGCCGGCCGGACCGGAGGCCGGGCTCAGCCCGGTCACGCTCGGCGTGTAGCTGAAGCGGTCGGCGGCCACGACCGCCGAGGTGCCGCCCGGCGCCGTCACCGTGACGTCGACAACGCCCGCGAGGTGGGCCGGCGCGGTCACCGTAAGCTGGCTGTCGGACACGACCCGCGGGCCCGTGCCCGGGTTGCCGGGGCCGAAGCTGACGGCCGTGGCGCCGGTGAAGCCGCTGCCGCTGATCGTCACCGCGGTCCCGCCGCCCGTCGGACCGGCACTGGGGCTCAGCCCGCCGACGACCGGCACGGCCGGTGCGGGCGTTCCCGACGACCCGATCATGGACGCGACGTCGTTGCGCACGGTGGGCAGCGTCGCGTAGAAGGCGCCCCCCGGACACTCGGTCGAGTTGACGTCGAGGTGCCCGGCGATGTCGGGGAAGGTCGTTCGCACGAAGGTCACGGGGTTGGTGTAGACCGTGCGCCCGTTGGGGTCGATCCCGTGCCGGTCCGCCTTCCAGGCCAGCATCCGCTCCAGGCCGAGCCGGGCGGCCGGGGTCGCGTCCTGACTGACGAGGTTGCCCAGTAGCGCGATGCCGACGGTGCCGGAGTTGTACTGGTAGGCGTGGGCGCCGGTCACCCCGTCGCCGGCCAGGTCCTCACCGGTCGGCGACTCGCCCGGCGCGTAGGCGCGGGAGTAGCGCCCCTCGTAGATCCGGCCGGACTCGTCGACCAGGAAGTTGTAGCCGATGTCGCCCCAGCCCTGGGTGACCGCGTGGTAGTAGTAGATCGCGCGCACCGTGGCCGGCGGGTTCGGATCGTTGTTCTGCGTTGCCGTGTGGTGACAGATCAGCTTCTGCACCGGGTAGAAGTCGGGCGCCCAGGTCATCAGGCTCTCGTCGCAGCCCCAGCCCGCCCGCGTGATGACCGCCGGCATGGGCGCCGCCGCCTGCACGTCCCCCGCCGGCCGGTACTCGTAGCTCACGGTCTGCTCACCGTCGACCATCGCCACGATGCGCACGTCCTCCAGCCGGCGGTCGGCGCTCAGCGCGACGGACTGGGCGCTCCCCGCCGTCATGACCGCGCCGTAGGTCCAACCGTCGTGCTTGTTCTCGCCGACCTCGTCGTGCGCCACGACCCGGGGAGCACCGAAGCCGGCGCCGTCGGCGCTGAAGGCGGCGCTCACGGCCGCGTCGTGCGCACCCTTCCAGTAGACGGCCACGTGCGAGGCGGAGAAGGGGAGATCGTGGACGGCCTGACCGTCGATCACCGTGCTGAGTTCGTGCGCCCGCGTCGTGATCGTGACGTGCGCCGAGACTCTGCTCGGCCCGCCCAGTCCGAGGCCGCCGGCTCCGCTGGCGAGCCCGAGGGCGCCAACGGCCTGGACGAAACGCCGCCGGCTGATGCGCTGCCGCATGGGATCGACTCTCTTTCTCTCATGGTGTGAGACAACGGGATGCCTGCTCGCCCGGCTGCCATGCGGCCGTCATCGCCCGAAACCTCGCAAATCGGCCGGGTACGACGATTCGATCGGCACCGGGATTGACGGCGTCACGCTCGATAGAACGAATTTGGCCGGCGACCGTTGCACCCGACGCGACCGGCCGGCCGTGATCCGGTCCAATCGCGCCATGCGGGAGACGGCGTCTCCGGGAGGCGCGGGTCGGGAGACCGCGGCATTGACTGGGCTGAGCCCACCGCGAGCGGCTATCCTCCTTTGGCCCATCTGGGGAGTCGGCGAAGGAGATGCGCGTGAAGGTCGGATTCATCCTGCGGATCGGTGAGCCCCTTCATCTCGGACGCCCGCCGTCCTACCGGGAGATCCGGCAGCAGGCGCGGCAGGTCGAGCAGGCCGGGTTCGACTCGCTGTGGGTCCACGACCACCTGCTCTTCCGCTTCCCCGACCGTCCCCAGTTCGGCGTCCATGAGTGCTGGTCGATCCTGGGCGGCCTGGCCGAGGCGACCGAGCGCGTGGAGCTCGGCACCCTGGTCATCTGTGCCCTCTGGCGCGACCCGGCGCTGCTGGCCAAGATGGCCGTGACCATGGACGAGGTCAGCGGCGGGCGGTTCACCCTCGGCCTGGGCGCCGGCGGGCACGAGCCCGAGTTCACCGCCTTTGGCTACCCGTTCGACCATCTGGCGAGCCGCTTCGAGGAGGCCCTCCAGATCATCGTGCCGCTGCTGCGGGACGGCGAGGTCGACTTCCGGGGCCGGTACTACCGCGCGCCCAACTGCGCCCTCCTGCCGCGCGGCCCTCGCCCCGGTGGCCCGCCGGTCCTCGTGGCCGGCCGGGGTCCCCGTATGCTCCGGCTGGCCGCACGCTACGCCGACCAGTGGAACGCGGCCTGGTTCGGGTGCGTCGCGCCGCTGGCCGAGCGGCGAGCCGCCATGGGCGCGGCTTGTCGCGACGTCGGCCGCGACCCCGACAGCCTCACCCTGACCGTCGGCGTCAACCTCGCGGTCGGCGCGCCCGCGGGCACGCCGATTGACCCCGACCGCGTGCTGAGCGGCACGGCGCGGGAGATCGCGGAGGCGCTCAGTGCCTTCGAGGCGGCCGGCGTCCCCCACGTCCTCGTCGGCGCACCCTACGCCGGCAGTCCCGACCTGGCGGCCGCGACGATCGACCTGCTCGGTGACGCCCTCGCCCGCTTCCGCCGCCGGTAGCGGACCACCTTGACCTGTGCCGGCACTGATCGACCAGCTCGGCCACGAGGTGTGCGCTGCGCCCTGCAGGGATTGTCTAACCCGCTGTCCGCGCCACGCGGATGATCGCGCGTAATCGAACCCTTCCTGTATGCGGTGTTCGAGTTCCATCCCCTCTTGAGAACGCCGAACCTTCCCCAGCGCGCTCGACCGCACTCCTCGGGGATGGCCATCCCCGTCTCGAGCCCCCATAATCGCGACACACCGTGCCGCCCGCGTGGCCACCTATCCACCTGCTGTGAGGAGAGGGAGCAGCCCCATGATCGACCTCGGGAGTGATACCGCCAGCCGGCCGTCCGCCGAGATGCGCCGCTTCATGGCCGACGCGCCGGTCGGCGACGAGCAGCTGCGCGAGGACCCCTCCGTCAACCGACTGCAGGACATGGTCGCCGAGCTGCTCGGCAAGGAGGCGGCCCTCTTCCTCCCGTCGGGCACCATGTGCAACGCCATCGGTATCAAGGTCCACACCCAGCCCGGCGACAAGATCGTCATCGAGCGCTACGCCCACCCCTACACCTCCGAGGCCGGCGGCCCCGGCCTGCTCGCCGGCGTGATGACCGCGCTGGTCGAGGGCGAGCGCGGCGTCTATTCCCCCGAGCAGCTGCGCGACGCCGTGCAGCCCCAGGGCGGCTTCCACGCCGCGCCGGCCACGCTCGCCTGCCTGGAGAACACCCACAACCACGGCGGCGGCAAGGTCTGGCCGCTCGATAGGTTCAACGCCGTGGCCGACGCCGCGCACGAGCTCGGCCTCAAGACCCACCTCGACGGCGCCCGCCTGCTCAACGCCGCCGTCGCCAGCGGCATCCCGGCCAGGGTCTGGGCCGAGAAGATGGACACCGCCTGGGTCGACCTCTCCAAGGGGCTCGGCTGCCCGGTCGGCGGCGTGCTCGCCGGCGACCGCGAGACGATGGAGCGCGCCCGCCGCTTCAAGCACATGTTCGGTGGCGCCATGCGCCAGGCCGGCATCATCGCCGCCGCCGGCGTCTACGCGCTGGAGCACAACGTCGAGCGCCTGGCCGACGACCACGCCAACGCGCGCCGCCTCGCCGACGGCCTCAGCGAGATCCCCGGCATCGCCATCACCCCGAGTGAGGTCGAGACGAACATCGTCTTCTTCGACGTCGCCGGCACCGGTCGCACCCCGGCCGAGCTCCACGAGGGCCTGTCCGCGCACGGCGTGCGCCTGGGCTCCCCGTCCGGCACCCGCTGGCGCGCGGTCACGCACCTGGACGTCTCGCGAGCGGACATCGAGCACGCGGTCGAGGCGATGGAGGAGGTCGTCGGCCACCGGGCCTGAGCTGGCGCGCCACGTCTACTGCGTTAAGCAACGTGCAGTGGCCTTGACCGCATAGGCTCGCCGCGTCGCGTGTAGGGGCGCGATTCGTCGCGCCCACGACGTCGTCGGGCAGACGATCGCGCTGAACGACGCTGTAGTGCGGACCCAGCCGCGCTGCTCAGCCGGCGACGACGCGCAGCGTCGCCAGCGTCGGGTCGGCCGGCCCGCTCACGTACATCCCGGCCGCCAGGCCGACGCGCAGGTAGTCGGCGATCTGGGCCGTGACCACCTCGCCGGGCGCGATCACCGGGATGCCTGGTGGATACGGAGTCACGATCTCGGCTGCGATCCGCCCGACCGCCTCCCGCAGCGGGACCGCCTCGGCGACGGCGGACGCCGCCTGCCGCGGCGTCATGGCCTGCTCCGCGTGCTCCGCGTGCCCCGAGCCCAGGATCACCGCGCCGCTCGAGCGGTGCCCGCGCGTGACGGCCGGGGCTAACAGAGCCGAGCTGCTTGCCCGCGCCTCTTCCGCCAGCCCGCGGAAGCCCGCCACCAGATGCTCGACCGTCTCCGCGTCGTCGGCCACGGTGAGCATCACGATCACGCTCACCAGGTCGCTCATCTCCACCCCGACGCGGCCGCGCTCGCGTAGGATCCGCTCGGCCTGGTAGCCGGTCACCCCCAGCCCGTGCACGTCGACCAACAGGCGGGTCGGGTCGAAGCCCGCTCCCGGCCGGTCCGCGATGACCTCCCGCCCTACCACCGCCAGCCCCGGGATCGCGGCCAGCGCGGCTCGCGCCCCGGCGGCCAGCGTCAGCGTCCGGTCGAGCAACTCCTTGCCGGCGAGGGCCATCTGCCGCCGGCAGGCGTCGATCGAGGCGTAGATGAAGGCCGCCGGGCTCGTCGTCTCCAGCATGTCCACCGCCGCGTTGAAGCGGCTCACGTCGACCCGCGGCTCCTGCAGCATGAGCAGCGACGCCTGGGTGATCCCCGGCAGCAGCTTGTGGACGCTCGTTACCGCTCCGTCGGCGCCGGCCTGCATCGCCGAGGGCGGCAGCTCCGGGTGGAACGGGAAGTGGGGCCCCCAGGCCTCGTCCACCAGCAAGGGCGCGTCCCGCTCGTGGCAGAGCGCGGCGATCGCCGGCAGGTCACTGCTGACGCCCGTGTAGGCGGGGCTGACCAGGATCACCGCCTTCACCGCCGGGTGCGCGTCGAGCGCCGTGCGCACCTCCTCGACCGCCACGTCGAGGCTCAGGTTCGTCTCCGAGTCGATCGCCGGCCGCACGTAGACCGGCCGGGCACCACTCAGCACCAGTCCCGCCAGCAGCGACTTGTGCAGGTTGCGGGCGACAATCACCTCGTCGCCGTCGCGGCAGGTTGCGAGCAGGAAGGCGTGGTTGCCGGTGCTGCTGCCGTTGACCAGGAAGCGCGCCTCGTCGGCGCCCCAGGCCGCCGCGGACAGCCGCTCGGCCGCCCGCAGGGTGCCGTGCGACAGGTGGGTGTCGTCGACCCCGCCGCCGTGCGGGATGTCGAGCCCCAGCGCCGCCGCGCCGAAGGCTTCTAGCAGTTCCGCGGAGGCGCCGCGCCCGCCCTTGTGCCCCGGCGTCGAGTAGGGAACGACGCCCGCCGCGCGATAGGCCCGCCAGGCGTCGAGGAACGGCGCCGCCCGCTGGTCCAGGTCTCCGTCCCCCACCTCTCGTCGCCTCCCGCCCGTCCGCCGTGCCGACGGCTCGCAGGTCTACCATCGCCCGTCGCGTCGGACAAGCGATGCCGGGCGCGCTCATCTCCCCGCCCCCGACGGCACACACGACGTCGTGGACGCCGGTTCCCAACCAGGTCGATGGGCACCTTCGATAAGGTGCGCTCTCGGGGACCTACCGGCGCGCGTGCCGCTCGACGGTCGGCAATCCCTGGCGGCGGATCCCCGGCATCATCTCGAGTCGCCGCTCAGCCAACGTGAAAGGTCGTCTGGATGCTGTTGACCGTCAGCGTGTAGTCGCCGGGAGCGAACGAGCCCAGCGACACGTCGCGGCTGTAGAGAGTCGCCAGTTGGGCACAGATCGCGCCGGCCGGTTGCACCATATCAATCTGTACCGTCACGGTCTGGCCGTTGCGGCTGACGACCGGCTCCTGCGGCGTCGCGCAGGAGGTGGGGACGTAGCCGGCGACGTGCGCCACCACCTGCACGGGCCGGCCCGTCGACAGGCTGACGTCCACGCTAGTGATCGGCAGCGGCGAGACGATGGGTTCGTCGACCGGTTGCTTGAGCTGCAGGTAGCGCCAGGTGTAGTAGTGCTGGCCGACGTTACCCGCCTCCACCTGCCAGCCCGAGGGGTTCGCCGGCGTGTAGGTCAGCACCCGCCGCTCGAACACCTGCACCAGCACCTGCCGCGACACCCCGCCCACCAGCACGCTCGTCCAGTACGCCTCCGTCAGCGGGTAGCCCGTCGCGTA
>DATKRJ010000509.1:0-6326 GCA_035532355.1 Thermomicrobiaceae bacterium | reverse complement strand
CGCCGCTGCCGTTCGCCATGGGCGAGGCCGTCGGTTTCTGCCTCGGCTTGATCGTGCTCGTCCTCACGAGCCCCCACCGCGACTGACGAGGCGCCGGACGACGCGACACCCTGCCGAGACTGGCCGGGTGGCCCATTTGGTAGTACCAAGATGGGCGTGCTCGCGTGGCAGGTAACGCCTGTGGGACGCGCGCGTTCCATTACCGCCCCGACGATTACAGTCCAGACACAGAGGAAAGGGACGATGGGCCGCATGCACACCGGCGACACCAATCGACGGCTTGGGTATCCGATCGATGCGCGCCTCCTGATTCTTAATGCCGATGACTTTGGAGTGTGTCACGCGGTCAATGCGGCAATCTGGCGCTCCCTCACCGACGGCATCGCGAGTTCCACGACCGTGATGGCGCCGTGTCCCTGGGCGTTGCACGCCTTGCGCCTGCTCCGCGAGCATCCCGCGATCCCCTTCGGGGTGCATCTGACGGTCATCTGCGAGCCCGCCCGCTATCGCTGGGGGCCGCTCACCTGTCGCGAGCGGGTGCCCTCCTTAGTCGATGAGACGGGCTATTTCTACAGCTTCGAGCGCATCCCCGAATTCCTGGCGCAGGTGAAGCTGGAGGATTTGGAGGTGGAATTCCGGGCACAGATCGAAATGGTGCTGGCCGCCGAACTCAGGCCGACCCATCTGGATTGGCATTGCCTGCGGGGCGGTGGAGGGACCGCGATCGTCGACCTGATGCAGCGGCTGGCCCGCGAGTACGGTCTCGCGATGCGGGCCGTCGACCGTCCGTGGATCGCCACGATGCAGCGGCAAGGGCTGCCCACCACAGACCATGTCTTTGTGGATAGCTATGGTCTGGAGACAGCGGATAAGTTCGCCCGATACGCGCAGCTACTCCATGACCTCCCGGTCGGGCTGAGTGAGTGGGCGGTGCATCCAGGCTTCGACGACGCGGAGATGCGCGCGATCGGAGCGCTCGGCCCGGAGGTACGCCAGGCCGACTTCCAGTTCCTCATCTCGGCGCAAGCGCGTGCGCTAATCCAACAGGAAGGTATCACGCTGCTCAGCTACCGACCCCTTCAGGACGTGTGGCGAGCGCGTTAATACGCGTGATCCCGGCTGCCGTCGGCGCGTGGCGCGCCTCGCACAGGGTTACCCAACAGAGTCGAGACAGGCGGGGTGTCGGAATGTGGAGGGGCCGTCGCCCCTCGCTAGGCGCCGGCGGCCGGCTCCCCGTCAGCCTCAGGGACGACCGCGAGGACGGCGAGCAGGACCACGGTGAGGCCCTCGACGACCGCGCAGACCACGTCCAGCAGCCCGATCGGCTCGACCTCCCCGGCGCCTGGACCGAAAAGGGGTGTGCCGACGGTTCGGGACAGCGCCCAGACGATCAGGATCAACAGGTTGCCGGCGACGACGACCAGGAAGAGCGAGCGCCGCGGCCAGCCGGCCAGGGCGATGGCGCCGACCCCCTGCGCCAGCGTGCTGATGAGGAAGAAGACGCCGTAGCCCCACCACTCGGCGAAGTGCTGCGGCATCATGTAGGCGTGGATCATCGCGCCCGCCACCGAGAGGGCGGCGGCGACGCACGTCGCGGCCGCCACGCCTGTGTGCTGCCGGCCGCTGGCCCGCGTCCGCGCTGCTCCCTCGAACTGGTAGTCGACCCGTGCTGCTTCCATCGTCCTCAGATCCCTCTCCCTGAGTCTCTCGCCGGGCTCCACCCGCGGCGCTACCTGATCTTGAGGATAGGCTGCGTGCCCTGGCGGTCAAACGTCCCCGCAGGTAGTTCCGCGCGACCGGGCCGGGTAGTTTTTCCGGCTACCCTTCGGGGTGAGCCGGCCGGTAGTCCACTACCTCGACGGGTGGCATCCAAACGTGCCCGAACGCGCCCGGCCCAACCGCGCCGGCGCCCGCTTGGCCGGATATGCCGGCGCCGCGGTAAGCTCTCCTCATCAGTGAACTTCCGACCGTTACCGCGCGTGGCGGACCGCCTGGGAGCTCGATGCCGCGTGCACGCTCACGGTTGAGGAGGGCAGGTGGCGCAGGCGCGGAGCGGTGGCAGTCGGCCCCGCCGGGTCGCGGTGATCGGCGCGGGCGCGAGCGGCCTGGCGGCGGCGAAGTGCCTCCTTGACGAGGGGCTCGAGCCGCTCGTCTTCGAGCGGCGAGCCGAGATCGGCGGGATCTGGAACTTCGACGAGGCGCTGCCGGACGGCGGTGGTCCCGCCTATCGCTCGCTGCGCACCAACACCTCCCGGCACGTCTGCGGCTTCTCGGACTTCCCGTTTCCGGATGGACTGCCCGACTTCCCGGCCCGCGCGGACGTACTCGACTACCTGTGGCACTACGCGGCGCGCTTCGTCCCACCGGACCGCGTCCGGCTCGGGGCGCGCGTCGAGGCGGTAACTCCGCTCGACGGCGGGCGCTGGGCGGTGCGGGCGAACCGGGCCGGCGCGCTGGAGACCGAGCCCGTCGACGCGGTCGTCGTCTGCACCGGCCTCTATCACGAACCGGTCGTGCCCACCTACCCCGGCCGCAAGACCTTCGCCGGCGAGGTCACGCACAGCGCGAGCTACGTAGGGCCGGAACCCTTCGCCGGGCGCGACGTGGTGCTGGTCGGCGCCGGCAGCAGCGCGGTGGACATCGCGCTGGAGCTGTGCCACGGCGGGGCGCGCGTCACCCTGAGCCTGCGCAGCGGGGCCTGGTTTGTCCCGCGGTACGTCGGGCGGCGCCCGTATGACCACCAGCTCACGCGCCTGAGCAATCGCGTCCCGGCACCGATCCGGATGCGCGTCTTCCGCGGGCTGATTGTCAACGAGTACCGGCGACTGGGGCTGAGCCGGCGTGCGAGCGACTGGGGCGTGCCGGTGCCCCCAATCGACCTGGATCGCTTCCGCTTCACGGTCGGAGCCGAGGTGCTGCCGTTGATCGCGGCAGGCGAACTGGCGGTGCGACCCGACGTGGCCCGCCTCGACACGGACGACGTGGTCTTCAGCGACGGCAGCCGGACCCGCGCCGACGCGCTGATCTGCTGCACCGGCTACGGGCTCGACCTCCCCTTCCTCGATCCGATCGGCTTCCGCGTCGAGGAAGAGCCGGACCTCTACCGCTACGTGTTCTCGCCGGCGCACCCGGGGCTGGCCTTCGTCGGCATGTGCGTCGTCCCCGGCCCCTACCTGCCGGTGGTCGAGATGCAGGCGCGCTGGATCGCGCGGGTCGTCGCCGGGCGGGTGACGCTGCCGGCGCCAGCGGCGATGCGGCGGCAGATGGAGGCCGAGCGGGCCGCGCGCCGTCGTAAGGGAACCGCGCCGATGCGAGTCCAGTTCGTCGACTACCTGGACGCGATCGGCCACGAGATCGGCGTGGTACCACGGCCCTGGCGTCATCCCCGCCTGCTGGTGCCGCTGCTCTTCGGCCCGCCGACCCCGTCGCTCTACCGCCTGGAGGGACCGGGCCGCTGGGAGGGTGCGCCCGACGCGGTGCGGGCGGCGTTTCGCGGGCAGGGATAAGCCGCCCGAGCAGGATCGGCTCGCGGTACAGAGCCCCGGTGCTACACTGGCAGGCGCGGACGACGCGCCAGCCACGGCACCGATGCCGGACGAGCATCCGCGTGCGACGCCGCCGCGATGGTGCTTCTTAAGGGAGGAACACACGATGGTGGCGACACTGCCGACGACGCGGCCGGAGGTGGAGGCGGTCCGGGCGCTCGAGGAAGAGCTGCGCTGGCGCATCGCCGGCGAGGTGCGCTTCGACCAGTACACCCGCATGCTCTACAGCACCGACGCCAGCAACTACCAGATCGAGCCGGTCGGCGTGGTCCTGCCGCGTACCGTCGACGACGTGCGGGCGGCGATCGAGTTGGCAGGCAAGCACGGCGTACCCGTCCTGCCGCGCGGCGGCGGCAGCAGCCTCGCCGGCCAGGCGGTCGGGGCGGCCCTGGTGATCGACAGCTCCAAGTACCTGAACCAGGTGCTCGAGCTCGACCGCGAGGCGCACTTCGCCCGCGTGCAGCCCGGGATCGTCCTGAGCCAGCTCAACGCCAAGGTCGCCCGCCATGGCCTGATGTTCGGCCCCGACCCTTCCAGCGGCGATCGCGCGACCATCGGCGGCGTGGTCGGCAACAACTCGGCCGGCGCCCACTCGATCCTCTACGGCATGACGATCGACCACATTCTGTCCGCCCACACCATCCTCTCCGACGGCACCGAGGTCAGCTTCAGCGCGACCGACCCGGCGACAGCGGCGGCGAAGGCCGTGCTCGACTCGCGCGAGGGGCGGCTCTACCGCGATCTCCTCGGAATGCGCGAGCGCTATTCGCCGGCCATCGAGCGCGACTTCCCGCGCCACTGGCGCCGCGCGACGGGCTACAGTCTGAAGGAGCTGCTGCGCGCCGGTGGGGAGGGCTTCAACCCGGCGCGGCTGCTCGTCTCCTCCGAGGGGACGCTGGCCTTCGGCACCGAGTACGCGATCAACCTGGTGGCGAAGCCGGCGAAGACCGCCCTGCTGCTGCTGCAGTTCGACGACCTGGTGCGGGCCATGGAGGCGACCACCACCATCCTGGAGCGCGAGCCCTCGGCCATCGAGCTGATGGACCACATGCTGATCTCGCTGACGCGCCAGCAGCCGGGCTACGCCCGCCAGATCGCCTTCATCCAGGGGGAGCCGGACGCGCTGCTGGCGGTCGAGTTCTACGGCGAGAGCGACGCCGAGCTGCGCAGCAAGGTCGAGGGGCTCGAGCAGCACCTGGTCAAGCGCGGGATCGCCCTGCAGGCCGAGCCGCAGGCGGTCTATGACACCAAGCAGCAGGCCGACGTCTGGTCGGTGCGCAAAGCGGGGCTCGGGCTGCTGATGAGCGTCAAGGGGGACGCCAAGCCGATCCCCTGCATCGAGGACGTGTCGGTGCCGGTCGAGCACCTGGCCGAGTACGTGCGCGAGGTGCTGCGCATGGTGGCCGAGCACGGCACGCGGGCGGCCTTCTACGCCCACGCCAGCGCCGGCTGCCTGCACATCCGGCCGCTGGTCAGCCTGAAGGACGCCCGGGGCGTGCAGGCCATGCGCGAGATGACCGAAGCGGCGACCGGGCTGGTGGTCAAGTTCGGCGGCGTCATGAGCGGCGAGCACGGCGACGGGCTGGCGCGCGGCGAGTTGAACGAGAAAATCTTCGGCCCGGAGCTCTACCAATGCATGAAGGAGCTCAAGGCTGCCTTCGACCCGGCCGGGCTGATGAACCCGGGCAAGGTCGTCGACAGTCCCTCGATGACCGAGAACCTGCGCTACGGCGCCGGCTACCGGACGATGGGGGTGGACACCCATCTGAGCTTCAGGCGCGAGGGTGGGTTCGCCGCGGCTATCGAGATGTGCAACGGCGCCGGGGTTTGCCGCAAGCTCGGCTCGGGCACGATGTGCCCCTCCTACATGGCGACGCGCGACGAGCACGACACGACCCGCGGGCGCGCCAACGCGCTGCGCGACGCGCTGGCCGGGCGGGTGCTCGACCGCAGCCAATTCACCGACAAGGGCACCTACGAGGTGCTGGACCTGTGCCTCTCCTGCAAGGCGTGCAAGACCGAGTGCCCGTCGAGCGTGGACATGGCCAAGATCAAGACGGAGTTCCTGGCCCAGTACCACGAGACGCACGGCACGCCGCTGCGGTCGCGCGTCTTCGGGAACATCCACACGCTGAACCGGCTGGGTTCGGCGGTCGCGCCACTGGCGAACCTGACGCTGCACACGCCGCTGGCCCGCGTCGGCAAGCAGGCGCTCGGGGTGCACCCGGCGCGGGAGATCGCCCCGTTCGCCCGCGAGACGTTCGAGGACTGGTTCAAGGTGCGCCGGGAGACGGCGCCGAAGGGCACGCGGGGGATCGCGGTCTACTACCACGACACCTTCGCCAACTACAACTACCCGGAGATCGGCAAGGCGGCGGTGCGGCTGCTCGAGGCGGCCGGCTACGGCGTCGAGATCGTGCAGCGGCGTGCCTGCTGCGGGCGGCCGATGCTCTCCAAGGGGCTGGTCGAGGACGCGCGCAAGCTGGCGAAGCGCAACGTCGAGGCGCTTGCGCCCTTCGTGCGCAAGGGCGTGCCGGTGGTCGGCACCGAGCCGAGCTGCATCCTGACGCTGCGCGACGAGTACCCGGACCTGCTGCCGGACGACCCGGCGGTGGCGGAGCTCGCCGCCAACAGCTACATGATCGACGAGTTCCTGGCGCAGCTGCAGGAGCGGGGCGAGCTCGACATCGCCTGGCGCGACGAGCCGGGGCCGCGCGTGCTCTTCCACGGCCACTGCCATCAGAAGGCGCTGATCGGGATGGCGCCGTCGATGGCGGTGCT
>DATKRJ010000508.1:0-7782 GCA_035532355.1 Thermomicrobiaceae bacterium | reverse complement strand
GAACGCGCTCCAGTCGTAGCTCGTGACGTTACCACTGGCGTCGACGGTCGTGGTGCCGAGGCTGGCCTGGTACGGCAGCGAGGACGCCCGGCTCAACGCTCCCCAGGTGGCGTTGGTGGCGAAGTTGAGGATGCTGCCGGGACCGGCGTCCACGTGCAGGGCGTAGCCGTTGGCGGCGTAGGTGTTGACCAGGTTCTTGATCGCGTTGGCCCCGAGCTGCTGGTTGTGGGTGGCGTCCTGCATCCAGTCGAGCTGGATGAAGATGTCCTTCTGGCCGACGGCCGCGCCCATCGAGGGCAGGTCGATGAACTGGGCGCCAGCGCCGCCTCCGGGATCGAAGGAGGCGCCGTTGAGCTTCCAGACGTCGGCGATGCCGTCGCCGGACGAGTCGGAGCAGCCCATCGTGAAGGAGACCGAGACGTTGTCCCCGCTACTGGGCGGACCCGAGTGGCTGCTGGTGCAGCCCGCGGGGGCCGAGTCGGTGGCACTGTTGTCGCCAGAGGTCGGGTCGTCCCAGTAGAAGTGACCGATGACGCCACTGGGGGCGCCGTACGGCCGGTAGTCGACGAAGGCCTCGGTGCCGGTGAGGAAGCCACAGGACTCGGACGCCCAGGAGACGGTGCTGAATGGGGCGATGGTCGTCGGCGGCTCGGTGTGGTTGGTCCAGCAGCCGTGGATGAGCGAGCCGCCCGCCCTGACCAGGGGCAGCTTGCCGGTGTTGGTGAAGGTCACGCTCACGCTGATGAAGCTGGCGTGTGCCGGGGCCGCGGTGAAGCTGCTGAACACCGCCAGCGCCAGCAGAAGCGAGAGACCCAGCAGGATCTGGGGCCGGCCGACGCGCCGCCACAATCGGAAGAGTACCGGCATATCACCCTCCGCACGCCGTCAATAACGACCGGTCCGTCATGGACCAGGTCCTGCTCCGCGAACCAGTGCTCGCTGCCGTCCGTGCTATGGGTGAGCGCAGCGCCGCGCTTCCGCGCGCTGCCCACGCGACACTGATAACCCGCCGAAGTTGCCAGTAGCGCCAGTGTACACACGGCTAAGTGTTGCCGTCAAGCACTTTTAGCGCGTGTCCGTCGTCTCCACTCGTTTCAGCCGAGTCCTCAGGGCTCACGCACGTCGTGGAGGAGGTCGGCAACCGGGCCTGGCGATCGCGACGCCGCCGTGACGAGGAGGCAAAGTCGAACCCTGCCTCCACACTAGACGGTGGGAGCGCAAGACGCCGTCGGAAACGGGCCAGCCGTGTTCCTCGCCGCGCAGCCGGCAACGCGGATGCCGGCAGAACGCGCTCCATGACTGGTTCGGGGCTACCTGCGGGACGGTCGAGGCCTGCACCATCTCATAGGCGCCGATGCCGCCGGGTCTCAGTGGCCGCTGCAGCCTGGTCGGCCCCATAGGGCCAGCCGGGCTCCCGCTCGCCACCGTATCTCTCAAGGGTGGACGGCAGGTGGCCTTGAGCGATTTGCAGCGGAATCGGCGGACCGCCGAGTCGGATCCGGGCAGGCGGAGCACGCGGAGCAGGAGCGCGGGACTCATGGTCATTGACGAATAAAACCGGTATACGGCGGCCAGCGCATCGATCCGCGTTGGCCGGCAGCGTCGCGCGGGACTGAAGTCGCCGCGCTGAAGGACGAAGCCCACTCAAGGGGCTGGAGCGCGGGTGGTGGGGAGCACGGGCGAGCGGCCGTGGTACCGACGTGCTGTGGCAAAGACCATAAGCCGCCGCGCTGACGGGACGAAGCCCACTGAAGGGGCTGAGTTCCGGCCAAGAGTTGCGAGAAAGGCTGTAGCGGGCGCGCTCGGTGAGCTGAGTGATCTGGCGCGCCTGGAGGGAGACCACGCGCAGGCTGGAGCGCTCTACGGCGAGGCGCTGGCGCTGCGCCGGGAGGTATGGGGCTGCTGCGCTCGATCCCGAGCCTGCGGCACAACCAGGGCTACGTCGCGCTGGCGACCGGGGACGTCGTGGAGGCTCGACACTGCTTCGGCGACGCGGTGCGCCAGTTCCGCGAGCTGGGCGGTCGGCGCGGGCTGGCGGAGTGCCTGATCGGGCTGGGCGAGGGCCGGTGAGCGCCAGCGCGGCGGCGGGTGGGGACCGGCTCAGCGGCCGCACTCGATGACAGGGCTGTCATCCCGCGCATCTCCCTGGTAGCAGAAATGACAAATCCGCCGCGTAGGATCGAGGCAACGGGTGCCCACCGGTGGGCCGCGGCCGCACCATGCTCGGAAGTGAGGGGGAGAAACGATGGGACGTGTGACGCGCCGGCTGCTCGCCGTGCTGCTCGCGCTCGTGCTCGTGACGCTGGCTCCGCTCTGGGCCGACGCGTCGGCTCGTCCCCGGGCGGCCGATGGGCCAAGCCTCACCATCACGGAGCCGATCCCGGGACCCAACCACGCCGAAGCGCTGATCGCGGGAGCGGGCTTCCACCCCAGGTCGGCGGTGGTGGTCACGCTCTACCCGCCGAGCACGCCGCCGTACGGCACGACCACGAGGGCGGATGCTCACGGAACGTTCAGCGTGACCTTCGGCGTCTACATGTACGCGTGCGGCACGACCATCCCGGTCTCGGCGAACGACAGTAAGGGCGACGCCGCGACCGGCAGCATCACGATTCAGTGCTAGGCGAGCGGCCAGTACCGGTTCAAGTACGCCCTCTCGGGTGAATCTCCTCGCGATCACGAGTCGGCGCGTCTCGCGACGGGCGGCCGTTTCCGGTGTAGCATCCGCGAAGCGTCCCCGAATTCGAACAGCCCGGGAAGCGCCGGAAGGGAGCGTCGGCATGTGCACCGGATCGCTGGACCACGTCTACCGCGCCGTGGCGCCATTCCGCGCCGCAGCCCAGGATGCGTCGCACCTCGGGACCAGCCCGGCGGTCGCCGAGCGGGTGACCCTGGAGCCGGTCGACCTGGCAGAGGTGACGATCGTGGTCGACAACGCCATCGACGTCCTGGCGGTCCCCACCGACCGGGCGCGGCGCCCGCCGATGGCCTGGGACTTCTTCGAGCGCGATCAGTTGCGCGCCGAGCACGGCTACTGCCTGCTGGTGACCATCGAGCGGAACGGGCGGCGCGACACCATGCTCTACGACGGCGGGTTGGGGCGCGACACCGCGATCCACAACCTGGACGTGCTGGGCGTCGAGCCGCAGGACATCCGCACCATGGTCCTCTCACACGGCCACGCCGACCACCACGGCGGGCTGGAGGGGCTGTCGCGGCGACTGGGCCGACGCATGCCGCTGGTGCTGCACCCCGACGCCTGGCGCGACCGCAAGGCGGTGTTCCCGACCGGCGCCGAGCTGCACCTGCCGCCACCCAGCCGGCAGGATCTCGACCGCGAGGGCTGGCAGGTGGTGGAGGAGCGCGGGCCGTCGCTCCTGTTCGACGGGTCGGTGCTGGTGACGGGTCAGGTGCCGCGGGTGACCGACTTCGAGCAGGGGTTCCCGATCCAGCAGGCGCGGACGGACGACGGCTGGGAGCCGGACGTCTGGATCTGGGACGACCAGGCGGTGGTGGTGAACGTCCGGGGACGCGGGCTGGTGGTGCTCTCGGCCTGCAGCCACGCGGGGGCGATCAACGTGCTGCACCACGCCCGGCGACTGACCGGTGTCGACACGGTGCACGCGTTCGTGGGCGGTCTGCACCTGACGGGCGGGCTGTTCGAGGGGATCGTCCCGGCCACGGTGCGGGAGCTGACGGCGATCGGGCCGTCGGTGGTGGTCCCCGGGCACTGCAGCGGCTGGAGGGCGACCCACCGGATCGCCGCGGCGCTGCCGGAGGCCTACGTGCAGAGCAACGTCGGAACCACGCTGCACTTCGCCGCCGCAGGGGCGTAGCGCGAGCGTCGGCGGTCAGTGGGCGCCGAGGCGCTCGGTGAGGCTGGTGCCGGTCGGCGGGCGTCCGGTGCGCTCGGCCTCGCGGTCGAGCCGCAGGTAGCCGGATTGGACATAACGTACACCCAGCCAGCGCAGCGGCTCCGGCTCCCAGTCGGGGGAGTGGTGGTTGACGGTGGGCAGGTGGGTGAGGGGAGTGTCGGCGCCCGTGATCAAGTCGGCGAGGATGCGACCGGCGAGGTTGGTGGTGGAGACGCCCTGGCCGGTATAGCCGCGGGCGGTGGCGACGCCGCCGGCCGGGTCGTAGGAGGTGGTGGGCATCCAGTCTCGCGGCGCCCCGAGCGGGCCGCCCCAGGCGTGAGTGAAGCGGATCCCCTGTAGCATCGGGAACCAGCGCAGGGTGAGGTCGCGCAGCATGCCGTGGGTCGGCTGGTGGCGGTCGAAGGTGTCCTCGATGCGGGAGCCGAGGTGGTAGGGAGCGCCGCGGCCGCCGAAGGCGATGCGGCCGTCGGCGGTGCGCGACAGGTAGTCGACGCTATAGCGCTGCGACGAGACGGTCTCACGGCCCTCCCAGCCGATCTCGGCCCACTGACTCTCGGAGAGCGGCTCGGTGAGGACGATGAGAGAGTAGACCGGGATGAGCTGGCGGCGCAGTCGCGGCAACTGGGAGAGGTAGGCCTCGCCGGCCAGCACGACGGTACGGGCGCGGACGTCGCCGTAGGGCGTCACCAGGCGCGGCAGATCCTCCGGTCCGGCGCCGGCGCGCGGGACGTAGTCGGTGACGGGCGTCTGCTCGTAGATGGTGGCGCCGTGGCGCTCGACGGCCCGGGCCAGGCCGCGAACGAGTCTTCCCGGGTGAACGACAGCGCAATTGGGGCTGTAGAGCGCGGCCAGGGCGCCGGCCACACGGACGCGACGCGCGGTCTCGTCGGCGTCGAGCGCGGTGTAGTGCTCGCCGAGGCCGAGGCGCTCGTACGTCTGACGGGCGCGCTCGATGGCGGGGAGCTGGTGGGGTCCGATGGCCAGCCGGAGGGTGCCGCCCTTGACGTATTGGACGTCGAGGTCCTCGGCAGCGGCCACGCGGCCGACCTCGTCGACGGCGTCGATCATGGTGAGGAGGAGATCGCGGGTGGCGTCCGCGCCGTAGCGGCGCTCGAGCTCGGCCGGCGAGACGGGAAAGCCGGCGCTGCACCAGCCGCCGTTGCGGCCGGAGGCGCCGAAGCCGGCGATCTCGCGCTCGAGGACGGCGACGCGCAGCGAGGGGTCACGCCGCAGCAGGTAGTAGGCGGTCCAGAGGCCGGAGAACCCGGCGCCGAGGATGGCGACGTCGAACTCGACCGAGCCGTCGAGGCGCGGGCGCGGCGCGAGGTCGTCGCCGCAGGTCTCGAGCCAGAAGCTATAGCGGGCGTAGTCCTTGATCGGATCCATAGCGCAGCGACTCCCGTCCCGTCGATGCTGTCGGAGTTCGCCGGCCGGGTCGAACACGGATGGGGTTGGCTCGCGGCCGGCGCGGGGGACAGTGTCGCCGAGGCGTGCGCCGGGCTCAAGTCGTGGCAGGGTGGCGTCTGGGAGCCGCCCTCCCTCCAGTTCGCTCGCGCTCACCCCCTCTCCGGTGCTCAGGAAAGGGGACGGGGGCCGGCGTGGATCAGTTGTGGACCCAGACGACGGTGCCCATCGGGGTCCAGCTGTACATCCAGGCAGCGGAGTCGAGCGGCTCGTTGACGCAGCCGTGGCTGACGCGCTGGCCGAAGTTCCAGTGCCAGTAGGCGCCGTGGATGGCGTAGCCGCCGGCCAGGAAGTACATGACGTTGGGCACGTTCTTGAGGTCGTAGAAGTCCGGGGTACCCGGCGTGCCGCCCTTCATCTCATCGAAGGGCAGCTTTTCGTAGACACTGAAGTAGCCGGTCGGCGTCGCGTTAGGGTCGAGGCCGCTCGAGATGTAGGTGCCGAAGACCATGGTGCGGCCGTCCCAGGCACGCAGGTACTGCTGGGTCAGGTCGACCTCGATCCACTTGGTCTCGCCGAAGGGGGCACCCGGCGGCGGCGTCGTCACCTGATCCGGGGCGATCGACAGGTTGCGCTGCCAGAGCCCGGCGCTGTAGACCGGGACGTTGGCGCCCTGCGCCACGGCGGAGGTGTTGACCCCCGCCTGTTGCGCCGCGGTGACGCCCAACTGGCGCAGCGTCACGAGCTGGCCGTCCGTGGGGTTGGGGTGGAACTCGAAGACGGCGCGCTCGAAGTACTGGACCGTGAGACCGGTCGACGGGTCGGGAAACTCCTCAGAGATGGGGTAGCCAAAGACGGTGATGCCGCCCCACATCTCCCAATAGTTCTTGAAGGCGTAGTTCAGGGAGTGGCCGGTCTGGGAGAAGAAGTCGTGGTCGCCGTTCTGCGGCACGGGCGCGACCGGCGCGAAGGGGTCCGAGGTCGGCAGGTCCATCTGGAAGAACGACGCGACGTACTGGAGATGGATCTGGTTCGCCAGATAGTCGTTCGCGGCGGCCGGCGCCGCCAGGCTGCCCAGGAGCCGCACCTGCACGCGGTTGGCCGGGTCGGCCTCGGGGTGGTACTCGAAGACGGCGCGCTGGAAGTACTGGACGGTGATTCCGTTCTGCTGGAACTCCTCGGTGACGGGGTAGCCGAACGCGGTCACGTCGCCGTTGGCGCGCCAGTAGTCGAGGAAACCGAGGCCCAAGCTGTGGCCGGTCTGCGGGAAGAAGACCGCGCTGGGGCCGGTGTCGTAGGGCACGGGGGGCGCCGCTGCCGCCGCGGCGACGGTGGACGGCATCAGGGACGCCAGAACCAGCAGGAAAGCGGGGATCATGACCAGTACGCGGCGCATGCGGGTTCTCCTGTTCGGCCGAGACAGGTGCCGGCGTCCCTGTCAGCCTAGCATGCCGACATGAGACGTCAATCGTACTAACGTACAGGCGAGCCCGATGGTTACCGGCGATCGGTCACGCCGGCGCAACCGGCCGCTCCGACCCGTCCGTGATGTCGCACGGCGCGCACCACGAAGACCCCAGCCGCCGCGCCGCGCGCCCGTGCCCTGGCGAACCCGGCGAGTGGCTGGAATGCGCGTATCATCGGTGCGGACGGTCGCGATCGGGCGCGAGACAAGGGGCACGTGGCGCGGGTCGTGAGTCGAGGGTGTGGGCAGGCGGAGGAGGAACGATGGAATCATCGTCGGAGCCATTGGAAGCCGCGGGCGAGCCGGTTGAGAACGGGGAAGGACCGTCCGCGGAGACGTCGCCGGTGACGGAGCCGGCAGAGAGCGAGGATCGCGCCTTCCTCGAGGCGGTGCGTGGCGCGGCCGGCTGGCGTGTCTCGCCGCGGGAAGCGGCGGCGGCCATCGAGGCCGTGACCGCGGCGGGGGAGGAGCCGAGCGTGGAGCGGGTCGCGGCGGTGGCGTCGGCGGTGCGCGGCGAGCGGAGCCAACGCCAGCGCCGGCACGCGGACCTCTGGCGGGCGCTGGGCGCGCAGCTGGCGATTCACGGAGTGGCGGCCCACCCGGAGGCGCAGCGGGCGTTCATCAGCGAGTCGCGCGCGGCGGCACGCCGCGAGGTGAGCGATGCGCTGCTGCTGCGGGTGGCGATCGAGGTCGGAGCCGCCGAGGCGACGCTGACGGCGCGGATGGTGGGGGCGGTGACGCGCCGGGTGGTGAGCCGTGGCGGCCGCCACCTGGGCGATGACGAACTGGCGGAGACGGTGCGCGAGGTGCTGCCGCTGGCGTTGGAGGCGCTGGCCGCCGAGCCGGAGCCGGAACCAGAGGAGCCGGCCGCCGATCGTGAGTCGCAAGTTCCGGAGCGGGGATGGTGGCGCCCGCGGCCGTCGAGCCCTCCGCGCCCGAAGGTGCGGCGGAAGCGCCGGGCCAAGCCCGCCGGGCGCTCGCGGAAGCGGCACACCTGAGCGGCGAGTGTGGCTGGAGACGCGCAAGTCGGACGAGGAG
>DATKRJ010000507.1:0-3021 GCA_035532355.1 Thermomicrobiaceae bacterium | reverse complement strand
CGACTGGCGGCGGCGCTGTCCGCGGCGTCGGGCACGCCCTTCGTCGGGACGGACCTGCCGTTCGAGACCTTCGCGTTCGTGGACCCGTCGACGATCCGCTTCCAGGTCGACGGAGCGCGCTGGACCTGCGACCCGCAGACGCTTTCGTGCAGGCGGGAGACCGAAGATCAGGTGGAGGGAACCGCCTCGCCGGACGGCCGCTGGGCGGTCTCCGTGGCCGACCACAACCTGCAGCTGCGCTCCGTCGCGACCGGCGAGGTCCGCGTGCTCACGGACGACGGCAATGCCGACCACGCCTACGCCACGCCGATCCCGTCGCCGCTGGAGGCAGCCGGTATCCCGTCGTCCGGCGGGCCGCCCGCCCCGAGCGTGATCTGGTCGCCGGATAGCCGGCGGCTGGTCAGCTACCGGATCGATGCGCGTCCGGCCGGGCAGTTTCACCTGGTGCAGTCGACTCCATTGAATGGAAGCCTGCGGCCCGTACCCCACTCCTACGCCTACCCGCTGCCCGGTGACGAGGACGTGCCGCTGGCGGAATTCCTCATCTGCGACGCCGAGACCGGCCGCCGGGTCCCGCTGCCGGACGTGCCGGCAGCGGCTCTCTACTACGGCTCACCGCTGCGGCCCGAGCGCGTCTGGTGGAGTGAGGACGGCCGGAAGCTCTACGTCGTGTCCCTGGGGCGCGGCAACACGAGCTACGCGCTGTCGGTGGTGGACGCCGACACCGGCGCGTCGCGGACCGTGGTCGAGGAGCAGAGCGAGACCGGGATCGACCCGCACCCGGCCTACGGCGGGCGGCCGATCATCCGCGTGCTCGACGGCGGCCGTGGGGTGCTCTGGTACTCCCAACGCGACGGCTGGGGGCACCTCTACCTCTACGAGGGAGAGACCGGAGCGCTGCGCCGGCAGATCACGAGCGGAGCCTGGGCGGCCACGGACGTGCTCCACGTCGACGAGCAGGCAGGCCTGGTCTACTTCACCGCCGTCGGCCGCGAGCCCGGTCGCGATCCGTACTTCAACCACCTCTACCGCGTCTCGCTCGACGGCGGCGAGCCGGAGCTGCTGACGCCCGACGACGCGACCCACCAGATCGCGTTCAGCCCGCGCGGCACCTGCTTCGTCGACAGCTACTCGCGCGTCGACCTGCCGGCGGTCACCGCGCTGCGCGCGGCCGACGGGTCGCTGATCCACGAGCTGGAGCGGGCCGACGTCGGCCGACTCGAGCAGATGGGCTGGAGGCCGCCCGAGCGCTTCCGGGCCAAGGCCCGCGACGGCGTCACGGACGTCTACGGCGTGCTGATCCGGCCGACCTGGTTCGACGCCGCGCGGGACGGCCAGTTGCCCGTCCTCGACAGCATCTACGCCGGGCCGCAGACGCTCCAGGCGCCCACCTCGTTCACCGGCTACTCCACGACCACCTCGGTGCCGAACAAGGAGCGCGACTTCTGGCACGCTCAGGCGCTGGCCGAGCTGGGCTTCGCTGTGGTGATGGTCGACGGGCTGGGGATGCCGTTCCGCTCCCGGGCTTTCGCCGACCGCGCCTACCGCAACCTGGGCGACGGCGGCATGCCGGACCACGTGGTGGCGATCCGCCAGCTCGCCGAGCGGCACCCCGAGCTCGACCGGGAGCGGGTGGGCATCTACGGCCACTCGGCCGGCGGCTACGCCTCGGCCCACGCCATGCTGGCCTTTCCCGACTTCTTCCGGGTCGCGGTCTCGTCGGCCGGCAACCACGACCACCGACTCGACAAGGCGACCTGGGTCGAGCGCTACATGGGGCTGCCGGTGGGGGAGCACTACGCCGCGCAAGCGAACCCGTCGCTGGCGCACCGGCTGAAGGGCAAGCTCCTGCTGATGCACGGCGAGATGGACGAGAACGTCCACCCGGCCTCGACGCTGCAGCTGGTCGACGCCCTGATCAAGGCGAACAAGGACTTCGACCTCCTGATCTTGCCGAACCGGCCCCACGGGATGGGCAGCGACCCCTACTTCGTGCGGCGGCGCTGGGACTACTTCGTGCGGCATCTGCTCGGAGCCGAGCCGCCCCACGAGTACGCGATCGCCGCGCCGGAGACGGTCGGCCGGTAGCGTGCGGCCGACCAGGAACCAGGAGAGGAAAACCATGAGCGAGCGACCCCGGGGCAACTCCGTCGAGACGGTCGAAGCGAGCCTGTTGCGCTCGCCGCAGCTGCGCATGATCGGGCCGCACCGCGGCGGCCGCGTCGTCGCCGTGGCCGGCGACGCCTCGGACCCGATGACCTTCTACTTCGGCGCCTGCGCGGGCGGCGTGTGGAAGACGACCGACGGCGGCCGCTTCTGGCGCAACGTCTCGGACGGCTTCTTCAGCACGGCGGCGGTGGGCGCAATCGCCGTCTCCGAGTCTGACCCCAACGTGATCTACGTCGGCACCGGCGAGGCGTGTATCCGCGGCAATGTCTCCCACGGCGACGGCGTCTACCGCTCCACCGACGGCGGGCGCAGCTGGACGAATCTCGGGCTGCGCGACACGCGCCACATCGGCAAGATCCAGATCCACCCGGACAACCCGGACCTGGTCTACGTGGCCGCCTTCGGACACGCCTGGGGGCCGAACGCGGAGCGCGGCGTCTTCCGCAGCGAGGACGGCGGGCAGATCTGGCAGAAGGTGCTCTCCAAGAGCCCGCAGGCCGGCTCGCACGACGTGTCGTTGGACCCGGGCAACCCGCAGATCCTCTTCGCCGCCATCTGGCAGGCGCAGCGCTACCCGCACGCCCTGATCAGCGGCGGGCCCGAGAGCGGGCTCTGGCGCACGTTCGACGGCGGCGACACCTGGCAGGACATCACGCGCAACCGCGGCCTGCCGCAGGGCGTGCTCGGCAAGGTCGGCGTCGCCGTCTCGCCGGCCCGCGAGGGCCGCGTCTGGGCGGTGATCGAGGCCGAGGACGGCGCCGTCTTCCGCTCCGACAACTACGGCACCACCTGGGTCCGCCTCTCCGAGCAGTCGCTGCTGCGCACGCGGCCCTGGTACTACATGCACATCAC
>DATKRJ010000506.1:0-18635 GCA_035532355.1 Thermomicrobiaceae bacterium | reverse complement strand
CGGGCCGCGGTGCCAACGCCGCCCACCGCCGGCGAGGTGCGTGGTCGGCGTCTGGCGATCGCGGCGGCCGTCGCAGCGCCGCTCGTAGTTCTCGCCGTCGTCGCCGGGCTGCTCTACTACCTGCTGCCCACCGCCACGGTGACGCTCGTGCCGAAGACCAACGCGATAGCTGCTGACCTGACCTACGGCGTGGGACTACCGGGCGACAACGTGGACATCACGTTGCCTCCCACCGCGATCAACGCGACGGTCACGTTCGATCGCACGATCCAGACGACCGGCGAGCGCTTCGTAGCCGATGGGTCCGCGGCGGGTTCGATCCTTTTCACCAATCCGACCACGCAGCCGATCACCGTCCCGACCCAGACCCAACTCAAGGGCGCCAACGGCATGGTCTACGTCACGCAGGCTACTGTGACCGTTCCGCCCGCGGATCCCTACAATTCGCTGTCGATCGGATCGGTCACCGCGAAGATCGTTGCCGCCCAGCCGGGCACCGGGGGGAATGCCGATCCCTCGGTGGTCCTGGGCCAGCTCCCTAACGGCGCGTTCTTCAACAATCGAGACGCCATCACCGGGGGGACACGCAAGCGTATCGCCGTCGTCAGCCCGGCGGACACCGCGGCCCTCACGGTAGCCGCGCAACAGGACTTCGCCGAGCGCCTCGACCCGGAGCTCCAGAAGCAGATCACCGGGCCACTCAAGCTGGTCCCCGGATCGACCCAGCACCAACCGATGACGATCCAGTTCGACCATCAAGCGGGCGACGACTCGACGAGCATCACCGCGCACGCGACGCAGGCGGCGCAGGCGTCGGTCTTCGACCCCACCAAGCTGGCGGCAGCCGCGCGTGACGAGGTCGGTCGTCGCCTGGCAGCGCAGGCTGGCGGAGCGTTCGTGCTGCTCGCACCGTCGGTCAAGATCGGCGACCCGACGGCCACGAACGCGGACCAGACGGCGTTCTCGATCCATGCGGCCGGCACCGTTCGAGCGGTGATCTCCGACCAGGAGCGCGCCACGCTTGTGAAACAACTCGCCGGCAAGAGTCTCAACGCGGCAGATGCGATCATCGCCGGATTGCCCGATGTCGCGGGGCATCACGTCGCCGAGGGGCCGTCGTGGCTCCCGCGGAACATGCCGCAGATCGTCTCGCGCATCCAGGTGATTGTCAGCGACGGAGGACAGGCAAACGCCAACCCCTAGGCTGGTCGGACTGGATGTCGGAGAGCGCCGCGTGGGCGTGGCCGTCAGCGACGAGCTCGGGCTGATCGCCAGCCCGGTGGAGACGGTCGACCTCAAACGCGGCGGGATTCCCGCCTTGCGGGTGCTCATCGAGCGCTTCGATCCGGAACGGATCGTCGTTGGCCTGCCAACCGGACTCTCGGGCCACGAGGGTCCGCAGGCCACCGCTGTCCGCGTGTTCGCTGAGCG
Source organism: Thermomicrobiaceae bacterium (assembly GCA_035532355.1). Taxonomy (GTDB): domain Bacteria; phylum Chloroflexota; class Chloroflexia; order Thermomicrobiales; family Thermomicrobiaceae; genus DASSZN01. The sequence goes on along the minus strand of DATKRJ010000506.1, from coordinate 17,204 downwards.
CCTGGCAGATGAGATCGGCCGTCCCATCGACTACTGGGATGAGCGCCTCACCTCATTCATTGCCGAGCAGGCGCTGATCGAAACCGGACACCGACGAAGTGCGCGCAAGCAGCGCATCGATGCGGTCGCGGCGTCGCTCATCCTGCAGAGTTACCTCGACGCACGCCGCGGCTGACCATCGGCTCAGCGGTGCACCGCAACTTGGAGAACGCCGCGAGCGTCGCGTGACGTCGCGCCGGACTGCGCGCACTTGGCCGTGGCCGGCGATGATACCGCGGACCGAGGGAGGGCGATGTCAACCCAGCAATCCCCCGACCGATCGCTCGTCGGGTCTTCGCTGCTGTCGCGTGGTTTGCGGCTCGAGTACGCGACGCTCGGATGGAACGTCGTCGGCGTGTTGGTGGTTGGGGTAGCGGCGGTGACGGCGCGGTCGGTCGCACTGGCCGGCTTTGGTCTCGATTCCCTGATCGAGATCTTCGCATCGGTCGTCGTGGTCTGGGAACTCACCGGAGCCCCGGCGGAGCGGGAGGAGCGCGCGCTCCGGCTGATCGGTGGCGCCTTCTTTACCCTAGCGATCTACATCCTCGCCCAGGCAGCCTATACGATCGTCGCCGGAGTCCATCCGCGGACGTCACCGCTCGGCATCGGCTGGCTGGTCGTCACGGTAGCCGCCATGCTGACGCTGGCCTGGGGCAAGCGGGTGACCGGCCGACAATTGGGCAACCCGGTACTGACCAAAGAGTCGTACGTCACGTTGATCGACGCCCTCCTCGCCGTGGCCGTCCTCGTGGGACTGGTGATCCACGCTATGTTGGGCTGGTGGTGGGCGGACCCACTGGCCGGCATGGTGATCGTTTACTACGGGCTGCGAGAGGGATGGGCGGCCTGGCGCGGCGAGGCGTAGATTCACGGGCTCGCGCCCGCAACGTCGTTTGACGGTCTTCGCGCGGCAACCTATACTACCGTGGCGCGTTCCCCCGGCGTGGACAGAGAGGACTCCATGAAGCTGATCATCGCGGTGGTCCAGAACGACGATGCCGACGCGGTCATCGACTCGCTGCTGGAGAGCGACTTCCGCGCGACACGCCTCGCCAGCACCGGCGGCTTCCTGCGCCGCGGCAACACCACCATCATGATCGGCGTACAGGACCAGCAGGTCGACCAGGTGCTCGACTTGGTCCGTCAACAGGCCCATGCCCGCGCGCAGCAGGATCACGGGGGTGAGATCCAGACCGCCGCCGCCACCGTCTTCGTCCTCGATCTCGAAGACTACCAGCGACTCTAACCCGGCCGACTGCTTTCACGGCCGGCACTGCTACCGGCCGTCGCTTCGACGTCTCCGTCGGAGGTCCAGCGATGCTCGGGCGACCGGCTTTCGCCATTCGCCTCTCCGGGAGCGCCCTCACGGTCCAGTTGGGGTGGGCACTGGTCGTGCTCGGCGCCGCCGCGGCAACCCTCGTGGTCCACGCCCCCAACGGAATGGCGCCGGGACGTGCCGGGGCGTGGTACGCCGGAGGTGTCCTGCTGGCCGCGGCCTTCTTCGCGTCCTTGCTGGCGCACGAATGGGCGCACCTCTGGGTGGCGAGGCTCGTCGGGCAGCCTCAACCGCGTATCCGGCTCTACCCCTTCGGCGGAGCTGGCGCGGGATTCGTCGATCCGGGCAGCCCCCGGCAACACACCCTGGTCGCGATCGCCGGGCCCACGATCAGCTTCATCCTTGCGGCCGTGGCCGGCGCGCTCTGGTGGGTCTTGCCCCGCGGCTCGCCGCTGGATACCGGCCTTGGCTGGGTCGCGCTGGGCAACCTGGCGCTCGCCGGCGTGAACCTGCTGCCGGGCTATCCACTTGACGGCGGGCGGGTATTTCGCGCGCTTATCTGGTACCTGCACGACGACTTCACGGTCGGCACCCGTGCCGCGGTCGCCTACGCCCAGGCAATCAGCGTTCTCGGCTTCGCGACCGGGCTGGTCATGCTGGGGTCCGGCTCGCGGTCGGCCATCTGGGGGCTCTGGGTGCTGATCGTGAGTTGGGGCCTGAACCGCGCGTCTCGGGATGAACTGACGCGGGCCTTCTTCGCCCTCGCGGGCGCAGAGCTCACCGCCGGCGAGACGATCGAGGGCATGAACGGGCGGGTCACCGTCGACGCTCCGCTGGAGGAAGTCATCGACGTGCTCCTTTCCGGCGAGCACGCCGGTCCGGCGCTCGTGGTCGATGACCGCGGGCCGGTCGGTGTGCTCACACTCGAGCAGCTCCGGCACTTCCGCCGCGCGGAATGGCCGCAACGCACCGCCGCGCAGGCCATGATCCCGCTGGCGGGGCTCGCTCGGATTGAGAGCGATACGCCGCTCCGGGACCTGCTCAGCTGGCTCACCGAGGGCCGCGAAGACGTTCTCCTGGTCTCCATGCAGGGAGAGGTCGTCGGCGCGATCGACCGTCGGCTGGCGCTGCAGCGGTTGCTCCAGCGAGCGCGTTCGCGTCGCAGTGTCGGCCGTGGCTGAGCCGGCGCGCCGGCTCTATGTGCTATACTTGCCGCGTAGGAATCAATGAACTCTCCGACCGACTCCCCGGCGGGCGCCGGTCGAGAAAGCAGGCTTGACCATCGCACACGACGCACTAGAGACTCGCAACCCGGCCGAACGTGCACTGTTGATCGCGGTCGACTGGCACGACGACGGCTGGGATCTGGGATCCTCGCTCGAAGAGCTCGCCCACCTTGCGGAAACCGCGGACCTCAATGTCGTGGGATCGGCGACGCAGCGTCTGCCCCACCCACACCCCGGACATTACGTCGGCAGCGGCAAGCTCGACGAGATCAAGCAGCTCCGTGAAACACTCGAGTACGACGTGGTTCTCGTCAACGATGAGCTGTCGCCCAGCCAGCTGCGCCACCTCGAGGATGCGGTCGGCGTCAAAGTGATCGACCGCACCGCGCTCATCCTCGACATCTTCGCGCGCCGCGCTCAGACTCACGAAGGTCGGCTTCAGGTCGAGCTGGCGCAGCTCGAATACCGGCTGCCACGACTGACACGTATGTGGACGCACCTTTCACGTCAGGCCGTGGGCGGCGTCGGTCTCCGCGGCCCCGGCGAGACCCAGCTCGAAGTCGACCGCCGCCAAGCGCGACGACGGATCAGTCTGATCAAGGAGCAACTCGGTGAGGTTCACCGTCACCGGCAGTTGTACCGCGAACGCCGGCGTCGCCAGAATCTGCCCGTGGTCGCGCTGGTGGGCTACACCAATGCCGGCAAGTCCACGTTGCTCAACGCGCTGTCGGGTTCTTCCGTCCTGGTGGAGGACAAGCTCTTTGCCACCCTCGACCCAACCACCCGCCGCGTCACCCTCCCCAGCGGTCGTGCCGTGCTCATCACGGACACCGTAGGGTTCATCAACAACCTGCCGACTTTGCTGGTTGCGGCGTTCCGGGCCACCCTCGAGGAGGTCCTGGAGGCCTCTCTACTGGTACACGTCATGGACGTCGCCCATCCGCGGGCGGCCGAGCAGGCGAGCACCGTCCAGCGCGTCCTCGAAGATCTCGGGGCCGACAATCGGCGGACCATCACCGTCATGAACAAGATCGACAGGCTGCCCGACGGTGCGACTGCCGACGAGGCGCGCGAGGCCCACGGGATCCCCAGGGACGGTGTGCCGGTGTCCGCTCGAACCGGCGCCGGGCTGGACCACCTCCTGCAGCGCGTCGACGATGCGCTCGCGGCCGAGACTCGCCTCGTCGAGGTGCAGGTGGTGGTCCCGTACGCCCAGACCGGGTTGGTCGATCTGTTCCGTCGTCGGGGCCAGGTGGCAAGCGAGGGGTACACCGAGACCGGGACACTCCTGGCCGGTCGGCTGCCGGTCGACCTTCTTCCACGGTTCGCGCCGTTCCGGCAGGCCCTCCCCAGCGGGTCTGCGTGACCCGCTCGACGGACCACGAGAGCGGATCCAGCTCCACCGCGTGAGTCCAGCTCGATGCATGGCACTTCGGAACCCCACGGGGCCGGCGAACCGTGCCGGACCTCGGCATGCGCTTCCGCAGCGGGGGTGTCCGGACACTCGTAGTACTTAGGTGCGATTCGGACGGTACGGAGCCCGTCGCGTCTAGTGGGGCCGCGATGGAGCTGGCTATAATCGACGCACGTAATGGTATCCGCATCGGAGGAGTGAACATGGTGGGGTCGCTCGGAGAAGCACTACAGACGCTGCGGGACGCAAGCGGGCTCATGATGGCATCAGTCGTCGGAGCGGACGGTTTGATGATCGACTCGGCCCATGCGCCGGACGTCGACGCCGAATCCTTCTCGGCCTTCGCCGCGAGCGGGCTCCTGATGATGGACGCGCTCGGGCAGGAACTGGGTGAGGGCTCGGCCCGACAGGCGATCCTCGAATATGGGAGCAGCGTCGTCATGCTGACTCCGCTGCAGGAGGAGCTCCTCTTGGTGACGGTCGCCAAGGGTGAGGCCAATCTCGGGCGGATGAGACTGACCGTCCGCCGCTTCGTCGATCAGGTTTCCTCCGCACTCGCCGCGGTTTGAGGCTGCGAGAGGAGGCGGCGGTGGACGACGACGAGGTGGGACCCAGAACGGGGTCATACCGGGACGCGGGTGTCGACATCGACGCCGCGGACCTCGCCAAGGCGCGTATCGCTCGCCTCGCAGCTTCGACACACGGGCCGGAAGTCCTGCGCGGAGTCGGTCACTTCGGCACGTTCTTTCAGGCTCCCGGGGAAGACAGCCCCTGGGTCCTGGTGTCCAGCGCGGACAGCGTGGGCACCAAGATCCTGGTCGCCAACCTGGTCGGACGACACCAGGGCATCGGCATCGATCTCGTCAACCACTGCGTCAACGATATCCTCACGGCTGGCGCGCGGCCGCTGTATTTTCTGGACTACTTCGCTACCGCGGACCTGAACGTCGACCGCCTCGAGTCGGTCGTCCAGGGGATGACGCTCGCATGCGTCGATGCGGGCTGCGCCCTTGTCGGTGGAGAGACGGCTCAACTGCCGGGTATCTACCGGCCGGAGGCCTATGACCTCGCGGGTTTCATCGTCGGCGCCGTCCATCGCGATCGGATCGTGGACGGCAGCGCCGTCGTCGCCGGCGACGTCCTGATCGGGTTACCCAGCAACGGACTCCATACCAACGGCTTCAGCCTGGCGCGGAGCGCGCTCGGCCTCGACGGGGATGCCCAAGACGCACACCGGCGCCTTGCGGCGCGGCCCGCCTGGTCCGAACGCTCGCTCGGCGATCTGCTGCTCGAGCCGCACCGCTCTTATCTGCCGGTGATCGCGCCATTGCTCGGCTCACCGACCATTCACGCTATGGCGCACGTCACCGGCGGCGGCATTGCCGGCAACCTCGCGCGCGTGATCCCTGACGGTTTCGAGGCCGTCGTTGACGTGCGGGCGTGGGATGTGCCGGCCCTGTTTCGCGCCATCGAACTCGCGGCGGACGTGTCCGAGGTCGAGATGTATCGGGTATTCAATATGGGCATTGGCTTCGTCGTCGTTGTCGACGCCGCTCACGCGGTGGACTTGCTCGAGCGACTCGCCGGCGCCCGCCGCATCGGCGAGATCCGTTCGTCACTCCCCGGGGGCACGGCGCGCTACGCGGGCCCATCTACCTGGTCAGATGCCGGCGCGGTGCCGGACGAGGTGAGGGACGGCGCATGATGCCGCTCGATCCGGATCTCACAACCCTGGTGGTTGGCGAGGAAGAGACCGCGCAGATCGCGGCCTGCCTTCAGCGGCTCCTCGCCGACACGGGAGCGAGCTACAGCATGGTGCTCGACCGCGCCGGACAGATTCTGGCCTGGGAGAGCGACAGCGAGCGCCCAGAGATGATTCACCTGGGGGCCCTGCTCGCCGCGACCTACGCGTCGACACAGGAGATGGCACGGATCCTCAAGGAGGACGGGTTCCGCACCCTGCTTCAGGAGGGCCTTCGAGAGAAGATCTTCACCGAGACGGTCCAGGACCAGTGGCTCCTGGTCGTGATCTTCGACCACAAGGTTCACCTGGGGCTCGTGAAGGTGCTCGCCAAGCGCGCCTCGGTCATCCTCTCGAACATCCTGGACGTGGTGCGCCAGCAGCGTAACAGCCTGCGGACGCCGCGCGCGAGTCAATTGCGCAAAGCCACGACGGACACGATCGACCTGTTGTTCCGGGACGAGACCAACGACCGCAAGGGCCGCTCGGGCGAGTAGCGAGTAGGGTGCAGACGGCATTATGGCGCTGATCAACGTCGCGGCGCGCGAGATCCACGGCAAGATCGTGTATTACGGGCCGGGGTTGTCGGGGAAGACCACCAACCTTCAGGTCATCCATGCCCGCATCCCGACCAACACCAAGGGTGAACTCCTCTCGATCGAGACCGAGACGGAGCGCACGCTCTTCTTCGACTTCTTGCCACTCGACCTGGGCAAGGTCCATGGGTTCACCATCCGCTTCCACCTCTACACCGTTCCCGGCCAGGTGCTCTACGAGCGCACCCGCGTCGCCGTCCTCAACGGTACGGACGGTGTCGTGTTCGTCGCCGACGGCGAGCGCAACCGGCTGGCGGACAACCTACAGAGCCTGCGGGAGTTGGCCCAGAACCTGACCGCGCAGGGCAAGCGCTTCCTCGACTTCCCGATCGTGTTCCAGTACAACAAGATGGATCTTCCGGACGCGCTGCCGGTACCGATCCTCGATCGCTATCTCAACACGATCAAAGCACCGCGCTTCGAGGCCGTGGCGGTCCGGGGACAGGGAGTATTCGAGACGCTCCGGGCGATCAGCAAGCTGGTCGTCAACAAGCTCTAGCCCGACCTGGCCCGGTGCGCCGATTCCTGGCATGATCTGGGACGAGCGGGCCTCTCGGCCAGCCGGCAGGTCGCGCGAAGGGCTCCGCATGGTCGTGGCTCCCGATCCGGCAGACAGCGATCCGGTCCGCGCTCGGGCCCAGTCCTCCGCTACCGTCTCCAGCGCCCGTCCGGAAACCAGACCCGAGGTCCCGCGGCCGGTACCGCTAGTCGTCGACGTCCAGGCGGCCCCACCCACAGGCTCGGCCGTGAGTCGCGAAGCGCTCGGCGCTTCAACCGTCCGGCGCGACCTGGAGCTGCTCCATCGGGCGAGCTTCCACCTGACCGTTGCCGGGCTCCCCGCGGGCGCCGCCGTCCGTCCGCGACGGCCGCGGATTACCGCCGTCGGCGGCCACCACGAGTGGTCCCTGTCACCACCAGGACACACCACGCATCGCGCCGTGACGTGCCGGCGGCGAGCCTCGGTCGTCACTCCGGATGCGCACCGGCGGATCGCCGACGCCTCCGACGCCGATCCCCCGTGGTCGCCCACCGCCTCGACGGATTCGACCACGAGGGCCGAGACGTCGCTGCCGCCAGTCGCGCATCCTGCCGATACCGGAGGTCGAAGGCCCCTGCCGCGGACGTGACGTCAATCGTGCGAGAGGAGAGCGGCACTTATGCGCGCATTACTGAGCGTCTGGGACAAGACCGGGATCGTCGACCTCGCACGACGCCTCCGCGGCCTTGGATTCGAGCTCCTGTCGACCGGTGGAACGCAGCGCGCGATCGAGGACGCCGGCCTGCAGGTACGGGCGGTCAGTGACGTGACCGGCTCCCCCGAGATGCTCGAGGGGCGGGTCAAGACCCTGCACCCTGCCATCCACGGCGGGCTGCTGGCGCGACGCGACCGCGACGACCAGATGCGGGAGATCGCCGACCACGGCATCGCCCCAATCGACCTGGTCGTCTCCAACCTCTACCCCTTCGGCGAGGTAGTCCGACGCCCAGGAGTATCACTCGAGGACGCGCTGGAGAACATCGATATCGGGGGACCGACGCTGATCCGCGCCGCCGCCAAGAACTTCCCGGGGGTGATCGTGCTGGTGGACCCCGCCGACTACGAGATGGTCCTGGACTCCCTCGCGTCCGGCGGACTCGCAGGCGTCGCGCCGCAGCTGCGCCGCGAGCTGGCCGCCAGGGCCTTCGCCCACGTCTCGGCTTACGACAGCGTCGTCGCGGCCTACCTGCGACCCCGTGGAGAATTCCCGGATCGTCTCACGCTGGCTGGGCAGAAGCTGGGCACGCCGCGCTACGGTGAGAACCCACATCAACAGGCGGCGATCTATCAACTGCTCACGCCGGCGGGACCGCGCGGTATCGGCCGCTGGCGCGTACTCGGCGGCAAGGAGATGTCCTACAACAACTACGTCGACGCCGAGGCGGCGTGGTCGACCTCGGCGGACTTCCCCGACGCCACTGCTGTGATCGTCAAGCACACCATCCCATGTGGCATCGCGTCAAACGCCGATCTGGCGGAGGCATTCGACGACGCTCTCGCCAGCGACCCGGTCTCGGCCTACGGAGGCGTAGTCGCCGTGAACCGACCATTGAGCGTCGATATGGCCACTCGGCTGTCCGGCCACTACTTCGAGATCGTGCTGGCGCCATCGATAGACGAGGACGCGTTCGCGGCGCTCCACCGACGGCGCAATCTCCGGATCATCGAGGCACCCATGGACGACCCGGCACCCGATTTCGAGGCACGCCTGCTCGACGGTGCCATGCTGGTGCAGACGCCCGACCGCGTCGCACCCGATCCAGCTGCCTGGAAGACGGTCACGCAACGTCAGCCGACACCCGACGAGATCAAGTCGCTGGCGTTCGCGTGGCGGGCCGTGCGTCACGTCAAGTCGAACGCCATCGTCCTGGCCGTCGGACGGGCAACCGTCGGTGTCGGCAGCGGCCAGCCCAATCGCGTCGACGCGGTGCGCATCGCGGCCGGGCGTGCCGGCGAGCGCTCGCGCGGCAGCGTGCTGGCCAGCGATGCCTACTTCCCGTTCGCGGACAATATCGATGTCGCGGCCGCAGCCGGAGTGACCGCCATTGCGGAGCCGGGTGGCTCGATCCGCGACGCGGAGGCAATCGAGGCGGCTGACCGCGCGGGGATCGCGATGGTGTTCACCGGGATGCGCCACTTCCGGCATTGACTGCTGCTGGATCTCGTGTCTGCGACAATGCAGGCGTACCAAACGAAGGCGCGGCCCAGCGGTTCCTGGCCCGCACCTATCCCGCTTTGCCTCCGCTGCGCCGGGCACGCTCCTGTGCCGCGCAGACGATAGAATTGGATCGTTGCCCCTGCCCCCGTCCCCCCGAGGTTTCCCTCCGGACGCAGCAGGCCGGCTTCCATTGGGGCCCGACCAACTCGGGCAGGGTCTCGACCACGCAGTGAGGCGGACGAGTTCTTGAAGCGTCAACCGAAATGGCTCCTGGCGGCCACGAGCGTCGCCATTCTGTTGGTCGCGGCGTTCGCCGCCCTGTTGAACCACCCACCCGGCAGCCCGCGCATCGCCCGCAGCGCCGAGCTCGCTCCCACCGCCGCGGTCACCCTGTCATCCGCCACCGCGGGAACGGCGACATCGACCGCCGCCGCGACGGAGCAAGGATCCTCCAGCGGAGCCCCCAGCACGACGGCAACGCCGGGTCTATCCACCCCGCCGCTGGCCACCCCGGCAACCACCGTCGCCTCGGTCGCCGCCACGCCGGCCACCACCCCAGCACCGCCGATCTACCCGCAGTTCACCTGTCAGCCGCCGCCGGCCAACGACTACGCCACCTGCCTGTTCACTGAGTCGCCGGGGATGACGATGACGTTCTACCTGTTCGTCCCGGCGAACTACGATCCTCTGCAGAAGTACCCGCTCGTGTTGCTCCTCGAGGGCGGGGGAGAGCGTTCCAGCGCTACCAAGACAGCGGAGCAGAACCGCACGCTGCTTCTGACGGATCCGTATGCCGAGGTCTGGGGCCCCGGCTACCCCGGTCCGTACGACCCGGGCGTGCAGCAGCACTGGCCAAGCTTCATCGTTCTGCCGCAGGTCCAGGGACCGGCCGACTATGTCTCGGTGCCGGCGAACACCGGCTCCTACCAACTGCCGGTGCAGCCGACCGACTCGCTGCGCATGGCCAAGGAGATCGTCGACACCGTGCGGAAGGCGTACACGGGCGTCGATTCGAGCCGGCTCTACGTCACTGGGCTGTCGATGGGCGGCTACGGCGCCTGGGAGATGATCGAGCGCTGGCCGAACGAGTTCGCCGCCGCGGCACCCATTTGCGGCGCGGGCGATCCGTCACGGGCGTCGGTCCTCACGAACCTGCCGATCTGGGCGTTCCACAGCGCCGACGACCCGATCGTGCCCGTCTCCGGGTCGCGGGACATGATCGCCGCCATCCGCGCGGCGGGCGGCCATCCGCTGTACACCGAATACTTGGACGTCGGCCACGGCTCCTGGGTCGACGCCTATTCGATCCTGGGCAAGCCCTCGCCGACTCCCGGTTTCTACCAGTGGCTCTTCGCGCAGCGGATGGCATCGCCCACGCCCTGATCCGGAGCGCGACCGCGGCGCGCGCCCGTCGGGCCCATCCGCCGCCCGTCGTTGGAAGCTTCCGGGAAGGCATGTTACCGCTCGGGCGCGGCGCGTTGAATGTACAATTGATTGACGCTTCGCGCCCCGCCGACCAGGATATGGCGCGACGTTGAGGAGTTGGGCAAGGTCCCCGCTCGGTTGCCGAGCAGGGCGTGGGGTTGGGCTCGAGATGTCATCCACCACTCGACGCCGCGGCACGGTCCCCGGCTGGATCGAGGACCGCAACGGTGCCAGCCCGGCTGCGAACAAGTGGGCTGTCTTCGTCGTCATCGCGCTCGGCATTTTCATGGCGACGCTGGACTCGTCCATCGTCAACATCAGTCTGCCGACGATCGCGCGCCACTTCCAGGTGGGTCTGAGCGGGACCGTCGAGTGGGTGATCATCGCCTACCTCGTCGTGGTCTCCGCGACGCTGCTGACCATTGGCCGGCTCGCCGACATGGTCGGACGGAAGCCGATCTGGGCTACCGGGCTCGTGATCTTCACGATCGGGTCCGCGCTGTGCGGCGCGTCGACCTCTCTGCCGATGCTGGTCGCGTTCCGCGCCTTCCAGGGGCTGGGCGGCTCACTGCTCATGGCGATCAGCCCGGCCATGTTGACGAGCGCCTTTCCAGCGTCGGAGCGTGGTCGCGCGCTCGGGCTCAACGCCGTCATGGTGTCGCTCGGCGTCAGCGCCGGGCCCACGCTGGGCGGAATCCTCACTCAGGACCTGACCTGGCGCGCAATCTTTTACGTCAACGTGCCTATCGGCGTCGTCGGCTTGATCGCAGCGCTCAAGATCCTGCGTCGGGAGCCGAATCGCGGGCGTGGCCGGTTCGATCCGTTTGGCGCCGGACTGCTGGCCGTCGGGCTGGCGGCTCTGACTCTGGGACTCTCGTTCGGCCAGGAATGGGGCTGGACGTCGCCACGGTCGCTCGCCTCGATCTTCGTCGGCATCGCTGGACTCGTAGCCACGGTGCTGTTCGAGCTTCGAACCTCGGATCCAATCCTCGACTTCTCGCTGTTCCGGGACCGCGTCTTCTCCTCGGCTTCCTTCAGCCAGATCCTGAGCTTCCTGGCGCTGTTCGCCGTGAGCTTCCTGCTGCCGTTCTACCTCGAAGAACTGCGCGGCTACTCGACCATACGCGCCGGCCTGCTCCTGACGCCGCTCCCGCTCAGCATCGCGGTCGTCGCCCCCATCAGTGGAACCCTGGCAGACCGTGTTGGCACGCGCTGGCTCGCGTCGATCGGTCTCGCCGTGGCGTGCGGCGGTCTGGTCCTGATCAGCTTTCTGACCGCGAGCACGCCGATGTGGCAACTGGTGGGGACGTTGATGTTCACCGGGGTGGGCCAGGGGCTATTCCAGTCTCCCAACAACAGCGCCATGCTCGGAGCGGCCCCGCGCGGCCGGCAGGGCGTCGCCTCGGGCATCCTCGCCACCGGGCGCACCGTGGGCCAGAGCATCAGCGTGGCGCTGGCCGGGGCCATCTTCGCCGCGGCTGGTGCCGCGGCGGCAGGGGCGCAACTCTCGGCGCGGGCCGCCGCAGCCACAGCTGCCGGCCCAAGCGTTGCGGATCTGCGGCTCACTTTCCAGCATGGCTTCCGCCTGTCCTTCATCGTCTGCGCTGCCATCGCCGCGGTCGGGATCTTCACCTCCCTGGTGCGCGGGAGTGAATTGGTAGGCGCATAGACCCGGTACGCTGGATGGCGCGCCGCGAGACCTCGATGCCGTCTCTCGCTGGACCGCCCGCACCAGTCGTCACTCCTAACGCGTATCGGTGGCAGGAGTCTTGATACTCGTTAGCCCGGGCCGGCACGGACGATCCGCGGTGCCGCGGAGCGTCCTTAGTCCCAGGCGGCGTGTGGCCCCACGCGTTCGGCGCGAACACCACGCGCGCCGGGAAGTCAACGGAACTTGCATGCAGTGAACGCCGCGGCGCTCTCGCCGCGTTCGCAAGTCGGCTGGCGCGCGCCGCGAATCGGTATCCTGATCGTCGCCTACAACGCGGAACGCACGCTTCCGCGCGTGCTGGATCGCATTCCCTCCAGCGTGCTCTCCCGCTGCCGGGAAATCTTCATCTTCGACGACGCCAGTCAGGACGGCACGATTGAAGTCGCGCTCGACTGCCAGCAGCACTTCCGGGGCGCTCCACTGTCGGTGCACCGTAACCCCACCAATCAGATGTATGGCGGAAATCAGCGCCGGGGGTATCTGTACGCCATGCAGCAGGACCTGGACATCGTCGTGCTGCTTCACGGCGACGGTCAGTACGCCCCGGAGGTACTCGACGATCTCTTGCGTCCGCTGGAGTACGGGCGCGCCGATATGGTGATGGGCTCTCGGATGCTACACCCCGGCGGGGCGCTCGCCGGGCGCATGCCGACCTACAAGTTCATCGGCAACAAGGTGCTCACCCGGATCCAGAACTGGCTGGTCGGTACCTGCCTGAGCGAATTCCACTCAGGCTATCGCGCCTATTCGGTTGCCGCGTTACGCTCCATTCCCCTCGCGCAACTGACGGCCAACTGGCACTTCGACACGCAGATCATCCTCGAGTTCATTCAGCGCGGCTACCGTATCCAGGAGGTCCCGATCCCGACCTTCTACGGCGACGAGATCTGCCGGGTCAACGGCATCCCGTACGCCGCTCACTGCATCGTCGAGTGCCTGGGCTACGCGGTGTCGCACCGCCGCCGCGAACTGCCATTGCCGGAAAGCGCCACGACTCCGCGCCCAGCCAAGTAGCACGCCCGAGGGAGTGGAGTCCGCATCCCAGCTGGATCAGCGCAGCCAGGACACGAGGTGGAGGTATGGCAGCGCGCTGCCCGAGAACTGAGCTATCGACACCACGGTTAGCAGCGCCAGGGTCCAGTGGGGGACGCGGCGGACTCCCAAAGCGGTCAGCAGCAGCAGCGGCACCGTGAAGTCCAGCGTGTAGCGCGGCCCGTACTGCATCCACCCCGTCCCCATCAACAGCAGGATCGGGAGGTTCACCAGCACGATCGAGCTCACCAGCGCCCACGTCGACCCCTGCCGCCAGCCCCGCACCACTCCCACTCCCGCCAGCACGAACACCGGGCTCATCAGCAGCAGGCTCCCGCCCATGGTCGACTCCGGCCGCAACGGCAACGGGTAGAACACGTACTGGTAATAGAGGTTGATCGGCACATAATGCAGGCTGAAGAACCCGTAGCGCGCGTAGTCCGCCCGGAACGCCACGTTCATCTGGTGGTACGGGATCCCGTTGTTGAGCGCGTTGCCGAAGCGCAGCCAGTCGTACCCCCCCAGCAGCCCCACCGCCCCCACGATCGGCGCCGCCGCCGTCCCCAGCCGCGCCAGCAGCCCCCGCCAGCGCCATCCCCAGTGCTCACGCGCCAGGTACCACGCCGGCCACACCCCCGCCAGCACCAGGTGGTCCCGCGTCAGCACCGCCCCCGCCAGCGCCACCCCCGTCAGCCCGAACGCCCACCACCCCCGGTACCGTAGCGCCGCCAGGTAGGCCAGCGCCACGCAGGCGAACCCCACCAACTGGTCGATCGCCCACACCCGCCCCTGCGGGGCCAGCGGCAGCTGCACCGTCCCCAGCGCGAAGAACAGCACCAGCAACCCCCGCTGCCGCCGCGTCAGGCGCACCACCCGCCGGGCCGTGGCCGCCTGCAGGATGGCCGCCACCAGCGCCACGTTGAGCGCCCCGACCACCGCCGTCGTCAGCACATCGCTGAAGCCCACCCCGAACAGCGCCACCAACGGCAGCAGCAGGAGCGATGGCAGGGGTCCCCAGTAGAGCGAGTAGTGCCCGTGGTACAGCACCAGGTCCAGCGTCTGGGGCGGTACCTGTCGCAGCCACAGCTGCCCGTGCAGGAACGCATCCGCCAAGTAGTTGTAGTAGGCGGCAGAGGTGGCCACCAGGAGCGGCCGGTGGATCTCGGCCACCGCTCCATAGATCAGGAGGGCCAGGAGACCGGCCCATTGCGGCTGGGCCCAAACACGCGCCCACGCGCTCGCCAGCCGCACGCCCGTGCCGAGCGTGTCCCGACGCGACAGGGATCCACGCTCACGCCGCACTTTCGCGACGTCAGATATCGTCGCCATCTCTCCGGCTTACCTCCCGTGACCTCGTTCGCGCGGGGTCCGGCGTCCGTACGCACGTCGCATGCCGCACGGAACGCGCTGACGGCAACGGTGCCCACCTGCCCGGCGCGTGACGCGGGGACGGAGGCTCCCGCCCGCACTGGGCATGGCAGTCCGCCACTACCGGCCCTGAGGTTCGTGTGAGAGAGGGAGCGCGATGCGCGATCAGACGCCCAGCGCGTCTTTGATCTTGTCGAAGAGCCCGCGATGGCGGCCGTCCTGCAGGTCAGGCGCGCTCATCGTCTCACCCAGCCGCCGGAAGAGCTCCCGCTGCTCGGGTGTCAGCTCCGTGGGCGTGAGCACGTGCACGGTCACGATCTCGTCGCCCCGCGATCCGCCACGTACATCCGGCACTCCCTTGTCGCGCAGGCGAAACTGCTGACCCGACTGCGTGCCGGTCGGGATCTTCAATGGGGCCGGCCCATCAACGGTCGGCACGTCGAGGTCGGTCCCCAGTGTGGCCTGCACGACGTTGAGCGGCAGATCGAGGTGGATCTGCTTGCCGTGGCGTGAGAAGTAGGCATGTGGACGCACGCGGATGCGGACGTAGAGGTTGCCGGGCGTCCCGCCCGGGACGTGCTCGCCCTGGCCGGTGAGCCGCAGCGTCGATTCACCGTCAACTCCAGCCGGGATGGTCACGGTGATGGTCCGCGTGCGCGAGATACGACCGCGACCCCGGCAGGTCGGGCAGGGGTCCGAGATCACCCGGCCCTCGCCGCCGCAGTGCTCGCAGGGCGCCGCGGTAACGAACTGCCCGAGGATGGTGTGCTGGACACGCCGCACCTCCCCGCTTCCGCCGCAGATGTTGCAGACCGGCGCCTGCGCGCCGTCTCGCATACGGGTACCACGACAGGAGTCACATAGTTCGAGGCGGGTGACCTCGACGTCCTTCTCGGCGCCGAAGACGGCCTCCTCGAACGACAGCTCGACGCTGGCCTCGACGTCCGAGCCGCGTGTCGAACCCCGGTAAGAGCGGCCGCTGCCGCCGAAGAACGACTCGAAGAGGTCGGCGAAAGGCGAACCGGTGAAGCCGAACGGATCGCTGCCCCCGCCGCCGTTGAAGCCGCCCAGCCCAGCATGGCCGAATCGGTCGTACGCCGCGCGGCGCTGTTCGTCGTTCAGCACCTCATAGGCTTCGTTGATTTCCTTGAATCGCTCTTCGGCACCCTCCGTCTTGTCGACGTCGGGATGGTGCTGGCGGGCCAGCCGCCGGTAGGCACGCCGGAGCTCATCGGAGTTTGCGCTCCGGGCGACGCCGAGGACCTCATAGTAGTCGCGCTTCGTGCTCATCGTCAGCCAGGCCAATGTCGACGGGACGGTAGCCCGAATTCGGGGCTTGGCAGCCTCGTGCCCGGGGAATCCCCGGGCACCGGTCGTGCCTCACAGTATATCATCGCGGCCGCCGGAGGCAACCAGAACTGGCACTCGATCGCCCTGAGTGCTAATCGTGTGGGCCATTGCCGTCAGCCGTCGGAGTGGGAGGTTTGCGACGAGTCGCGCGATGCGACCTCCGCCAGCGACCCGACCGAGACCAGCCACGGTACGACGTCGGACAGCGATTCCAGGACGGCGTCGGCCGCTTCGAGCCCCGGTAGGCCGGCGGTCATGCTGTTCGGAACTGCCAGGCAGCGCATGCCGGCGGACTTGGCCGACGCAACGCCGAGCGGCGCGTCTTCGAGCGCGACGCAGGCGCCGGGTTCGACGCCCAGCCGCTTCGCGGCACTGAGGTAGATATCGGGGGCGGGCTTGCCGCGCGCCACCGCATCCCCGGTGACCTCGACGTCGAACGCGCCGGCCAGGCCGATCTCGTCGAGCGCCACGTCCACGTACCGCCGGTGCCCGGACGTCGCCAGTGCCAGGGGGACACCTCGGCCTCGTAACTCCGCCACGATCTCGATCGCGCCGGGCATCGCGATCAACCGGCCAGGGAGTGACGCAAAGAAGAGCTCGTCCCGCCGCTGCACGACCGCGTCAACGGTGAGGTCCAGTACGAGCCGTTCGACGACCAACCGGGCGCTGTCCCAGATGCGCAGGCCGAACATCTCCGCCAGGAGGGCGCGGTCGAGTGAGTGGCCGAGTTCGGCGAGGAAGGCCTCCCAGGCGGCGATCTGCACGGGCTCGCTGTCCACCAGCAGCCCGTCGAGGTCAAACACCACGGCCAGCGGCGAACCGGTTGTCATTCGGGCTGTCGCAACTGCAGCACGAGTCCCGCTCGAGTCAGTGCGAGGCGGTACAGGCCGGGCCCGGCTACCAGGATGTACATCCGCCCTTCCAGGCCCTCGACCCATTGCGTCGGAATCGCCGAGGCCCCGAGGTGGGCGCCCGCCAGCGCCCCGACGAGCGCTCCAATCGTGTCGGTGTCGCCGCCCCCATTGATGCCGGCCAGCACCGCTTCCGCAAAGTCGTCTGCGTGTGTCACGAAGGCGTAGAGAGCCGCCGGCACGCACTCAGCGACATCGCACGTCGTCCCGATCTCCGCGAGATTGCGGCGGTCGCGTGCCCGGTCATCTCGGTGGCGCGCGAGCGCGGCCGCGACCCTGAGTCGGCGCGCCACCCGGTCCTCCTCGATGAACGCCGCGACCTCGTCGATCAACACTTCGGGCGGCACCGCGTCGGTGACGAGCAGCCGGATCGCGTAGGCGATCGCCAGCGCGCCGTTGAGGGACTCGAGGTTTCCGTG
>DATKRJ010000505.1:0-5384 GCA_035532355.1 Thermomicrobiaceae bacterium | reverse complement strand
GTGCGCACCAGGGTGCCGCTGCCCGAGATGGCGATGTTCTTGCCCGGCTGCTGCTTCAATCTGGCCAGTTCGCCGGCGACGTCGGTCGAGAGCAGCGTGGTGTTCTGCCAGCTGACCGACGTCAGCGTGCTGGAGACCACGAACTTGGGCGTGTTGTTGATGTAGTCGGCGAATGGATCGTCCTGGGCGGTCTTGCCGGGCCAGTACCCGGCCCATTCCTCGTATGTGCGCCGGCCGAGCAGCACCGTGTCCGCCGCGTCCATGCTCTCGTGGACGGCCTGCCCCACCTCATCGTTGAAGAACGGGACGACCCAGAGGTTCGGTGACTCGACGACGCCGTCGAGCGACATGAACAGGCCCGCCACGATCTTCCGCATCTCGCTACTCCTTCAGGTCATTCGGTGCCGGCGCCCGGCATCCATCGGCACAGCGCCTCTAAATGGTCGCGAGCCATCTAAGCGCTACCGGTCCATACGGTTCCGTCTCCCGCTCTCCTTTCGCTGCCCGCCCGTGCCCCGGTGTGGCCGGGGGGATCGTTCCGCTGGGTAGACGACGTAGCCGTGCCGAACTCATCGGTCGCCGGGCGCCGATCCGGGGCGAGGTCGCTCGGGTAGTCCTTTGGGCGCGATGAGTTCCACGCTCCCGCTCCGTCTCCCTAGCAGGATAGAGTGACGGGATGGTCGCGGTGGCGGATGGTCGGCGTGAATCCGGCGTGGCTGCGTCGGTGCGGGTTCTGCTCGAGCCGGACGCGCTCGTCCTGGCGCTCGGCGGCGCGGTCGGGCGTGGGGAGATCCCGGCCATCTGCGCGTGCCTGCGTGAGGCGCTGGAGCGCACCCCGCGCGAGATCGTGCTGTGCGACCTTGCGGCGCTCGTTCGGGCGGACGTCGCAGTCGTGGAGGCGCTGGTCCGGCTGCAGTTCATCGCGCGGCAGTCGGGCGGCGCGCTGCGCGTGCGACACGCGCCCGCGGCGCTCTCCGAGCTGCTCGCGCTGCTGGGGCTGTCCGAGGTCGTGGAGCTCGAGCCGGCGTCAGCGGTCGAGCCGCAACGGCAATCCGAAGAGCGGGAACAGCGTCGCGGTGTCGAGGAAAAAGCAGACCCCGGTGATCTGCCCGGCTGAGACCTCCAGGGCCTGCAGCGCCCACGGTGCGTAGCCACCGCCGTCCACGGGCTTGTACTGTCCGAAGGCCGGCGAGCCGTTCGCCAGCGTGGGGACCAGATGTGAACCCTGGCAGGCGATGCCGGGCCCCAGGCAGAAGTGGCGGATGTCGCGGTGCCCGCGCAGCCAGAGCGGGAACGGCGGCATCGACCAGGTCGCCTCCTCGTGGAGCAGCGCCGTGAGCGCGTCGAGGTCGTACTGCTCGAACGCCGCGACGTAGCGGGCCAGCAGCGCGTGCTGCCGGTCGTCGAGCGGGGATAGCGGCGCGGTGGACGTGACCGGCCGCGCGGCCAGGGACGTGCGGGCACGCTGGAGGGTGCTGTTGACCGCTGCGACGGTGGTATCAAGCAGGGATGCCACCTCGCTCGCCTGCCAGTCCAGCACCTCGCGCAGGATCAACACGGCGCGCTGCCGCGGCGGCAGTTGCTGCAGCGCGGCCACGAAGGCCAGCCGCACCGTCTCGCGCGCTACCGCAAGCTCGGCGGGGTCACCGTCCTCCAGCACGCGGCCGTCGGGAATCGGGAGGACCCAGGTCTCCTGAGGGAGCGGGTCGCCGAGCGGCATCTCGGCCGTGCCGGCGGGCCCGAGGTCAATCGGCCGGGCCCGGCGCTGGGTCGCCTGGGCCATGTCCAGGCACACGTTGGTGGCGATGCGGTAGAGCCAGGTCCGCAGTGACGCCCGTCCCTCGAAGCGCCCCAGCCCGCGCCAGGCCCGCAGCAGCGTCTCCTGCACGGCGTCGTCGGCCTCGAACGCCGAGCCCAGCATCCGGTAGCAGTATCCGGTTAGCTCCACACGATGCTGCTCGAGGCTCAGGACCGCGTTCCCGCCCGGGGCGACGTACGGGGTGGCGTCGTCCGCCCTCATCGCGACACCCGTAAGAGACGGTTTCGGCGGATCACCGCCGTCGCGGCCGCCGGTGGAGTTGACCCGCGGGGGTTGATGGCCCGAAGTGGAGGTACGGTGCGGCACACGTGTGGCCCCCTGATCCTGAGCAGCAACGTCCGTCTTTCGGTGAGACCGGCGATACCGAGGTGGCGTACCCGACGATACCCGGGTGCCGCGGCGGCTGTCAATGTCCGCCGAAAGGCTGGAGGTTGCGCGTCGGGGCATCCGGGCGCGGCCGTACGCCGCGTCAGCCGGCGTCCACCGCGCGCTCGATCTCCGCGAACTCCGTCTCCAGCACGCTCATCAGGATCTGGTCGTGCCAGGCGCCGTCACGGTACATGTCGTCGCGCAGGACCCCGTCCTCCCGGAAGCCGCAGGCCTGATATGCCCGCCGCGCGGCCGCGTTATCGGCGAACACGCTCAGCACGATCTTGTGCAGGCCGAGGCCGCCCCTGGAGAGCGGCGTGAAGGCGTGACCGAGCAGAACCCGCAGGGTCTCCCGGGCGTAGCCGCGTCGCCACTCGCCGCGGTCACCGATCATCAGGGAGAGCTCAGCGTGCCGGTTGGCCCGATCCCGGCCGAAGAGATTGGTGTAGCCGATCGGGCGGCCGTCACCGGCCAGAATCACCCAGGTGAGGGCACCGGCACGGCGGTTGGCGTCGAGCCAGACCGCCAGGTCCGCCGCTGATGGCACGGCTTGTGTAATCCAAAAGCGGGTGACATCCGGATCGGACCGCCAGCGGCGTACGGCGTCGAGGTGCTGCTCGGACAGCGGCGCGAGGGTGACCCGGGGGCCGGAGAGCTCCGCGGGCTGGCGGACCGAGGAGGGATCGGTCATCGACATACGTTCTCCGCTGCGTCGGCGGATGCGCCCGCCGGCAGTCAGCGAACGCACGATATCCAGCACCGCACCGACGGGGCGAGTGTACTCGACAGAACCTCGCGCGGTCGGCGCGATCGAGAGGAACCCGGTAATGGTAGTACATCGAACCCCGGCCAGGCGAGCGACCGAATCCGCCGGTCCGGCTCGGCCGCCCGCGCCGCTCGCGATCGTGGCCGACGCGGCCCTGCCGACCCGCTTCGGAGACTTCCGCGCGGTCGCCTTCGCGACCGACGACGGCAAGGAGCACGCCGCCTTCGTGCGCGGGAACGTGGCCGGCGCCGCGGGGGTGCTGGCCCGCCTGCACTCCGAGTGCCTGACCGGCGACGCCATCGGCTCGCTGCGCTGCGACTGCCGCGACCAGCTGGAGTCGTCGCTGCGCCTGCTCGGCGGCGAGCCGGTCGGCGTGCTGCTCTACCTGCGCCAGGAGGGACGCGGGATCGGGCTGAGCAACAAGATCCGCGCCTACGCGCTCCAGGACGAGGGCATGGACACGGTAGACGCGAACCTCGCGCTCGGCTTCCGCGAGGACGAGCGCGAGTACGGCATCGCCGCCCGCATGCTCGCGACCCTCGGCGTGCGCTCGATCCGGCTCTTGACGAACAACCCCGCCAAGATCGAGGATCTCGCGCGGCACGGCGTGCGAATCGTCGAGCGCGTACCGCTCGTCATTCCGCCCAACGACTACAACCGCGGCTATCTCGAGACCAAGGCACGCCGCTCGCACCACCTGCTGCCCTTCTCGGGGGACGTGGTGATCGAGCAGGACGATGTGCCGCTCGTCGGTGAGGGCGGCTGACAGGCCGGCGGCCGGTGGAACCGGAGCCGTTGGAGCACGAACGGAGACAGGTATGGTCGGAACCAGGCGTGGATTCGGGATCGCCGCGGCGGTGCCGGCCGAGGTCGTGCGGGCGGCCGCGAGTGAGGCCGAGTCGCTGGGCTACGACTCGTTCTGGGTCAATGACACACCCAACGGAGACGGGTTGACCGCGCTCGCCGAGGCGGCCCAGGTGACGAGCGTGATCCAGCTCGGCGTCGGTGTGATCCCGCTGTCACGTCGAAGTCCCGGCAGCATCATCGCCCAGATCCGCGGGGCCGAGCGCTCCGGCGACCACGAGGGCGTCGTCGGCGGTCGGGTCGAGGCACACGACCGGCAGGTGCCGCTCACGGGGCTCGAGCTACCGCTCGACCGGCTGCTGCTCGGTATCGGCAGCGGGTCGGCACCCTACGCGCTGGGGCGGGTGCGGGCGGGAGTCCGCACGCTGAAGGACGCGCTCGACGTCTCCGTCTTCGTGGCCGCGCTCGGCCCGAAGATGTCCCGTCTGGCCGGCGCGGAGGCGGACGGCGTCCTCTTCAACTGGCTCACGCCCGACTTCGCCCGCGAGGCCGTGGAGTGGGTCAAGGGCGGCGCTCAGAATACCGGGCGCTCTGTGCCGACCCTCAGCGCCTATGTGCGTTGCGCGCTGGGAGAACCGGCCACCATTCGGCTGGCCGAGGAGGCCGCGCGCTACGGGGCGGTCCCCGCCTACGCCGAGCACTTCGTGCGTATGGGGGTGTCGCCAATCGACACCGCGATCACCGCGGGCACGCCGGAGCGGCTCCGGAGCGAGCTGGCTGCCTGGGACGGGGTGCTCGATGAGGTGGTGGTGCGGGCGATCACCCCGCGGGACACGCTCGACGAGACGCTGGCACTGCTGCGAGCCGCCGCACCCCACGGCTGACCCGGCCACGTCGAGGCCAAACTGCGGGTAAGCTTGCGGCGGGCGACCGGCGAGCGCCCCAACACGTTCGTCCGCGAGGTGAGTGTCCGATGGTTCACACGGCGAAGACCATCCACGTCGAGCCGGGCAGCGCGCTCGATCGCGCCCTGGACGAGGCGGGCGAGGCCGCCGTCGAGCTGGAGCGGCGCGGCGTGCGCTATCGCCTGACTCGGATCGAGCTGCCGGCCGAGGAGCGCGACATCTGGGCCGGGTATGACGCGGAGCGGGTCCGCGCGGGATTGCGGCAGAGCGCCGATGCACTGGTGGGCGTCGACCGCGACCGGCTCCTCGAGGATCTGGCCGGGCAGCGCGAGCAAGACAGCCGCGGTCGGCCGGCGTAGCGCATGGCCTATCTCATCGACACCGATATCCTGATCGACCACATGGAGCACCATCCGGAGGTCGGCGCACTCATCGCGCGGCTGGCCACGGTCGGCGTCGCGGTCAGCATTATCAGCTACATGGAGGCGTACCAGGGAATCCTGCGGAGCCCCGACCGCGAGCGTGCCGAGGCCAGATTCGAGGTGTTGCTCGCGGCTACTCCGATCCTGCCGTTTTCCCGTGCGGTGGCCCGCCGCTGCGCGGAACTGCGCGAGGAGCTGCGCCGCCAGGACAGGCGCGTGCGCGCACGGGCGCTCGACCTCATGGTGGCAGCTACGGCCCTGCAGTACGACCTGACGCTGGTGACCCGCAACATCGCCGA
>DATKRJ010000504.1:0-4502 GCA_035532355.1 Thermomicrobiaceae bacterium | reverse complement strand
CGGAGAGCTGCTCATTCCATACGCTGCGGCGGAACGCGCCGCGCGTCTCAATCTGACAGATGAGCAAGTCGCGCAGATGTTCGACGTGAGCACGCAGCTCGCGGCTATGCGCATGAACTACTCAGGCGCGCGCATAATAGTTGCGAGGAAGCGAAGTTACGCATCAAGAGCGCGCGCATAACAGGCGCTACGCACGCCCTACCCCGCCTGTCTAACAGGAGGCCGCAGCGTATCTTAGAGCCTGTTTAACAACTCCTGGTTGAGCCTGGTTCATAACGTTTTCTGATCTTCGTCGCTCTGGCCAGCGTGCCTGCGTGATCAGCGAGGAGGCCCCTGGTATCTGCACGGGTGTCGAAACCCGGTTGTGCAGCGCCCAGGAGCCTCCATGCCGTTGTACCTTGTTCCGCCTGCGTCCGCATCCTCATCAGGTTCCTTGCCGGCGGCTGCCGGGGTGGCGTGCCGGTGCTGCCCTGGCGGGGTCAGCCGCAGCCGCAGGCCACGCCGGTACCCCTCGGACATGAGCGACGCGGAGTGGGCGGTCATCGAGCCGCTGCTGCCAGCGCCGGGCTGGACTCTGGGGAAGGGCGGCTCACCGGGGATCTACTGCCGCCGGGGCATCGTCGACGCGATCCGTTACCTGGTGCACAACGGGCCGGTGTGGCGGGCGCTGCCCGGTGACCTGCCGCACTGGCGGACGGTGTACCACTACGTGCGGGCCTGGCAGGCCAGCGGCGCGACCCGGCGGCTGCACGACCAGCTGCGCGAGGCCGTCCGCGTCCTGGCCGGCCGCAGCCCGGCCCCGACCGCGGCGTGCATCGACTCCCAGTCAGTCAAGGGCGCTGACACCGTCGGCAAGGCCAGCCGCGGATACGATGCGGGGAAGAAAATCGAGGGCAGGAAAAGGCATATTGCCGTCGACGTAACGGGGCTCCTGCTGTGCGTGGTGGTCACCGCCGCGAGCGTCCAGGACCGCGACGGAGGCCGCCCGCTGCTGTGGCGGCTGGCCGGGCGAGTTGACGTTCCGCTCGATCATGCGCTGCAGCACGGGCCACTGGTCGAACTGCTCAAGATCGACGACGGGGAGTCTCCGGTCGACGAAACCGTCGCCGAGCGCTGCCCAGGCGTACGACGACGCCATCCGCCATGGTTCCACGACCGCGCGCTCGCCTCCGGGCATCGGCACCGGCTCGAGGTGCGCGACGCGGTCGAAGTGGCCGAGATCGCCGACGAACACCTCGCCACCCCAGACGGTGCCGTCGGTCCCGTATCCCGAGCCGTCGGCGGCGACGCCGATGACCGGCGTGGTGACGCCATGCTCCGCCAACACGCTGGCGATATGCGCTTCGTGGTGCTGCACGGGAAAGCGAGGGAGACGCTGCCGCAGGGCCCACTGCGTCGACTCGTAACCAGGATGCATGTCGTGCGCGAGAACCTCGGGTGCGACCTGGAAAATCAAACAGTACTGCGATACCGAACGTTCGTACGACTCGAGCGCGCTGGCGAGTCCCAGATTTCCGATGTGGTGGCTGACGATCACTTGATCGTTCTGCGCGAGAGCGAACGTGTTCTTCGTGCGCGGGCCGCAGGCTAAGATCGGACGCGGCGACTGGACCGGAATCGGTATCGGCGCGGGCGCCAGTCCACGAGCTCGGCGCACGGCCTGCGTGTACCCCCCGCGCGAAAGCACGACGGAGTCGTCGCAGCGGTTGATGATCGGCCGGTCGTGCGTGAGCAACGCGGCGACCTTGGGCAGCAGGCGCCGGGACGCCTCGTCGTCGCGGTACAACATCGGCTCATCGGTATCGTTCGCACTCGTGAGGACCAGAGCCACCACGCGACCGGCTTCTGCCTGAGTAATGCACGCGTCCATCAGCATGTGGTGGAGCGGGGTGTAGGGCAGCATCACGCCGAGCATGTCGTTGTCCGGCGAGATCTGCTCGTCGACGGGTGAACCCCGTCGCCTGGCGAGTACGATCGGTCGCGAGTGCGACATCAGCCACTCCAGCGCGGGCGGGTCGAGCTCGCATACGGTCGCCGCTGCCTCCGCGTCACGCACCATGATCGCGAGAGCCTTGGCGTCCCGCCCCTTGCATTCCCTGAGTCGGCGCACGCTCGCCGCGTTCGTGGCATCGCAGCAGAGATGGAAGCCACCGAGTCCCTTGACCGCCACGAGATGCCCGTCGTGGATCAGCCTGGCCGCCGAATCGATCGGCGCCCAGTCGTCTACGACGACGCCAGCCGACCCGTCGCCGGGAATCAAGCGAAGGCGCGGTCCACACACGGGGCACGCGTTCGGCTGCGCGTGGAAGCGCCGGTCGCGTGGGTCGTGGTATTCCGCCGAGCACTCCTCGCACAGGATGAAGTCGCGCATCGCGGTGTTGACACGGTCGTAGGGAACCCGCTCGACGATCGTGAAACGCGGACCGCAATTCGTACAGTTCGTGAACGGATAGCCGAACCGACGATCCGCGGCATCCCGCGTCTCCGCGAGGCAGGCATCGCAGGTGGCCGTGTCAGGCGAGACGCGGGCAGTCGTCGCCGGGTGATCCGACGAGCTGGCGACGATGCGAAATCCCCGTTCGCTCGGTGCCACAGGCATCGACTGTACGACGACGCCGTCGACCTTCGCGAGCGGCGGGGCGTCCGAACGAAGCCGCGCGACGAAGTCGTCGACCTGGTGCGGCCGGCCCTCGACCTGGATGAAGACGCCGTCCTGGTCGTTGCCGACAAGACCGCGCAGCACGAGTAGCTCGGCGAGTTGGAACACGAATGGCCGATAGCCAACACCCTGCACGATCCCGGTCACGCGGACCGCGAGCCGTACCGTGTCTGCGCGACCCGCGGTCACCCCGGCGAGGCCGTCAACCGAGGCCATGCGGGCCCCCATACGCTTCGCCGTCACGCGAGCAGCCAGTCTTCGTCGAGCGTTGGCTCGGCACGCGCAATAACGTAGGAGGAGCCGCCACCGGAGAAGAAGTCGTGGTTCTCGTCCGAATTGGGTGTGAGCGACGCCAGCAGCGAAGCATCGACATGCGATGCGGCCTCCTCGAAGGGCGGATCGAAGCCGAGCTGCCGGAAGGCGCGGTTTGCGTTGTACTGAAGAAACGGCACGACACTAACGGTCAGGCCCAGGCAGTCGTACATCTCGGCGGTGTAGGTGGCCTCGTTGGTGTACAGCCGCTCGAACAGCTGCCGCGTCCACGCGTCAACGTCCTGCCTGACGCTGGAGTCACATCTCGCAATGCTCTGCTGGAACTTGTATCCGACGTAGAGGCCGTGCACGGCTTCGTCACGGATGATCAGCCGAATCAGATCCGCCGTGTTCGGCATCTGCCCGCGCGCACTCAGGTGCAGCGGGAGGAAGAACCCGGAGTAGAACAGGAACGATTCGAGGAGAACGCTCGCCGCCTTCCGCTGCAGCGGGTCGATACCGTCGTAGCACGAACTGATCATCGCCGCCTTGCGCTGCAGGTAGACGTTCTGCAGTGACCACTCGAACGCGTCGTCGATCTCAGCGCGCGTGCAGAAGGTCGAGAAGATCGAGCTGTACGACTTCGCGTGCACGGACTCCATGAAGGCCATGTTCGTGTACACGGCCTCTTCATGCTGGGTGACTGCGTCCGCCATGAGGCTGACTGCACCGAGCGTGCTCTGCACCGTGTCGAGCAGCGTCAGGCCGGCGAACACCTTGACCAGCGTTCTCTGTACGTCCCTCGTGAGTGACCGCCACGACGCCATGTCCGCGCTGAGCGGAACACGCTCGGGAAGCCAGAAGTTCGACGTGAGCCGATGCCACACCTCGGCGTCGACCTCGTCCTCGACCTGGTTCCAGTTGACGGCTCGCATCGGCGCCGGCTCCACGACGTCCTCCGATCGGCTGCGCGGGCTAGACGGAGCAGGAGACACAGGCGTCCCGGCGCTGCCCGTCGGCGTCGGAGGTCGCCAGCCAAGCTGTCTCTTCAATCACGTGCTCGGAGTACGGCGCGGGCATCGTCGCCCACTCCGGGGCGGGATCTTCACCGCCTCGATACCGGCGCTGGCCAGGACCGCGTCAAACGACTCGGTGAATTGCCCGGCCCATCCGGATGTGCGGTCATCCCGAGGATGTGCACATTGCGGCTGCCGGCCTCCATCACGAGCAAGCGGTACAAGCGGCGGAGCGTCACTGCGCAGTCCGCGTGAAAGAAGTCGGCGGCCAGCATCGTCGCGGCCCGGGAGTGCGGGAACTGCCGCCAGGTCGTATCGGCGTGTCGCCCGGGAGCCGGCGGGATCCGCAGCGCCTTGAGGACCCGGCGGATCGTGGACGCGCTGGCCCGGTGGCCGAGCTTGAGCAGCTCACCCTGGATCCGCTGATACCCCCGGCCGTGATTCTCGGTGGCGAGCCGCTCGATGAGAGCGGTGATCCCGGCGCTGGCCGGCGGCCGTCCCGTCCGGTTCGGGCAGGTCCGCTTCCGGGTGACCAGGCGGCGGTGCCACCGGAGCACGGTGCCGGGCGTGACCAG
>DATKRJ010000503.1:0-2340 GCA_035532355.1 Thermomicrobiaceae bacterium | reverse complement strand
GGCCCGCCGGTGCCCAGGGGCCGAGCTTCGGTCGTCACACCGGCTGCGCACGACGGGGGGATGGTGGTGAGCACGCTGCTGCTCGTGCTCGATCTGAGTGGCACCTTCGTCTTCGCGCTCAGCGGCGCGATGGTGGGCGTCCGCAAGCAGCTCGATATCTTCGGGGTGCTCGTGCTCGCGTTCGCGGCGGCCACTGCCGGCGGGATGACCCGCGACCTGCTGCTCGGCGCGGTGCCGCCGCCCGCCATCAGCGACTGGCGCTACATCGTGGTGGCCCTCGGGGCGGGGCTGATCACGTTCTCCTGGTCGCCGCTCATCCACCGGCTGCGGAGCGCGGTGCTGGTGTTCGACGGCGCTGGGCTGGCCCTGTTCGCGGTGTCCGGCGCGCAGAAGGCCCTCGGCTATCACGTCAACCCGGTGGCCGCGGTGTTGCTCGGCGTGCTGACCGGCATCGGCGGGGGTATGCTGCGCGATGTGCTGGTGTCGGAGGTGCCCACCGTCTTGCGCTCGGAGCTCTACGCCGTGGCCGCGCTGGCCGGCGCGGCCGTGGTGGTGATCGGTGACCGACTGCCCTTCCCGGCCGTGGCCACGACGATCGCGGGCGCGCTACTCTGCTTCGGGCTGCGCATGGTGGCGGTCCGGCGCGATTGGCAATTGCCGACGCCCCGGCCTCCCGACCAGTCGCGCCGGGACGAGCACGCGTCGAGCGCGCGGGCGGACGAGCGCTGAGAGCGACGATGAGCGCGACGGGTTTAGCGGTCACCCACGGCGCCGCCGGCGCTGATCTGGTTCGTGGCGCGCCGGCCGGGGCACGTGCGCGGCGGTCTTGCCGGATTCGGCAACCGGGCGTCGCGCCGCGGCGGCGGGCTCGGTGCCTGGCGTGGGCTATCTCGCGTCTGTGCGCGACACCGAGGGAAACCACCTCGAGCTCAACCAGCGTGACCCTGACGCGAAGTCGTGGTCGGTGCCGCTGTATTGTTCGAGTAGGCGTAGGCCGTACCTATTGCCTATCGTCTCGAGGCCTGGCGGAGTCGTCTGGACACGCCCTGTGCTTCCCACTCGTTTCTCGGGGAGGAATCATGGCAACTCGCGCCGAGATTCTGGATACCCTTGCGGCGTCGCGGACGCAGGTCATGGCATTCTTTCAAGGGCTGAGCCCGGAAGACCTGGAGCGCCCGGCAACGGCGAGTGACGTTCCCGGAGCAGCCCCGTGGCGCGCCAAGGATCATCTTGCTCACCTGGTGAAAAGCGAGCGCAACATCCAGCACTTGCTGCGCCGTACCCTCGCTGGCGAGCCTCGAGACGTGCTCTTACGCCTGCAATACCCGGCGGGAATGTCACTGCCGGGCACGCTGGGCGACTGGGACGCGCTGACTCTGGAGGAGCAGCAGCAGCTGGAACTGGCCGTCGCCAGCATCAATCAAACCTCCGTGAACGCGCACCATGATGACACGCTGGAGCTGCTGGCAGCGGATTTCCTGGAGGCACGGCAGGAAACATTGGACCTCCTGCGCCAGTTCACCGACGATCAGCTGGCCGCTCCGGTGCCCACGGTCATTGGTGACCAGGCCGCCGGCGACCTGTTTGCCGGGAGAGCGGGGCATGCAGCCGAGCACATCACCTCGATTGAGCAAGGGTTTCGTCAGAGCGTGTAGACGGGTTGCTTTCGTCTCCGGTCTGCAGCGTCTAGACCAGGTGGACAGCGGGCCGCTGGTGTTCGCTGCCCCAGTGCCCACTGGGGGTGTCAGCAGCGCCCTGCTGAGCGACGCCGACTGGGTGATCTGGGCCGTGTTCCTCGGCGAGTTCATGATCCTGGCGGCCGCCGCTGCCGGATTCGGCAACTGCGGCTACTGCCGCGGCGCCCGAGCCTGCCCGACGACCAGGCGCCGCACGCGGCGAGGCAGGTCCTTGCCGGAATCGGCAACCGGGGCTGACGCCGCGGCGGCGGGATCGCCGGCCGGGTTCGCGCCCGCACGTTGCCGGATTGGCAACCGGAGCGGCGCGCGGCCGATCCGGCTGCGCGAGTTCACAAGCTGAGCGGCACCGCCGAGGGATGGCGCGTCTGCCACGGTGGCATCCTCACGGATCCCCGTGCCTCGCCGCGGTCGACCGGGGTCGTTGACGGTAGACGGCGTCGCCCTGTCCACGGACAACCGGAGAGACGTGCCCGGGGATCGTCAGGCCAGGCGCGCGGCGATGGCGCGGGCGCAGTCGAGAGACTCGGCATGGCCGGTGTCAACGTCGACGTCGTAGACCACGCCACGGTGCACCAGCTCTGCCTGCGAGGCCGCCATTCCGACTATCCGGTCACCCCGGGCGATCTCGCGGCCAACCGCAATC
>DATKRJ010000502.1:0-13501 GCA_035532355.1 Thermomicrobiaceae bacterium | reverse complement strand
TTCATCCGCTCCAGGGCCAGCGCGTCGCCTGCCGCCGTCGTCGACCAGTGCACCGGACGCCCAACCATGGCGCGTTCGATCGGACGATCCAGCGCGGCCTCGGCGCGGCGGCGCATCTCTCCGGCAAAGGCGGCGACCAGGGCCTCCATCGTGGAGAAGTGGCCGAACACGTCCGTGCCCCGGAAGCTGGCGTCGGCCAGCGAGCGCTTGATCGACTGAAAGAGGCGACCGGGCTGGCTTACGTCGACCTCGGTGACCACCCGCTCCCGGCCAAAGACCGTCTCGATCTCCTCGGCCGTGGCACGTCGTTCTCGGACGATGGTTCGTCCGGCCTCCAGCCGCGCGTACGTCTCGATGGCATCCTGGCCAATGTGGAGCGAGCCGTCCGGCCGGAAGTAGAGCGCCGTGGGCACCAGCGTCGAGCTCGGTTGGGCTGGGTCGAGGTGCAGCAGTCGCGGCAAATCGCTGCCGGCCTCCACGACCGCAATGGCCGAGTTCGACGTGCCGAAGTCGAATCCAATTGCCGGGTCGGGCGCCATGCGGCCGCCTCCACGTTGATGGCCGGACATCCGTCTGGCACCGCAGCGCGGGTCTGTG
Source organism: Thermomicrobiaceae bacterium (assembly GCA_035532355.1). Lineage (GTDB taxonomy): Bacteria > Chloroflexota > Chloroflexia > Thermomicrobiales > Thermomicrobiaceae > DASSZN01. Next base: position 12,904 of record DATKRJ010000502.1, on the reverse strand, counting down.
ATGATACACGTTGGGACCCGGTGCTCGCCGTCGACGACGACACACGATGACCCGGCGGCGCGGGGCGCTACGGAGCCGACGCCCGGTAGGCCCGAAGGTAGTGAAGGTAGTTCGAGAAGACGATCTGCAAGTAGTCGTGAGTCTCCGGGTAGGGGATCAGCTCAGCGAAGACGTCGGGATCCGCCGCCCCGGGTTGTTTCAACCACGCGTCCACGGCGCCATCGCCCGCGTTGTACGCGGCGATAGCCGGAAAGAGCTGGCCTCGGTAGTGCTTGAGCTGATCGGACAGATAGAACGCACCGAAATCGATGCTCACCGCGGGCTGAAGCAACTGACCGGGCTGAAAGGTCGTGACTCCCAGTGCGTTGGCGATACTCCGGCCGGTGTCCGGCATCACCTGGGTCAGGCCCAGCGCCCCCGCCGGTGACTGCGCGCTTGGGATGTAGCCGCTCTCCTGGCGCATCAGAGCCAGCAGGAGGAACGGGTCCACTCCGCGCGTGCCGGCGGATGTCCCAACCTCGGAGGCGTACGGCAGGGGATACGCCAGCGCCACGATCTGCGGTGGAACCGGCAGCGAGCGCGCACGGGACGCCGTGATGGCCATGCGCCCGATCGGGTATGCGCTGCGCAGCTCGCCGCGGTCGGTGAGGAGCGTCGCCAGCGCTGCCAGCGCCGCCGGATCGCCCTTGTCCCGCGACGACAGCGCCGTCAGCTCGTCGACCGCGCTGGACCGCAGTCCAAGGTCGAACAGGGATGACACTCGCCGGTACCCCGCGTCAGCCTGCGTGGCTGTCAGCGCTGAGGAGGCGTCTGTGCCCTGCACCGCGTACCAGGACGCCGGGGCTGGGCCAGGCACGGGAGACGCGGACGGTGAGCCCCAGGCGGACGGCACCGGCGGCGGGGTCGCGATGATCGGCGTGGCGGCGGTGTCGCCGCCCATGAGGTCTTGCGCGCGTAGCCCGTAGTACCCGTCGGGGTCGGCGCCGACGGCCGCCATCAGCGCCGTCTGCGCTCCCTTCCGGTCTCCGGCGGCGAGGCGTGCCTTAGCCAGCCAGAAATCCGCGCGGGCCGCGTCGGATCCCAACAGCCCTGCCGGTGACCAGGCGCGCTCGGCTGCCGGGTAGCCGCCCTTCAGGTACTCGATGAACCCCAAACGGAACCTCCCGTCGATCGCCTCGGGCGCGGAGCCGTACTGCTCGACGAGAGTCTGATAGGTGGCCTGGGCATCGTTGAGCTGCCCGGCGTCCTCCTGGAGGCGCCCGGCACGATAGAGTGCCGCGGGCACGTATTGGCTGTCCGGAAATCCCTGTGACAGACCCTGCAGATCCGCCTCAGCCCCGGCGTCGTCGCCGTTCTTGAGCCGGCAGAGTGCGCGGTAGTACCAGGCGGTGTCGCTCCGGGGATTGGCCTGAATCGCGCTGCTGAAGATGCCGATGGCCGTATTGTACTGCCCGTCGTCGTACAGCACGATTCCCTGCTGCTCCGGCGTGATGGCGCCGGTCGCGTTGAGCTGGACAAGTCCGGTCAGAGCGCGCGGCGCGAACGAGCTGGTTGGCGCCGTCACGATGACGGTGCGGAAGTCGGCAACCGCGGCCGGTTGATCTTGAATGGCCTGCTCGGCCCAGCCGCGCTCAAACGTCAGCTGCGTGCGGTAGCTCGGGTCGGTTGCGGTTGCCAGGAGGCGGTCCGTCGTGGCGAGGTAACCGTGGAAATCGCCTCGGACGGTCTGGATGGCCCGAATAGTGTCGAGCGCGTCGAGCGCCACCGCCGGAATCGGGGCGTTGCCCGCCACGGCGTCGGCGATAGTCTGAGCCTGGCCGAGCTGGTTCTCTGCCTTCAGACTGCCCGCGATCTGCAGCTGCACGTAGGCGTCGAGCTCCGGATGACGCACATCGAAGGCGCGATAGTCGGCGATGGCCGCCGCGTGGTCGCCCAGGCGCTCCTGCGCCTCACCGAGGAGGAACTGCGCGAGATCCGCCTGGCGACTTGCGGGGTAGAGAGTGCGCACGGTCTGCGAGGCGGCGCGTGCGTCCACTTCACGCCCCGCCTCGAGCAGGACGCGGGCCAGGACGAACCGCACATCGGCGTCCGTCGCCGGACCGCCACGTCCGACGTACGGCTGCAACTGCGCGAGCGCCCCGGTGTAGTCGCCGTCACGCTCGAACTGCTCTCCGAGCGTCACGGCCGAGTTGGGATCGGTCGCGATCGGGCTCGCGAGCACGGTAGCAGGCGTGCTGAGCACGACCGCGGCCGGATAGGTTGGACGCGGTGAGGTGAAGAGACGTCGTGATAGCAGCACGGCCACGACCATCAGGATCAATGCGGCGGCGATAAGCATGCGGATCAGCGGTCTCGGCATCTCGGTTCCCTGGCGACGCGCGACCGCATGCCGGCCGCCCACTGTCCCGCAACGCTAGCAAACAGGCCACAGGCGTCGCAAGCGTCACGCCGCACGAGGAATCAAGCATTGGGTTGGAGGGAGTGTCCTCCGCCGGCGCGCCCGGGTGATGCCGTGCCGCCGGCTCCGCGCGATCTCAGTGGTACGCGAGGGTCGTGGGTCGAGTGGCAGCCGGCCGGCGCACCTCGAGCAGCGCTCTGGGTCGCCGACGCCTGCGACACCGACTCCGCGATGCGCCGTCGCGCCCCCAGGGGCACCCGGCTGCGTCGGAGACCGCACTCAACCGACCGCTGAGCCGAACCTCGAGTTCGGGGATCCGGTCAGCGATTCGGCGAGCCCGTGGACGTGAGGTTCCCCGGCTGCCACACCTCGTCGCTCCAGTGCTGCTCAACTCGCGGCGCGGCGAAGAAGGCGACGACGCGCAGGTCGTCAGAACCGGTGTTGCGGAGATCATGGGCGGTGCCCTTGGTCAGCACTACCACGTCTCCGGCACGCACGGGACGGCTGCCGGCATCCAGCAGCAGTTCCCCGCTCCCTGACAGGATGAACTGGGTTTCCTCCGCGGTGTCGGTGTGGCGGCCGAGCCGCTTGCCGGAAGGCATCGCGAAGTAGATGGACGCGGACGCCTCGGCACCCCGGCCACCGAAGGCAAACCACCCACCGACCCAGCTCGCGTCGTTCGACGTGCTCGACGAAAGTTCGAAGATGTCCAGGGCATCCAGATTCTTCGGGCCCATGGCTTCTCCTCGCGTCGACAGCCTCGTCCGAAGAGCGTCCCGTTCCTGGGCGGCGCCGGATCGAGCGCCGCTCGTTGGTCGATCGAACCTTTCCCGTCGCCCGACGATCGTCGGCACTTACTTCCACCCGACTTGGACGCGGAGCCGGCCTGCCGAGCTACACCATGCCGACGCGATGGCCGGAAATCTGATTGCTCGGGATTCCGCGAGATCCTCGCCACATGCAGAACTCGCTCCGTTTCGTGGCATCAGTCTGCCCCACAGCGCGGCAGGCATGAAGAGTACTTCCGGCCTACGGGCACGGCGTGACTCGGCACCCGACGTCCGGACCGGATCAACGGCGGCCCCGGCTGCGGGATCCCGGCGAGAGCGCGCGACCACGATCGGGGGACTGTTACGACCGGGGTGGTTCGTGTCCCACGCCACGCGCGCCAGAATCCCCGCGCGGCGGATCGATCGCCGGCTCGAAGCCGTCACAAACCAATATCGGCAGTCGAGGGTAGCGCGGGTACCGCGCGTCGACCCGGGACAGACCACACATCCAGAACGACGAGCGCGTCCCCTGGATCCGCCGGGCGTGCCGGCAGGATCCGCAGAGTCCTGGGTTCACAGCTGGGTGGCACGCCAGTAGGACCATCCGTCGAGGCTCGGCACCTTGAGACCGAGCGCGCCGAGGATCGTGCACACCTGGGTCCGGTGGTCATTACCGTGATTGATGGCCTGCACGATCAGCAGGTTGCCGGCATGTTGCATCTCCGGCCAGGCACCGCGCGCGGGAAGCGTCACATCGATCTGGTCCACCCGTGTTATCACGCGCCGCCAGCGCTCCGTCTGTCTCGCGAAGTGCGACGCCAGCACTTCGAACGTCGGCTCCATCCCCTCGCGAACGCGCGGCTCGTCGACCTCGCCCGTCAGAAGTTCGAGATAGCGCTGGTCGGCCGACACCAGGTGCAGCAGCGTTGCCAGGATCGAACCGTACGTCCCGGGCGCGCTGGCCTGCAGCGTCTGGGGCGTTAGTCCGGCGCAGTGATCGAGCAGCCTACGGGTGGCCCACGCGTGGTGGGCGAATAGATCCTCCAGGGGGTTCAATCTAGCCTCCACCGTTCCGGTGCGGCCAATGCGTGAACGAAACGCATCTCCGCGTCCTCCGACCGCCGTCCTACCCTCGGGTTACACGAACACGGTCCGCGCAGGCGAAGACGCGGTCAGTCGACCGGCGCGTCTGACGGGCGCAGTCGCTCAACTCGCGACAGCGCCTCCGTGAGCTGGTGCTGCCGCAATGCCAGGGTGACGTCCCCACGCGTGCGCTCCAGCACGCCGCGCACCATGTCGGTGGTTCGCCGCAGTCCGCCGGTCACCGCGTCCGGGTAGTCGACCGACACCAGCACTCCATAGATTTCGTCCATGACCCCCAGGATGTCCTCCGCGTGGGTCAGGTCTCCATGGCGAATCGTGTCGAGCGCGTGGCGCCGCAACTCTCCGGCCGCCTCGCCGAGCCCGTTGAGGTACACTGCCTCACCGACGTTAAGTTCGCGGGGATCGGGAATTTCGCCACCGGAGATCACGCCGAGTGTGATACGCGCCTCGGCGTACTCCTTCTGCGCGTCCTGAACGTAACCGGACCAGTAGATGCTAGGAAACTCCGTCTGGTTCCGTGCCAAACCGCCGTGCAGCGCGAGGGCTTGCTCTAGTAGATCTCGCGCGGCGTCGAACTCGCCACGGTGCACCGCGCGCACCGCGTTGGCGCTCAGCCGGACAACCTGGCGTGCTTCCGCCAGAGCCCGTTCGCGGGCGCCATTGAGCGCGTCCAGCCGGAGGATCGCAGCCTCACCGATAGCCGAGATCGAGCCCTGATTGTCTCCGTTGCTCATCAACTCCTCGTCTCCCGCCACGAATTCGTCCCGCTGTCACGTCTCATCGCGTCAGCCGCCGAATTTGACGACAGAGTGTGCCGAAACATGCCAGGTGCACGTCGTCCTTGTGACTGCGTTCGGGCCGCTTCGCCAGTTTCCAGGCGAGGTACACTCCTACGACTCCCGGGTGTCCGTCTCGGGGAACTCATCGAATGCGTCCTCCAGTTCCGACGTGCCATCAGTCAGGTTGGCCGGCGCCGACCGGTGGCCTCGCCCCGGCCCGACCAGCACGCAGAGCCCGGCAGCGACTCCGATGCTGATCACCAGCGAGGTATTGTCTGCGTCCCGCTGCGCCCATCTCGGCAGCCAAATGCGACGCCGACCGGCCGTCCGATTTACCGGCTATGGTATACTGCTGGCGGAAGAAACCCATAGGTGGGACCGAGTCATCGGGTCATTTACGCCCTCGTAGCTCAACGGACAGAGCACTTGGCTTCGGACCAAGGGGTTGGGGGTTCGAGTCCCTCCGAGGGTATCGGGAGTGCGGGCGCGCAGGCGCCCGCCTTTCTCTGCCCGTCTCCACGAGGTCGGAGCAAGCCGTGCTATGATCCGCGCCGTCGTACCACGCGACGGAGAGTGAGGAGAAGGCGTCGATGCGGGCGGTGATCCTGTCCATCGGCTCGGAGCTGATCGAGGGCTTCGTCACGGACACCAACGCCACCTTCCTGGCGCAGGAAATGGCAACCCTCGGCATCGAGCTCGTCGGCGTGATGCAGGTCGGAGACAACCTGCCGCGTATCGTCAAGACACTCCGGCGAGCGTGGGACGACGCAGATCTGATCGTGACGACCGGCGGCATCGGCCCAACGGACGACGACCTCACCCGCGAGGCTATTGCCGAGCTCCTCTCAGAGTCGGTCGCCATCGACCCGGAACTCCTGGCCGTGGTCGAGGCCTTCTTCGGCGCCCGCGGCGTCCAGATGCCGGAGCAGAACGCCAAGCAGGCCTGGCTGATCCCATCCGCCAGCGCCCTGCTGAACCCCATGGGCACCGCGCCCGGCTGGTTCGTCCATCGACGCGACCACTTCGTCGTCTCCATGCCGGGGGTTCCGCGCGAGATGATGCGCATGTGGCGAGAGCAGGCAGTTCCCCGGCTCCAACCGTTCATCGGGAGTCGGGTCGTCGTGTCGCTGACGCTCAAGACAATCGGCGTGGGTGAGTCGGCCGCGGAGCGGCAGATCGCCGATATCATCGCTCGCGGCTACCCCGTGGTCGCGACGTACGCCAAGGACGACGGTGTCCACGTGCGCGTCACGGCCGCGTCCGACGACGCGTTGGAGGCGGAGGCGACGGTTCGCCGCGGCGCGGAGGAGATTCGCCAGATTCTCAGGCGGTTCATCTACGGTGACGACGCGATCAGCCTGGGCGCCGCGATCTTCGCGCCGCTGGTCGCCAACGGACGCACCATCGCGGTCAGCGAGGCGGGGTCCGGCGGCCGAACAGCCGGTCTGCTCGCCGAGGAGCCGGCGGCCGTGGTGCACTATCACGGCGGCATCGTTCGAGCGTTCGAGCACGTGGCAGCCGAGAACGGCATCGACTCCGCCGCGCCCGACGCCCATATCGCGGTCGCGGCGCGAGAGGCCGACGCGGTGCGCGCCCAGCTCCACGCCGACTACGGGCTCGCGGTGGTCGTTCGCCTCACCCCCGGACCGTCGCTCGACCAGACGCGCGGCGACGTGGCGCTGTGCCTGAGCAACGGCACCCGCCGCGCGGAGCGTCAGCAGCAGGTCACCACCACCGCATCGGAGATCCGCCGCCGGGCGGCCATGTCGGCGGCCGAATTCGCCTGGTCACGGCTTCTGACCGACCTCATCCCGCCGCAGTAGACCGGCGTCCTCGGGAACCGTGCGCCAATTGCGGCGCAGTCCGTAGCGGCGTGCCCGCCAGACGAGCCCGAACGGGTACCCCGCCATCTTCGCTACATCCCCCAACAACCGTAGCCCGGGCACCAGCGCCGCCGCCGGCACCAGTTGACGCGAGTCGAACTCGTGGTGCCGACGCCAGAGCCGCGCCCAGGGTTGCCGCAGGTAGAGAAGAGCGCCAACTCCGGCCGCGACGATGATGGGCCGGTCTCGACGCAGTAGGACCGCCGGAACCAGGACGCCATAGGTGAGGTAGCGCAGCAGATGACGCCGACCAAACAGTCCGGCCTTCCCGTCACCACGGGCATAGCGGTAGTACTGCGACCAGTGCGCACCTGGAGTCTGCCGTGGCCGGAACCAGACGTACGCGAGCGGCCGGAACTCGAATCGCGCACCGGAGCGCCGGAGGCGGAGATCGAACACGAGGTCCTCGCCGTAGTCCAGCCACTCGGGATATCGCAGGCCCGCCTCGAACAGGCTCCGCCGGAACGCGACCGACCGGCTCGACGGGAGGAAGCGCTCCTCGCGGATGTCCTGCTCGTTGGGCAGCGTGGTCGCGGCCAGCGCGAGTTCGAAGACGGTGCGCGGGTCGGCACGGAAGAACCCCGCCGCGACGTCGGGCGGATTAGCGCGGCGTCTGAAGGGCTCCGTGAGCTCCGCCAGCCACGCCGGATCGAGCCGCACTCCAGCATCGGTGACTGCCACAATGTCAGCCCTGACCGCGGCCAGGGCCCGATTGCGGCCGGTCGAGATCGAGGCACCCGGCAACGTGACGACGGTCAGCGGCAGCCGTCCTTCCCAGCACCGCAGCCGTGCCACGGTGCCGTCGACCGAGCCACCGTCGACGACCACGACTTCATCCGGTGGTAGCGTCTGAGCGACGATCGACTCGAGGAGCGAGTCGATCGAGCTGGCCTCATCGAGGACCGTTATGACGAGTCCAATCCGGAGGGGGTCAGTCCCAGTCACCGGGTTGGTTCCGCTCGAATGCGGTGAGGAGCTCGTCCTGACGGCCAATCATCCGCTCGCGGCCAGCCGGATCGAGGTCGTCGTACGCCAACAGGTGCAGCAGACCGTGCAGCGCCAGATAGGCCAGCTCCCGGCCCAGCCCGTTGCCCACCCCAACACCCTGGCGCGCCGCCGTGTCGACGGATACTGCAATATCGCCAAGATGGGCGTCGGACATTCCCGGTGGGTCCCCAGGGAAGCTGATCACGTCGGTGGGGCCGGGCTCGTTCATGAATCGCGCATGCAGGTCCGCGATCTCATCGTCTCGGCAGAGCCAGATCGCGATCTCTCCGGTAATCGCCTCACGCTCGGCCGCGAAGGACAGCAGTCTTGCCACGCGTGCGAGGTCGATCGGCGGCGAGCCGTCGCTGACACGGATCTCGACGTGCAGCAGTGAGGCGTACGCCATGGGTCAGGAGGACACCTCGACGGCCGCCGCCCGCGGGCTCGGCGCCGTCTGAGTCGTACCGCTGGAGCGGAGCTCCGGGTATTCGATGCGCGGATGGTAGATCCCCTCGAGGATGGCGACGAAGGTCTGCCGGACTTCGTCGATATGCTTCAGTGTCAGGTCGCATTGATCGAGCTGCCCCTCGGACAGGCGTTCACGAATGACGTTGTCGACGATATCAGTCAGCCTGGCGGAGCGGCCGCGGCCCTCGCTGCCGTTGCCGGTATCGTCGTAGAGCTTGCCCGACTGCGCGGCCGAACGGACCGCCGCCTCGACGCTGTCGGCTAGCATGATGACCCCGGCCTCTTTGGTCTTCGGCTTGGGCCCCGGGTAGCGGAACTCTGCCTCGTCGACCTCCTCACCACTATTGACGGCCTGGTTGTAAAAATAGCGGATGAGAGTCGTGCCGTGGTGCTGCTCGATCACGTCCACGATCGAGCGCGGCAGCCGCGCCTTCCGCGCCAGGCGAACGCCGTCCAGCACGTGCTCCTGAATGATTCGCGCGCTGGTACGCGGATCGAGGGCGTCGTGAACGTTGGCGCGATTGGCCTGGTTCTCGACGAAGAAGCTCGGGCGCAACACCTTGCCGACGTCGTGATAGAGAACCGCCACCCGCGCGAACAGCGGGTCGCCGCCCACGACCTCCACCGCGCTCTCGGCCAGGTTGCTCACCACGATGCTGTGGTGGTAGGTGCCCGGCGCCTCTCGCGCCAGCCGGTACAGCAGCGGTTGGTTCGGGTGGGCGAGCTCGAGCAACTGCAGATGGGTCGTGATACCGAAGAGGCGACCAAACAGGCTGAAGGAGAGGAAGGTCAGGCTGGCCGAAAGCACGCCGTTGAGCGCACCTGATGCCAGGAGCGTGCTGGCGGTCGCGAGGTCGATGTTGCCACCGAGCATGGTGAAGAGGATCGCGCCTGTCGTCGTGGTCAACGCCACCGCGACGGCGGCCCAGACGAAGGTCATCACCCGCTCGGCGCGCCAGATGATGGCGGCACCCGCGAGAGAGCTCACGAAGGCGACGAAGGTGATGTCGAACGAGGTCCCGGCGATCACTCCGAGGTAGAGCGCGACGATCCCGCCGACCACCGCGGCGACCTGAAAGTCGAGCAGGATAGCGAGCAGCATCGCGGCGGCAGCGGTCGGGAAGATGTAGCGTAGCTCACTGCTCGGCAGCAGGAAGCGGCCGGCGATGACGGGAACCAGTACCACCACGCCGATCAAGAGGAGCTGTCGGCTCTGCCACAAACCATGCGGCCCCTTGTAGAGATACGCGATTAGGGCAAGAGTGACGAAAACCAGGAGACCAACGGTACCCGCGAATTGCTCCCAGTTCTGGGACGGCTGTAACAGCTGGAAATAGTCAAGCTTCTCGAGCACGTCCTTCGTCACCGGGTCGCCATCGCGTACGATCACCTGTCCCTGCTGGACGGTGACCATGACCGGTGCCACGGCAGCCGCGGCCGCGTCGCGGGCGGCCTTCGTCTTGGTGGCGTCGACCGCCACATTGGCCGCCACGAACGGGCGGGCGAGTCCGACCGCGAGGTTCTGCTCGGTCGGTGACAGCAACATGCTGGCTCGATCGCTCAGGCGCTCCCGCACGCCGGCGACGTCTTCCGGTCGGATCTGGTCGGTCAGAGCGGTGTCGAGGAGACGCTGAGCCTCGGCCTCGACCCGGTTCCACGAGTCCGGCGGCAGCACTGCGATGCTGGCGGCGTCGTCGGCACTCAGCCCCTCGACCGCGCCCCGAATCCGGTCGACCAGGCTGCCGGAGGTCGGGGTCGCACCGGAGCGAGCGGCGTCGATCGCGATCAGCGCCTGCTGCAGAGCGTTGAGCTGAGTGGTCGCTACGGTCGGATCGGGGGTCAGGACGACATTTCGCGCGTCGTCGTATGCCACCTGGCGCCGCTGCTGGGTCAACGTGTCGCTCACGAAGGTCGCGGTCTTCGGCGCCTTGATGGTGCGGTCCGCGATGTCGCCGACCTGAAGCACACTGGCGTCCGACGACCAGGTAAGGTAGAGGACGGCGCTGAGAACGCCGACAGTTACCAGAGCGAAGAGCGCCAGGCTCAGAACCTGGCGCAGGGCCGGATTCGACGGCGCGATACTCCGCACGAGCCAGTTCACGCGGTCGATCCGACGCTCGGAGTGAGATGAGGGCACGGAGGTCATAGCTCCGCCTGACTGGCACGCGCGCCTACTGGCACGGGGCTGCGACTGACGCGTTCGGGCCTGCGCCGGGCGATTGAGCGGACGATCTCAGGACGCTCCCGCCGCGCTGCCGGATGCGAGCACCTCGCGGGCGACCTCGGCGATGGCGCGGCCCTCGGCGCGGACGCCGACGCGTGCCTGGAGCACGGGCATCAGTCGACCCATATCTCTGGGACCACTGGCTCCAACTTCCGCGGCCACGGCACGCGCGGTCTCGAGCAACTCCTGGCGCGACATCGAGGCAGGCAGGTAGGTCTGTAGCACGGTGATCTGACGCTCCTCGGAATCGACCAGGTCCTGTCGTCCGCCACGCGCAAACTGCTCGATCGAATCGCGACGCTGTTTGATCTGACGCCGGATCACTGTTTCGACCTCGTCGTCCGCCAGCGGATGCCCACGCTCGATCTCCACGTTGTGGATGTCGGCGCGCAGGTACCGAAGCACGTCGCGGCGCGTGGCGTCCCCGCTACGCACTGCCGCTTTGAGGTCGTCGAGCAGCCTGGCGGCGAGATCTGGCATACGTTTGTTGTCACCGAGTATTACGACGGCGTTAGATCGAGGTGACGTTCGAGCGCCGCGCAATCGTTAGGCCGGTATCGTCGGCAGAGAGCCTGCCCGAACGGACACGCCGGTCTGGATTATAGTTGAGTTTGACGGACGGCGTCAACGCGGGTGCCTTGACGCTGTTGAGGCTCCCCGGTACAATACGGTGTGTCGGGTGGACAACGTCCATCACGCGGAAGTGGCTCAGTTGGTAGAGCATCTCCTTGCCAAGGAGAAGGTCGCGGGTTCGAGTCCCGTCTTCCGCTCCCTCGAGAACGAACGGGCCCCGCGGGGCCCGTTTTGGCTGTCCAGCGCGGAAATGGCGAAACGGCAGACGCGGCGGTCTTAAAAACCGCTGGGGGTGACCCCGTGCGGGTTCGAGTCCCGCTTTCCGCACCCGCGATCGGCCAAATCTCCCGGGGATGCCGACGTTGCCGAACCTGGCCCGCGGTCCATCATCCATTGGCCTGGCGGCTGAATCGCCCAGCCTCCCCGCCCTCCTAGCGTGCGACTACGCGCCATAGGGTGAAGCGGACCTCAGCCGGCGCATCGCCGAGGCTACAGGCTGCCGTGGCCTTGATACGCCACCCGCGTCGCCCCTGATACGAGTCAGCACACTGAGATCTTGCTCCATGCCCGGGTTCAGAAGGGATTGTCAGGGATTTGTAACATCGGTCTGCCATCTGGCGCACCCCTGAAACGCGCCCCATGTTTTCATGGACACGGAGAGCGGCGGGACTGATCCGCCGGGCCGGACCCGAACGCGGACCGGTTGGGACTGGGAGGAAAGGGCGTCGCAGATGACCCAGCGCATGCGGAATTCGTTGACACTCGCGGCGATGGCGTTTGCGGCCGCGACGCTCCCGTTCTCCCCGGTAATCACGATGTACTGGCTGATCGTCGCATTCTGGATCGCGGCGTCGGCACGGGGCGTCGCCTCCTGGACTATCAAGCCGCGTGGCCTGCGCTCGCTGCGCCGCCGCCGTCGCGGCCACGACACGCCACGCACCACGTAGCCCCGGGGTCTCGACCGACTCACCGCAGACCCCTGGGTTACCAGTTGGACGTCTCCTCGACATACCGGACACCCGCGAACACAGGCCGGACTACCGCCGTCAGACCAGCGATCCGTGAGCCAGCATCGCCGTGTCGGCCGGGACAGGTTCCGCGGAATGGCGACGCCGGTGACCTCCCACGAGGTCGGCCGACCGGGCACCCGCAGGGACCGCATGCTCTACCTGCCCACTCGCTCCGGCCTCCGTGGACGCGTCACCGCGCGGCTCGCGGTGGTCGCGACCAAGCACGACGCACAACCGCCTCCGGGCTCATGGAACGGTCCGGTGACCAAATTGTCGCGGGATTGACACGTAGATGCGGCCGGCGATTGTACCGACGTAACGTCCGGGTCGCTAATCTTGTCTCAGGCAGCCGGCAGGGCACCGTCGCACGGGCATCCCGTGTCCAGCGCCCGGAGAGGCCGCGGGTTGGGTGCAGGTAGAGCCCGAGCCGCTCCCCCGATTGGCTGGCCGCCGAACGCGCTGGTGGCCGCACGCTCGGATTCAACGATGGGATCCGCCATGTTCCCCGACGCCGCACAGTCCGCCACCCGTGACCTCGGCCTGGCACTGGACGACGACCTGATCATCGACCGCGCGAAGGAAGGCGACGCGGCGGCCTTCGAGGCGATCTTCCAGCGGTACGAGCGGCAGATCTACGGCTTCATCTACCGCATGATGGGCAATCCCGACGACGCCAACGACCTCACCCAGGAGTGCTTCATCCGCGCC
>DATKRJ010000501.1:0-3427 GCA_035532355.1 Thermomicrobiaceae bacterium | reverse complement strand
TCCAGCTGCAGGTAGTTGGTGCTCGGGATCCCGGCGCGGTGGGCCAGCCCCCACAGCTCGGTCATGAACGCGAGGATGCCGAGGTGGTCGTAGAGCCAGTCGCTCTCCACGCCGTACGACGGCCGGCCCGGCTGGTAGGGGTTGCTGTGGAAGGGGGACTCGCAGCGGAAGCCGGTGGCGGCCTCCCCGAGCGCGCCGATCGCCTGGAAGGCGCGCCGGTCGAGCGGCGGGATCTGCTCGTCGGCGTAGCGGGCCGAGGCGCGCAGGATGAGGCCGGCCGCGGTGTGGTGCAGCTGCGCGCCGTGGATGTTGCGGTGCGCGCGCAGGAAGGCGGCGACCGCCTGGGTCTCCGGCGCGCTCAAGGGGGACGGCCCCGAGCCGGTCTGGACCCAGTCGGGCTGCCAGTCGGCGGGAAAGTTGCGGTTGAAGTCGAGCCCGGCCGGGGACGGCGCCGGAGTGATCCGGCCGCCGTCCCAGTTGCGGATCAGCCCCTCCGGGTGGACGAAGTAGTACTCGCCGCCGTACTCGTGAGGCTCGCGCCGCAGCATGATCCGGCGGTCGCGTGCCGAGACTTTCCACGGTCCGGCGGGGTCCTTGACCCGCATCGAGCCGACCAGGCCGTCGCCGTCGAGGTCCAGCGGCTCCAGACCGTCGAGAGCGCCCGGCGGCTGGTCGGTCGGGTAGGGCGTGGCCGCGGAGCGCACGGCCGCGCTCGAGGTCAGGAACAGCTCGCTGCCGTCGACGGCGATGCGCGGCACGACGTAGAGAGCCGTCTCGTCAAGCAGCCGGCGCACCTCGGGGTCGTCCGGGTAGCGGGTCAGCAGCTCGTGGATGGTCGCCAGCGCCACCGACGAGGTCGTCACCTCCGCCGCGTGGATGTTGGCGTCGATGTAGTAGGCCGGCTTCTCCAGGTCGGGCCCGGTCTCCCGGTTGGTGAGCGTCACGGCCCAGATGGCGCGCCCCTCGCCGCTCGCGCCGATGCTCTCGAGCGACATCAGCGACGGATATGCCGCGGCCCAGCCCTGCACGAGCTCGGTCAGCCGGTCGTAGGTGTAGTAGCGGTCGGGACGCCAGTCGGCGGATTCCGCGAGGTAGTGGAGCTCGGTGAAGTTCGGCTCCGGCATCCTGTCCAGCTCCCGCCCAATGTCACCGCCGGTACGAGGCCGCGCCGGTCGAACGGTCTGGCCGTCGCGTCGGCGGTCCGGCGCGATCAATCGCGTCCCTACTGCGTCCCGTCGCCATCGGCCGGCACCGCGCCGCCGACGGCCTCCCAGTCAGTGAGCTCCTCGATCCCCAGCCGGCGGCCGCGTCGCGCACGGGGCACCGCGGCCGGTGCGGGGTGGCCGAGCTGGAGGATGAGGTCGGCACGCAGGTGGTCCGGCAGCTCGAGCACCTCGCGCAACCCCGAGCGGCTGACCGAGGTGACCGGCGTGGCACCGAGACCGAGGGCGTGTGCCATCAGCAGCATGTTCATCGCGGCCGTGCCGACGTCGATCCAGGTGCTGTCGTCGTGCGCGGGGTCAACACCCTCCCGCGCGGCCTTGGCCAGATCCGTGCAGATCACGATCAGAGCGGTCGGCGTCCCGTAGAAGCCCGGCCCGACCGTGCTGATCAGGTCGATCTTGTCCGGGTCACGGGTGACGTAGAACCGGTGCAGCCGCCGGTTGCCCGCATCGGAGGCCCAGCGCGCCGCCTCGAGCAGGCGCCGGATGTCGGCCACCGAGACGGGCTCGTCGGTGAACGCCCGCACGGCTCGCCGGCTGCGGATCACCTCGAAGACGGCTTCAGCTCGGTCGCGCTGCGCCACCGTCACCCTCCTTCACACCGGCTCGACGCCCTCCCCGGCGCTTGAGCTCGCGCGTAATCTCCCCCGGCGCCTCTTGCAGGAACGCCTCGAAGGCGGCCGCATCGGTGCGCCGCGCCGCCAGCGCGTCGTCGACCTGCCGGCGGAAGCCGCGCAGCCAGCCCCGGCTCGGCTCGTCGCCATCCCGGATCATGGCGTCGATGAACGGCAGCAGCCCCTCGACGATGCGGCGGTGGACGTAGGACGGTGGCTCGATCGTGTGCAGCTCCGCCGTCGCCATCAGATGGGCCAGCAGCCGGAACGCCTCGTCTTCCGTCAGCACACGTGGTTCGCTCATGGACCTCCCGCCTCCCCCGGCTCAGTCGCCGCGGGCAGTGTCGCGCCGCGCCGAGCCGCGGGCAACAGCCACTCGGTTCGGCTACGATGCCCGAGACACGGAGGAGGCGACGATGCCCATCTGCGATCCTCCCCGACGACTGCACGCGGCCATGGCCGGGACCGGCGACCCGTATGCCGCACTTACCCCGCTGCGGCTGCGCCTGCTGCGCGGGCTCCATGACGCGGTACCGGTATCCACCCTGGCTTCTTCCACGGGACTGACCTTCGACCGGCTGCTCGCGGAGCTGGATCCGCTCCGAGCCGCCTCCCTGGTCACCGACGCCTCCGGCTATCCGAGGCCGTCCTTCCTCGTCGTGACCTCCGGCGAGACCGCGCGCGTCGATGTCCACGCCGCCGCTACGGGGCAGCAGCTGGCGGCCCGGATCCGTGCGCACTGGGCAACGATCGTCGACGGCTACGCGCGCCTCGCGGTCAGCGCGACCACGGCGCTGGCCGGCATCGCCTTCCTGCTCGTCGGCGACCGGGTGCTGGACGTGGGCTTGCTCGATGGTCTTGCGCGGGAGCACACGTTGATGCCTCCCGCCCCCGCGCGCCCGAGTCCGGGCCATCCGGACGCGCGTTACTACTTCTGGATGATCGAGGGGAATCACGCGCAGCGCGGCCGGTACGGGCAACGCGTAACGCCGCTGGCCGACGAGACCTGGTCGCTCCTGACGTTCGGGGAGTACACCCGAGGCGACGTCCCGAACGACGCACGCGACCGTCTCGAGGGCGACGTGAAGGCGTACCTCGCGGCCGATCCCGCTCGAACGCCCGCGAGGCTGGCCGGCCACCTGGGCCTGCCGCTGATCGACCAGGAGGATGCCCGGGCGTGGTGGGGAACCGTGCGGGCCTGCGTGGACAACCTCGTCGGCGTGTATCGGGGTGGCGGTCCGGCACTGCGCCGGCTCTATGCCGGGCTGAGTGCCGGTGCCTACCTCCACGACGGGCTCGGCGAATTCGCCTGCTGGTACGACCACCTGGCCTACGCCCACGCCATCGACACCCTCGCGGAGCAGGGGCTGCTGACCATCCCGCCGGCGCGGTTTAGCGCCGGCATCTGGCAAGACCCGCCGGAGTCGAGTCGATTCTGACGCGGTAGCGCGGCGTTTTCCGCCGAGTGGAGGCCGCGCGCATAGCGGCGTACCGGGCCGGTGTGAGGCGTGAAGGCTCGGGCATGGCTGGTGACGCGGCGGTCCACCGTCGTCGGCCGGCACGCCCGCTCAGCCGCGAACCGCGAGCGGC
>DATKRJ010000500.1:0-10631 GCA_035532355.1 Thermomicrobiaceae bacterium | reverse complement strand
GGACGAGCACGCTCGCGAACACGAAGGAACCGACCGTAGATCCGATGCTCCAGCGTCGACGCATGGTGCAGGTACCTCCTCTCCAGACAATCCATCCACAGACCCGGCGAATCGGCGGTGCTCGCCTCTCCCGCCGACGTGGCAACGGGATGCCGCGGCGGGCATCCCGCGACGGCGGCTAGCGGTGGGAAGGAGCGTAAAACGTTCCCGGGCAGTCATACCCGTGCGAGCGCTGCTCATTGTACGCCAGCCGGACGGCGATGGATTGGGGCCAGATCAGCACGGCGCCCTGGCGAATCGTGCCGACGCGCGCTCAAGCGGCGAT
This sequence comes from Thermomicrobiaceae bacterium, assembly GCA_035532355.1. Lineage (GTDB taxonomy): Bacteria > Chloroflexota > Chloroflexia > Thermomicrobiales > Thermomicrobiaceae > DASSZN01. The sequence continues at coordinate 10,306 of DATKRJ010000500.1, read as the reverse complement.
CGCCGGTCAGCGCGGGGGGCCGGGTGGCCGGCGACGGACGCTATGGAAGAGCCAGCGTTCGTGCCGGTGGGCCCAGGCCTCGAAGTGCTCCTCCTGGTGGTGCAGCTCCGCCAGCAGCTCGGCCCGGTGCGTCCAGGCGCCGCGCCGCCAGGCGAACAGCGCCACGCCGCCGGCCATCGCGCCGAGCCCGGCGGCGGTTTGGGCCAGTGACAGCTGGGCGGCGAGCGCGAGTCCGCCGAGCGCGGCCAGGGCGAGCAGCAAGCGCAGGCCGGGCACGTGCAGGGCGGCGGCCGGGTTCCGCCGCGCCAGACGCAGCGCCGCCAGCGCCGTGATGAGGTAGGAGATCCCGAGGAAGAAGACCGCCACGTCGATCAGGCTGCGCAGGCCCACGAAGGGCAGCAGGACGATCGCCGACCCTGCCTGAAAGACCAGCCCGACCACGGGTGTGCGAAAGCGGGGATCGACCCGGGCGAAGGCCGCGGGGAAGAGCCCATCGCGGGCCATCGCGTAGCTCAAGCGGGCCAGGCTCAGCATGAAGACCTCGGTGACGCTGGCGATCGCGATCAGGCCGCCCAGACTCATCAGCACCGCGCCCGGGCGGGCGGGCAGGCCGAGGCCGGAGAGCGCGGCGCCGAAGGCGTCCGACAGCGGGCGGGACGCGGTCGCGGCCCGGTGCCAGGGCAGCGTCGCCACGACGGCGAAGGCGGTCAGGACGTAGAAGACCGTCACGAGCGTCATGCCGACCAGGAGCCCGCGCGGCAGCGTGCGGCGCGGCTCCCGGACCTCGCCGGCGGGCAGCACCGCCAGCTCGAAGCCGGCGTAGGCCCAGAAGATCGGTACGATGGCGGCGCCGAGTCCCGACCACCCCAGCGGCGCGAAGGGGGTCAGGTTGCCCGTGACCCTGCCCGGATGCGCGCCGGCGAACACCAGCCCGAACACGATGAGCAGCGCCAGCGGCAGCAGCTTGGCCACCGTCAGGACGTCGTTGAGCGCGCTGCCCGTGCGCACCCCGACCAGGTTGACCGCGCTCGCGGCGACGACCAGCGCCACCGCGACGGTCAGGCGCTCGGCCGTGGTGATCGATGGGATGAAGGTGCCGAGATAGGTGACGAAGGCCAACGGGAAGACGGGGAGGGCGATCCACTCTCCCAGGTACAGGGCCCAGCCGGCGAGGAAGCCCCCGAACGGCCCGAACGCGGCGCGGGCATAGGCGTAGGAGCCGCCGACCTCGGGCACGATCGCGGCGCACTGGACGAAGGCGAGGGCGATCAGCGCCGCCATCACCCCGGCGACGAGCCAGGCCACGATCTGCGCCGGGCCGAGCGAGGCCGCGCCCAGCGCGGACACCACATAGACGTCGGCGCCCACGACCGCGCCGACGACGAGGAGCACGAAGTCGACCAGGCCGAGCGCGCGGTGGAGCTCCGGCGCCTGCCCGGCCCCGGGCGCGCTCCCTGGCGGGTTGTTCCGCGTCCGCGCTCTCGCCATCGTGCTCGCTCGCCGTCACACCGCGACCGTCTCCGTCCGACCGCAGCATAGCGCCAGCGGGCCGGCACTGCCGCCCCCGTCCACGGCCGTCTGCTACAGTGTCGTACCAACTCTGGCATGGTGGCAGGGGCGGAACAGTGGCGGGGCGAGGCGGCGGATGGGTGTCGCCGCAGGGAGGTGCCGGAATGCGCGAGCTGACGGTCGCGCTGCTGCAGCTGACGGCGTGCGGCACGGATCAGGACGCGAACCGGGCGAAGGGGATCGCGGCCTGCCGGCAGGCACGCGCCATCGGCGCCGACGTCGCCCTCTTCCCGGAGATGTGGAACGTCGGCTACCCGCCGCTCGAGGAGCGGTCCGCGGACGGCTGCAACATCTGGCGCGCTCCGGGACGCTGGCGACCCGGCGACACGCCGGTCAGCGCGGTCGACCCGGCGGCGCGGGAGCGCTGGCAGTCCCGGGCGATCGAGCGGGAAGGCGACTTCGTCGGCTCCTTCCGCGGGCTGGCGCGCGAGCTCGATATGGCCATCGCGCTGACCTACCTGGAGCGGTGGGAGGTCGCGCCCCGCAACACAGTGTCGCTGATCGACCGCCACGGCGAGCCGGCGCTGACCTACGCGAAGGTGCACACCTGCGACTTCGACGAGCCGGAGTCGTCGCTGACGCCCGGTGACGGGTTCGCGGTCTGCGATCTCGACACGCGTGACGGGCCGGTGAAGGTCGGAGCGATGATCTGCTACGACCGGGAGTTCCCGGAGAGCGCCCGGGTGCTGATGCTGCTCGGGGCGGAGCTGATCCTGACGCCCAACGCCTGCCCGCTCGACGCGGTACGCCTGGCCCAGTTCCGCACCCGCGCCCACGAGAACATGGTGGGCGTGGCCATGTCGAACTACGCCGCGCCGCAGCAGAACGGCCACTCGGTGGCCTACCACCCGATCGCGTACCACCAGGACGGGCGGCAGCGCGACACGCTGGTGGTGGAGGCAGGCGAGCGGGAGGGGATCTACCCGGCGCTGTTCGACCTGGACGAGCTGCGCGACTATCGGGAGCGCGAGACGTGGGGCAACGCCTTTCGCCGTCCGCACCGCTACGGCCGGCTGACATCGCCGGAGGTGGCGCCACCGTTCGTGCGGGTCGACGCCGAGGGGCGGCCGTACGACCCATCGCGGCGGTAGGCGGTAGCGGCGGGGCGCGGCGGAAGTGCCGGGATGGTCGCGACGTCGCACCCAAGCAGTGGGGCGCATCGCGTGGCGGCTGTCGGCAAAGGCGGGGGCGTGGTCGGGCAGCGGAGCATGCGCGCGGAATCTGCATCCGGAGGTGAGCGTAGCCGGCGAGGGAGCATGCAGCGCAGGCGGAGCAGGCAGAGCAGGCAGAGCAGGCGCGCGGGGCTAAAGCCGCCGCGCTGAACGACGAAGCCCACTGAAGGGGCTGAGAGGACGGGGGGCGAGTTGCGGTGAGCCGGGCCGGACGATGGTCCGGACGACGGTTTTCCGCGTTGGGACGCCGAAAACGAGCAGGTCGTCCGGGCGGCTGCCACACGGGTATGGCGACAGGACGGACGATGGAGGACGGGGAGAGCCCTCACCCCCGCCCCTCACCCCCAGCCCCTCTCCTACGAGGGGAGAGGGCAGGTGGGACGCCGGGCTGACGGACCCAGCGCGGGGCGCGACCTCGAGCGCCCCGCCCCTTCAGTGGACTTCGTCTGGTAGCCCGGCGGCTTGAGCCCCGGGCGAGGGTCGGCCGCGGCCGTCGGAGGCCCGCGACGCCGTCCGCCACGGCGACGTTCGTCCGGGCGCCGCGCAGCCCGGGGTTGATGGTCTTTGACGAATACATCCGGTATACGGTAGCCGGCGATCGACCCGCGCCAGCCGGCAGCGCCGCACGGGGTTAAAGCGCCGGGCTGAGGACCGCGCCCGGGGTTAAAATCCCAGGCTGACGCGACGAAGCCCACTGAAAGGGCTGAGGTTCGCGGGGCGCGGGGCGCGGTTGGGCGGGTGCGGGAGGAGACCGGATCGTCGATGGCGAACCCGGGAAATTTCACCTACCACCCGGTGACGCCGGCGCGGCTGGCAGATCTGGCGCGCTTCTCGGCGGGTCACGGGAAGTTCCGCTACTGCTCGTGCATGCGCTGGCGGCTGACGAGTAGCGAGTTCAAGCGCTCGACGACGGAAGAGCGGGTCGCGGGGCTAGCTGGGCTCGCCTGTGCCGGCGTGCCGGTGGGCGTGCTGGCCTACCGGGACGGGGTACCGGTCGGCTGGTGCTCGATCGCGCCGCGCGAGACGTACGCGGCGCTGGAGCGGTACCGGGCGTTGCCGCGGCTCGATGACCTGCCGGTCTGGTCGGTGGTCTGTTTCTTCGTCGACCGCACGGAGCGGCGGCAGGGGGTCACGCTGGGGCTGCTGCGGGCGGCGGTCGACTACGCGCGGTCGCAGGGGGCGCGGGTGGTCGAGGGATACCCGGTCGAGCCGGGCGCGCGGCTCTACACCTACATGGGGTCGCCGGAGACGTTCCGGGCGGCGGGGTTTCACCTGGCTGGAACGTCCGCCGAGGGGCGGCTGATCATGCGGTGCGGGACGATGGCCACAGGGGGCGAAGACGCCTGAACCGTTTCCTCAGTGGCTGTCGGGTTCAGTCGGAGGAGCCGGAGCGGGATTCGACGGACAGCGGCAGGCGGACGGCGAAGGACGTCCCCACCCCGGGCTCGCTCTCGACGCTGATCGAGCCACCGTGCTGCTCGACGATCTGCCGCGTGATGTAGAGCCCGAGCCCGGTGCCCGGTATCGTCTCGGTGGCGTGCGCGCGGGCGAACGGCTGGAACAGGCGCGGCTGATCGTGCCGCGCGATCCCGATCCCCTCGTCGCGCACGATCAACACGGCCGACTCATCGTCCCGGCCGATCTCGACGCGCACCTCGCCGCCATCCGGTGAGTACTTGACCGCGTTCTCCACCAGGTTGATCAGCACCTGATCCAGGCGCACCGGGTCCCAGGAGCCGACGACGGGGCCGGGCGCCGCCAGCACGAGGCGGTGGCGGGCGGTCACCGTCGGCGAACCCTGCTCCGCGATGCGGGTCAGGACGTCGCGCGCCAGCGTGGCGACATCGACGGGCTGCGGCCGGAGCGTCAGCTGGCCGGTCTGGAGTCGGGTGGCATCGAGCAGGTCGTTGACGAGCAGGTTGAGGCGGCGCACCCCGGCGAGCAGCCGGTCCGTGGAGGTCAACAGGCGTCCCCGCTCGAGCTGGCCGTGCGCCGCGTAGCGAGCCATCAGCTGCGCCTGCCCCTGCACCGCCGTGAGCGGTGTCTTGAGCTCGTGCGAGGCGATCGAGAGGAACTCGGCCCGGGCGCGCAGCGCGTCCTGGGCCTCCTGGTAGAGCCGGGCATTGTCGATGGCCAGCGCCGCCCGATCGGCGAGCTGTTGCGCCAGGATCAGGTCCGACGGGACGTAGTGCCGGCCGGACTCCGCCTGGACGAAGCTCAGCGTCCCCAGCGTCCGCCCGCGCGCGCTCAAGGGCACGATCATGACCGAGTTGAAGCCCAGCTGCCGGACAACGTCGAGTTGCTCGGGGGACTGCACGGTCGCGGTGAGCATCTCCTCGGTGATCTCCGGATAGAACTCCGGCTGACCGGTGCGGAGCACGCGAGGTACCCCGGTGAGGCTATCGGGGGAGGTCGGGAAGCGCCGCTCGAGCTCGCGCGCCCACGTCACCTTGGCCGGGTCGACGTGCGCCACGGCGACCTGGACGATCCGCCGGTCGGGCCGCTGCAGGCTCACGCCGCACCAGTCGGCGAGCCGGGGCACGACCAGCTGGGTCACCTGCTGCAGGGTCGTCTCGTAGTCGAGCGAACTGGCCAGCAGCGCGCCGGCGTCGGCCAGGAACTGGAGCGCCTCGTCGGCACGGAGCTGGGAGGTGACGTCCCGGAAGAGGCTGACGGCGAGAACGGGACGTCCGGCAGCGTCGCGGATCGGCCGCGCCTGCACGACGCACCAACCCTCGGTCCCATTGGGCCGGCGATGGCGAATGGTCGCGGTGGGGGCGGGATCGCCCTGAAACACCCGAAAGGCAGGAAAGGCGTCGAGCGGGAGTGCTCGGCCCTGCAGGTCCAGCACGGCGAAGCTGTCGCCGACCAGTTCCTCGAACGGCCGGGCACAGGCCTCGGCAGGCGACACCCCCAACAGCTCCGCCGCGGCGGGATTGGCGTAGACGAGCCTCCCCGCGACGTCCTGGACGGTAACCGCCTCGGGGACGGCGTCGAGGAAGGTCGCCCAGAGATCCCCGCCGGCGCCCGCGGCGTCCTCGGACGCCAGACGGCGCGTCAGGTTCGTCAGCATGTGGCGATCGCTGTCGGAGGGCGGCACCAGGCCAGCCATGGCTTCCTCCGGTGGTCGCGCGCGGATCCATCCGGGGTCGATTGTACGGCGGAGCCGCCGTGAACGGCAGGCCGCGCGGGTCGGTCAGGGCAGCGGCTCGACCGCGGCCAGGGCCGCGACGGTGGCGTCGCCGTCTCGCGGGATGCGTGCCTCGGGTGATTCCTTGCCGGGCGGAGTCGAGGCGACCCAGCGGTAGAGGTCGGCGACCCCCTGGAACAGCTTTGGCGTCAGGCCGACCGCCTCGAAGGTGGCCGCGATCTCCTCCATCTCGCCGACCCAGCGGTGCGCCTTGGGCGGCATGCTCGGCAGGGCGCTCCCGATCCACTGCAGCAGAGCGGGCTGGCTGGTGCTCAGCTCCCGCCGCAGCTGATCGCCGAGCTCGAGGCGCTCCGCGGCGACCAGGAGCTCGGTGGCGAGCGCGCTCAACCCCTTGGTGAGGGCTCCATAGCACATCTTGAGCCCGGAGGCCATGCCGACCCGCGGGCCGAGCACCCGCACGTCGAGCCCGAAGTCCCCCAGCGCGGCCAGCTCGTCGGCGGCCTCGCCCGACGCGTAGATGCGGGTCGCCCCGGACACGCGCGGCGGTGGCCCGATGATGCCGGCGTCGACGAAGCGGGCGCCCGCCGCGGAGACAATCTCGCCGACGCGGGTCGCCGTCTGGGGGGCCACGGCGTTGCAGTCGGCATAGAGCGGGGTCGCACCGGTCGAGCGGATCGCCGCCGCCACCCGCTCGGCGACCGCCGTGGCCGCGGCCGGAACCACGACCGAGAGGACCACGTCGGCCTCGCCGACGAGGCGCTCGACCGTTCCGACGTCCGCGATGCCGGCCCGGGCGGCCAGGCCGTGTGTGCGCTCACTGCGCCCGTCGAGGGCCGCGACCACGCGCAGCCCGTGCTGGATGAGGACCCCACCGATTGCCTGCCCCATGTCTCCGGGGCTCACGATGCCGACCGTCCGTACCGCCATGAACGACCTCCCCTCGAGCCGAAGTCGATCTCGCGTGACGTGCGGTCCCATCCTACCGCGCCGCCGCGCCGGTGCGGTGCCGCGCATAGCCGGGCACCGGCCGGTCGTCGCGAGCATACGATCCACTTCCCGCAGCCAGGACGATCGGACCGTGACGCTGTCTCGCGATGCATCGACGATGGGCGGCAGATGCCGAAGCAATACAGAGGAAGGCGGGCAGGCGGTGCTCTACGCGGCAGGTGCAGCTGCTGAGCGTGGCGATCGCCCTGCCGGCGATGCTGGTGGCGGAGTACCTGATCACGTGGCACGGAGCGAACCAGTACCTCGCGCAGCGGGGCGAGGCGTCCCTGACACTGCTGCTCCCCGTCGACCTGACGCTGCGCTTCGTCGTGCTGCCGCTGAAGGACGACCCGTTCAGCCTCATCTTCTGGGGCATCGCGATCTGGACCGCGTACCGGCTGCCGCGCGGGCGCCCGCGGGTATGGCGGACGACGCTGTAGCGCGGTTGGCGAACAGGTCGACGGGCCGGGGGCACGCAGCGACGAGCCAGCCGAGTTTCGGGCAACCGGTGCTCGACCGGCCGGCGCGACGGCTCGTGGCCGGCGGGGATGGGAGCAGGCGAGTCAACGCAGCGCCGCGTGCCACTCGCCAGCGGCCCCCCACGGGGCGTAGGATGTCGGCCTGCAGCGGCGCGCTCCGCCAGGCGGGCGGACGGGGACGCGTGCCGGTGGGAGCGGGTGGGAGGGACCGACGACCTATGGGCACGCCGCGGGGACCGGACGATGTGTCGCACGAGCCGGAGTCGGTGGAGTCCGGGACCCGGCGCGGTCGACGGCCAGGCGACCGCTACATCCGGATCGTGCGCTCGAGCGAGCTCCCCACACCGCGGTCGACGACGGAGTTCGTCGTCGCGGATCTGACCAGGCCGACGAGCGGCCTCGGCCGGCTCTACCATCGCCTGCGTCTGTTCGTCATCGGCCAGCCACTGCAGACGTCACAAGCGATCCACGAGCGGCTCACCAAAGTCAAGGCGCTGGCGGTCCTGTCGTCCGACGCCCTGTCGTCGACGGCGTACGCCACCGAGGAGATCCTGCTCATCCTGGTGCTGGCCGGGACGCTGGCCTACCACGACATCCTGCCGATCGGCATTGGGATCGCGGCGCTGCTGGCGATCGTGGTCTTCTCGTACCGCCAGACGATCCACGCCTATCCGCAGGGCGGCGGCTCCTACATCGTGACCAAGGACAACCTGGGCACGCTCCCCAGCCTGGTCGCCGCCGCGGCGCTGATGACCGACTACACGCTCACGGTGGCCGTCAGCATCTCCGCTGGTGTGGCCGCGATCACGTCCGCCGCGCCGGCCACCCAGGCCTACCGGGTGGAGATCGCGGCCGCCGCGATTCTGGTGGTGACGCTGGTGAACCTGCGCGGCATCCGTGAGAGCGGCAGCATCTTCGCCGTGCCGACCTACCTCTTCATCGGCGGGATGGTGATCCTGCTGGCGCTGGGCTACACCTCCTGGCTGGGCATCGGCCTGCACCCACACCCGGTGCAGACCGCGGTGCCCTCGGTCGTGCAGCCGTTGACCCTCTTCCTGATCCTGCGTGCCTTTGCCTCCGGCTGCACGGCGCTGACGGGCGTCGAGGCGATCTCCGACGGCGTGCCGGCGTTCCAGGAGCCGCAGGCCGACAACGCCGCCAAGACGCTCCTCTGGATGGGCACGATCCTGGGCATTATCTTCCTCGGCGTGACCGTCCTCACCTACCATTTCCACCTGGTGCCGAACGCGAACGAGACGATCGTGTCGCAGCTGGCGCGCTCGGTGGTCGGCAAGACGCCGTTCTACTACTACATCCAGGCGGCCACGGCGGGCATCCTGCTGCTGGCGGCCAACACCAGCTTCTCCGACTTCCCACGGCTGGGCTTCTTCCTGGCGCGCGACAAGTTCCTGCCGCACCAGTTCATGTACCGGGGCGACCGGCTGGCCTACTCCACCGGGATTGTCGTGCTGGGGCTGATCTCGGGCACTCTGGTCGTGATCTTCAAAGCCAGCGTCTCCGCCCTGATCCCGCTCTACGCGGTGGGCGTGTTCGTCGCCTTCACGCTGTCGCAGGCCAGCATGACCTACCGCTGGTGGAAGAAGGAGCCGCGCGGCCATCGCCGGACGACCGGCATGACGATCAACGGGCTCGGTGCGGTGACCACCGGGATCGTGGCGCTGGTCATCATCGCCACCAAGTTCCTGACCGGCGCCTGGATCGTGCTGATCATCGTGCCGGTGGCGGTCTGGCAGCTGCGCAAGATCCACAGCCACTACGAGAAAGTGTCGCACCAGCTGTACGTGCCGCCCGAGCACCTGGAGAAGCAGCTGCCCCCGGGCACCGGTCCGACCGCGGTCATCGTTCCGATCGACACGATCAACCGCGCGTCGCTGGTGGCGATCGAGTACGCCCGCCAGATCTCGGCGGACGTGCTGGTCGTCCACGTGGCCGACGAGCGCGAGGACGCCGAGGATCTGCAGCGGCGCTGGGAGCGCTCCGGCCTGCAGTTGCCGCTCACGATCATCGAGTCGCCCTACCGGGAACTCGTCGGTCCGCTGGTGCGCTACATCGAGCAGGTTCAAGAGCTGAAGCCGGACCGGCTGCTGACGGTGGTGCTGCCGGAGTTCGTGCCGGCGCACCTCTACCAGATCCCGCTGCACAACCAGACGGCGTGGCGGCTGCGGACGGCCCTCTGGACGCACTCCGGCATCGCGGTGACGAGCGTCCCGTACCGGCTGTTGGATTGACCGACGCGGCTCACGCCGCGTCGTCGGAGAGTCCGCCGCCACCGATCCAGGCGAAGGCGCCGATGAGCACGGCGAAGTAGACCGCGGCGACCACCGCAAAGAAGACGACGGTGGGTGTGCCGAGCGATGTCAGCACGCCGAAGCGCGCGTGCGCGATGGGCAGCGGCAGGCCGATCAGCGCCAGGAAGACCAGGCTGAGCGCCAGCGACTCCCCGCCCGTGAGGCGCATGATCCCGCCGGTGGTGTAGCCGGCCGTGATCGGGGCGAGCAGGGCCGTCGGCACGTGGGTGATCAGGGTGGGGATGCAGGCGAGCAGACTGAGCCCGATCGCCACGAGCAGCGCCCTGGTCAGACGACGGAGCGCCCGGACCGACGTCCCGACACCGGACCCCAACCGATCCGCAATCTCGCGCGGAAGTGCCGTCAAATCGACGCCGCCGTCGATCGCCGCCGCCTCGGCGAGCGGGAGTGGCGAATCCGCGGGCGACACACGCAGCTCGTCGTGTGGCATGGCCGTCCTTTGGCTGTCCGGTCCGGCGCCGGATGGCGCCACCGGGTTCACGAGTTCACAGACACTGGTATCATGACATTTCTGTCTGCTATCATAGCACTCTGCACGACAAGCCGTCTCGGATACGACGAGCGGCGGGGAGGCCCGGATGGACAGCGTGACGGCGGGAGAGGCGCGATCCTGGACGG
>DATKRJ010000499.1:0-7118 GCA_035532355.1 Thermomicrobiaceae bacterium | reverse complement strand
GGGTCGAGCGGGATCATCACGCCGCCGCGCTCGTCCAGGCGCTCGAGCACCTCCCGCCGCAGCGCGCGCTCGACCAGCGGCGGCTGCTTCTCGACCCGCAGGTCATAGAGCTTCGGCCGGGTTTGCCGGCCGATCTCGAGTACGTCGCGGAAACCGGCCGTCGTGATCAGGCCCGTGCGCACACCCTTGTGCTCGAGCACGGCGTTGGTCGCCACCGTCGAGCCGTGGACGACGGCGGCCAGCGCGCCACCCGCGCCCACCTCGGCCAGCCCCTGCAGGATCGCCCGCGCCGGGTTGTCCGGCGTCGAGAGGACCTTGTGCACCCGAACCTGGCCGTCCTCGAGGAGCACGAAGTCGGTGAAGGTGCCGCCGGTGTCGACACCGACGATCTGCCGCGGCGTTGCCGCCTGGTCGCTACTCATCTTCCTCCCCGTTCACCCGCCACGCATGCTCGCGGGGGGCCACGGCGTCGGGCGCCCGTCGCGCACTCAGACGACCGGTGCCGGCACGAGTGGCCCCGGCGGCACCACCAGCGCCTGGTCGATGTCCGTCACGGTCGGGCAGCCGGCCAGCGCCATCGCGTTCGCCACCTCGGCGCGCAGCAGCTCCAGCACCCGAACTACCCCCGCCTCGCCGTCGGCCGCCAGCCCGAAGATGTAGGGACGCCCCAGCATGACCGCGCGTGCTCCGAGCGCCAGCGCCTTGAGCACGTCCGTCCCGCGCCGCACCCCGCCGTCGAGCAGCACCTCGGCCCGATCCTCCACCGCCCGCGCCACCGCCGGCAGCGCGTCGAGCGTCGCCACGGCGGAGTCGAGCTGCCGGCCGCCGTGGTTGGAGACGATCACCGCCCGGGCGCCATGCTCGGTGGCCAGCCGCGCGTCGTCCGGCGCCAGAATCCCCTTGGCCACCACCGGCAGCGGCGTCAGCCCGGCCAGCCAGTCGAGGTCCTCCCAGGAGAGATCCGGCTCGAACCTGGCCCCGGTGTAGGCCGCGATGGCGGAGCCGCCCGCGTTCTCCCGCATCTCGCTGCGCCCGCCGGTGAAGTTCGCCAGCGGCAGGTCGGCCGGCATGGCGAAGCGGTTGCGCTCGTCGGCCTCGCGCCGCCCCAGGACCTGGGTGTCGAGGGTCACAACCAGCGCGGCGGCACCGGCGGCCTCGGCGCGCCGCACCAGGTCCCGGGTCACCTCCCGGTCGCGCTGGACGTAGAGCTGGAACCACCAATCCCGGGCGACCGCGCCGACCTCCTCGATGCTGTAGGTCGACATGGTACTCAGGGTGAAGATCGTGCCGAGCCGGGCCGCCGCCCGCGCGCTGGCGAGCTCTCCATCCGGATGCACCAGCCGGTGCATCCCGACCGGGGCCAGCAGGACCGGAAACGACACCTCGTGACCCAGGACGGTCGTCGCGGCCGACGTCCGGCTGGCTCCGCGCATGACGCGCGGGAGCAGCCGCCAGCGCCCGAACGCCTCGCGGTTCCCGCGCAGAGTCACCTCGTCGCCGGCGCCGCCCGCGACGTAGGCGTAGGCCGGCTCCGCCAGCCGCTCGCGGGCGGCTTCCTCATACTCGTGCAGGTTCACCGGCAACACGATGCCATGCTCCCTCCCGCTCTGGTGCCGCCCAGTTCATGGCGCACCCGACGCGCCACCCATCAGCATCGCCCAGCTGCCCCCGCGGATCAAGTCCGTTGCGCGCCCGTGCCGACCGGTCACCGCCGGGGACGCCCTGGTCCCAGTCTCCCCTCCCATCGGTACTAGCCCCTCCACGAGGTTTCCACCTCCCGGCGGACAACCCGCCCCGCACGCTGACCGACAGTCATGCCCGGCATGGCCTTGACCGGCTCGGGCGAACGCCTTCGGGCGAACGATCTGCGGTCACTGGGATGTGCCTGCTGGTCACAGTGACGCACAGACAATGTTTGACAAACGTACGCGGTGTTTGTACGCTTTGTACGTACCCGTTGCGCGGGGGCGAAACGGGATGACGCTAGAGGGGTTTGGGAGGGACATGATTCAAACGCGGATTTGGCGGCGCCTGATCGTCTTGGCAGGTGCGCTCTTGCTGCCGGCGATCACCGCGGTGCCGGTGTTGGCCGCGCAGCATACCGTGCTCAGCGGCGAGACGCTCAGCGGCATCGCCACCAACTACGGTGTGCCGGTGGACACCCTGGCGCAGCAGAACGCCATCACGGACGTCAACGTCATCTATGCGGGCCAGGAGTTGACGATCCCCGCCAGTACGCGTCACGCGGCGGGCGGCAACATGCCTTATACCGTGGCGTTGGGCGACACCCTCTCCGGCATCGCCGACGCCCACGGCATTCGCATCGCCGATCTGCTCACGGTCAACAAGGCCATCAGTGACCCGAACCATATATACGTCGGCCAGGTCATCGCCGTTCCCGGCGCGGGCGGCGGCTCGTCCTCGTCGACGGTCGTGCAGAGTGTGCAGAGTGTGAGCTCGACGCGCGTCCGCCAGCTGCTCGACACCGAGGCGGCGAACCACGGGCTGGATCCCGTGCTGGTCGAGGCGCTCGCGTGGCAGGAGAGCGGCTGGCAGCAGGGCGTCGTCAGCTCCGCCGGCGCCGTCGGCGTGATGCAGATCGTGCCGGCCACTGGAACCTGGATCGCGACGGACATCGTCGGGCAGCCGCTCGACGTGCGGGGCAGCGTGGCCGACAACATCCTGGCCGGTACCGCCTACCTGCAGTGGTTGGTCAACCGCGGCGCGACGACGCAGCTCGCATTGGCGGGCTACTACCAGGGTCCGACCAGCGTCCAGAAGAGCGGGGTCCAGCCGGGTACGCAGCTCTACATCAACGACGTGCTGGCGATTCGCAGCTACATCGCCCAGCACGGGGTCCCGCCTCAAAACTGACGCCCGCGCGGCCGAGGCCGCACCGGGGAAGCTCGTGAGGATGTGCGGCGGAGTCCCCACCGACCGCACGTCCTCGTCGGATCGGGGCGCTCACGCCAGGGCGCCCCACCGTGCTGTTCCGCGGGCTTCTCCGCCACCCCAGCAGCCGACGCCCGCCGAGCGCGCGAGCTCATCAGGACGCGCGTCAGCCGATGTCGGCCAGGAGCTGATCGAGGCGCCGGATGACCGGGGTGCCGGGCTCCACGCCCGCCGGGTGTGCGCCGCCACGATCCAGCAGCACCGCCTGCATGCCCACCCCACGCGCGCCGACGACGTCGCGCGCGTAGTCGTCGCCGACGTGCAGCGCGCGTGCTGGCTCGGAGGCGCCGATCTCTAGCGCGCGCGCGAAGATGGCCGGGTGCGGCTTCTCGACCCCCACGAACTCGGAGATCACCCAGAATCCCAGATAGTCGCCGAAGCCGAAGTCCAGCAGGATGCGGGGCATCGACGGCCAGGTGTTGGCGACCACGCCGAGCTTCAGCCCGCGGCTCCAGAGCTCGCGCACCGTCGGCAGCGCGTCGTCGAAGACGGCGTACATGCGTGGCGAGTCGTAGGCTCGCTGCACGGCCTCGGTACACCGGGGAAGGTCATTCTCGGGCACGTCCGCGCGGCGCAGCACGTTGGCGACGAAGATCTGCCGCCGACGGGCGCCCTCCTCCACACTCACCCGGTGGTCGGCCGGGACGCTCGCGCGGCGCCGCTCTCCCGCGGCCGGGCGCTCCGCGTCCAGCGCCGCCGCCAGCCGCGCCTCGTCCGAGGCGACGTCGCACTCCGCCAGGACCTCGGCGTAGCCACGCGCGAGGTCCGGCCGGAAGGTCAGCAGCGTGCCACCGACGTCGAAGGTCACCAGGTCGACCGCGAAGCAGGGCGTCGACATCACCCACCGCCGCGCCGGCGTGCGCCGAGCCAGCGGCGTCGGACGCCGCGTCGTGGTTGCTCCGTCATGGTTGGGACGTCACCTCCCGCTTCTGCCGCAGGAGCCGGGCCAGCTCGCGCCGCGTCACCGGCAGCGCACCGTGGCTGATCGCGAGCTCCCGGTGCGACGCCGGCAGGTCGAAGTGCTCGCGCGGTGTGCCGGCATCTTCTTTCCACTCGGCGCGGAGCCCCAGCAGCTCGGCCATCGCGTCGAGCTCCTCGCCGCTGTCGGCCACCAGGTGACACCAACGGCGACCGTGTCCCGGATAGTGCAAGCCGTCGACGTAGACCGCCATCTGTCTCCCGCCTCGCCGCCCGCCGAGCGCGGGACCCGGGCCCACGCGGTATCCTGATCCACGGACCCGCCCCGCCGGTCCAGCGTCACGATAGCGGCCGTAGGGACGCGGCGGGACACGCGGCGATGATACACGGTCCGGCCCATGTAACCGGGACCCGCCACCTGCCGCCCCCGTCGTGGAACCGGCGCGGGTCGGCGGCGGTGCAGTGAGGGGAACGCGATGCCGCATGGAGAGTACAAGACACCGGGCGGGAAGCTGGTGGTCGTCGACTGCGACGTCCGCGACGGGCGCCTCGTCGACGTCGAGGTCAGCGGCGACTTCTTCCTCGAGCCGGCGGAGGCGCTCGACGCCATCACCGCGGCGCTCGACGGTATGCCGGCCGACCTCGACGAGGACGCCATCGCCCGGCGTGTCGCCGGCGCCGTCGCGCCGGACGTCGAGATGATCGGCTTCACGCCCGCGTCGATCGCGAACGCGGTGCGAAGGGCGCTGGCATGAGCGAGCAGACCCGCTGGGATGACTACCGCTGGAACCTGATCCGCGGCGTGCCGGTAGCCTCGCCGGTCAACCACGCCCTCGACGAGGCCCTCACCCGCCGTGTCGGCGCCGGGCTGCGCCGGCCGACGCTGCGCTTCTGGGACCGCATCGAGCCCGAGGTGGTGATCGGGCGCTTCCAGTCGGTGCGCAACGAGGTCGACGAGGACGAGGCTCGCCGCTTCGGCATCCAGATCATGCGCCGGCTGACCGGCGGCGGCGCCATGTTCGTCGAGCCCGAGAACGTGATCACCTACTCGATCTACGCCCCGACCGACCTGGTGGCCGGCATGTCCTTCGTCGAGTCCTACGCCTTCCTCGACCGCTGGGTCATCGCGGCGCTGCGCTCGCTCGGGATCAACGCCTGGTACGAGCCGATCAATGACATTACGTCGAGTGGCGGCAAGATCGGCGGCGCGGCCCAGGCCCGCCGCTTCGGCGCGGTGCTCCACCACGTCACCATGTCCTACGACCTCAACTCGGACCGCATGCTCTCGGTGCTGCGCATCGGTCAGGAGAAGTTGAGCGACAAGGGGATCGCCAGCGCCGCCAAGCGCGTCGGCCCGCTGCGCCAGCAGACCGACCTGCCGCGCGACGTCATCGTCGAGCGGATGATCGCGACCTTCGAGCGGGAGTGCGCGCCGCTGGAGGAGGACGAGATCGGCGACGAGGAGATGGCCGAGGCCGGCGAGCTCATCCGCACCCGCTATGGCACCCACGACTGGACCTACGTCCTGCCGTAGGGCGCCGGTGCGCCTGAACTTACTCCACGCGAGACAGAATCTGTTCGACGGCGGTTACAGACGTGCCCTCTCGCCCGGCGAACTAGTGCGCTCCGCGTCCGGCATTTGTCGCCTCCAACCGGAGATGGCGCGCGCGGCAGCCACCACGTGCTCGACGCGGCATCTATCGAGACGGTGAACGCTACGTCCGCTGCATATCACCGGCTGTGACGTGGGAGTTCGACCATGCTAAAGTGCAGCCGGCACCATCGGCGCAACTCTCCGCACGCGTCGGGAACGTGTATCGGAGCCGATGCCAGGGTATCGCCGTTATTCCTCAAGAGCAGCGTGTGGAGGTGTGCGAGGACGTGGCCACCGATAGAAGACCCGAGGGACTCGCTGAGGTCGCGGCCCGTCTCCTCGAACAGCACCACGCCGGCCTCACCGTCGAAGACTTGTGCGCAGCCCTTCGAGCCGAGCGCCTCGATTTCGCTCGTGTTACCCCTGATCAGGTAGAGCGTCACCTGCGGCGTCACACCGAGCTCGCTTTCAGGTCCGAGGATCGCCAGTGGACCACTCGCCGGCTAGCCGCACGTTTACACGAGGCCGCCGCGTTAGATGATTCGCCAGTGAATCTCGTCCCGCTCCCAGGTGACGGTTTCTCTGGAGGCGATGCGCACGAACACTGGGTCGTCTTCGACGTCGAGGCGACCAGCACCGACGTTCAGACAGCTGAGCTCTTACAGATGGCCGCCGTGCGGCTCAATGCTGACCTGCAGGAGATAGGCCGGTTTGAACCTCGGTTCGTTCGTTCTGCCGGGCCGGTTCCCGAGGATGTTACGCACCTGACGGGGATCCGATGGGACGACGTCGCGGAGGCGGATCCTCCGGACGTCGTGCTGAGCGACTTCATCGCCTTCGCCGAGGGTGCACGACTCGTAGCTCATAATGGGACTGCATACGACGGTCCGCTCGTAGCTCGGATCGTAAGCACTTGCGGGATCACCGACGCAACGTACGTATCTTTGACCGCGAATCTCGTCGACTCGCTTATCCCCGCGTCGATCTTGCTGCCCGGCCTCGTCACCCGATCGATTAGCGCCCTGAGCGACGCGTTGGGCGTCGATCTCGCCGAAGCTCACCGCGCAGGTCAAGACGTCGATGCCCTCGTGGCTATCCTTCGGCGCCTGCGCGGGCGGGCAGCCGCGCTCCCCGGCGAGTTGCGATTGTTACTCACATCCTTACTCGGCGGGATGGAGGAGGACGGAGCAACTGTGGCCGCTGGTGTGGCGGCACTCCTGGCTCTGCCTCCCGCCTCCCAAGCGGATGCGCGCCGCGAGCTACTCGCGATAGTGCCAAGAGTTCCGGCGCCCGTCCGTCAACTGTCCGCAACCCAACCACATGCAGCCGCTAGGCGCGCAATTAGGGCCGCCTTTGCGTCAGACGGGCCCCTGGCTCGCACAGCCGCTGACGGGAAGCCGTATGAGACACGCTCCAGCCAGGTGGATTACGCCCTCCACGCTTGGGACGCGCTAGAAGACGGGCAGATTGCGCTCGTTGAAGCCGGCACGGGTACCGGCAAGACCCGTGGCTACCTAGTGCCTGCAATCCACTGGGCCGTGGGGGGAGGCGGGACGGTCGCGGTTTCGACGCACACACGCTCACTACAAAGCCAGTTACTGAGGGAACTCAGGTCGTTGGAGCGGCTTCCGAGTCTTGCGCCAGGCGGTCGGGC
>DATKRJ010000498.1:0-4962 GCA_035532355.1 Thermomicrobiaceae bacterium | reverse complement strand
ACCTTCCGGCTGGACGAGCTCCACGGCGAGGCGAATGGCGATCGAGCCTGGGTCGCCCTGCCCTGGGACTCCCAGGGCCGGGACGAGCGCGGCGCCTGGTACGACCGGCCGGGGCGCGCCACCATGGTCCTCGAGCGCCGCGACGGCCGCTGGCTGGCCGTTCACACCCACTTCTCGCTCTACCCGCCCACGGCCGCGCGCGCGGCCCACTGACGTTCTCGCCCGGTCGTGGACGCTTCCGCCGGCCGCTCCTGGGCGGACAACGGGCCGCGGCCCGTTGTCCGCCGTCCACGCGGGTCGGAACGCCCCGGCTCGGGAACACTGGCACCCGGCAGGGCGCGCGCGCCGGGTGCGTCGAATCGGGCCAGGGCACGGGAAGGGCCATCGGTGGAGAGGGACGGAATCGTCAGAGCGACCCCGCGAACGGGTGAGGTCGACGTGCCGGCGCCGCGCATCCGAGGGGATTCCGCGTCCATCCACTACGAGGTGGCCGGCAGCGGTCCGCCGCTGCTGCTCATCCACGGGCTCTCCGCCTCGGGCCGCTGGTGGGCACGCAACGTCGACGCCTTCGCCGCGCACTTCCGCGTCTACACCGTCGACCTGGTGGGGTTCGGCGCCAGCCACCGCCTCGGACGCTTCGTGCTGGACGACGCGGCCGCCGGACTGGTCGGCTGGATGGACCGCGTCGGCGTCGAGCGCGCCGACGTCGCCGGCCACTCGCTCGGCGGTTACGTCGCGGCCGACCTGGCGGCGCGCTTCCCCGAGCGAGTCCGCCGGCTCATCCTGGTCGACGCGGCCGTGCTCCCGCTGGGCGGGGCGGGCCGGTACGCGTTGGGCATGCTTCTTCAGGCCCGCTACACCTCGCTCGGCTTTCTGCCGACGCTCGCGCGCGACGTGCTCCGCGCCGGGCCGGTCACGACCTGGCAGGCGTCGCGCGCCATCGTGAGCGCGGACCTCGGGCCGCGGCTGGAGCGGATCGGCGCGCCGACGCTTGCCATCTGGGGTGAGCACGATACGGTCGTCCCGCTCGAGATCGGCCATGAGATCGCCCGGCGATTGCCCCACGCCCGGCTGGTGGTCATCCCCGGCGCCGGCCACAACCTGATCTGGGACAGCGCCCAGGCCTTCAACCAGGAGGTGCTCCAGTTCCTGCTCGCCCCATGAGCGCGCCAGCACACCGCGATGCCCTATGATGGCGGCGCGATAGCAGGCGGCGACGCCGTCAGAGAGGGAGCGACGACGTGACCTTCACCGTCATCGGGCGCTGCGCCCGCACCGGCATGCTCGGCATCGGCACCGCGACCAACGCCTTCGCCGTGGGCGTGCGCGTGCCCTTCATCAAGCCGCACCTCGGCGCGGTGGCGATCATGGCGATCGCCGACCAGCGGCTGGGACCGATCGGGCTGCGACTGCTCGAGCTCGGCTACCGGGCGCCGGCCGCGCTCGAGGAACTGGTGCGCTCCGACCCCTATGCCGAGTACCGCCAACTCGGCTTCCTCGACGACGACGGCCATGCCGCGGCGCGGACCGGCGGCGAGAACCGCGACTGGGCCGGCCACCGCGTCGGCGAGAACTTCGTCGTGCTGGGCAACGCCCTCGTCGGCGAGCGGGTGATCGGCGCCATGGAGGAGGCCTTCACCGCCAACCCCGACGAGGACCTGGAGGAGCGGCTGCTGCGCGCGGTCGAGGCCGGCCGGGACGCCGGGGGCCAGCCGAACGGCCAGCGCTCGGCGGCGCTGCTGGTCTACGACCGGAAGGACTTCTCGCGGGTGGATCTGCGCGTCGACATCCATCAGGAGCCGGTCGGCGAGCTCCGGCGCGTGTTCGACATCTACCGGCCGGCCATCCCCTACTACGACATGCGCCAGGTCGACCCGCGCGTGCCGGGGCTCGACGCCTGGCTGGCCGAGCACCGGCGCTAGGCGGCGCCGGACGGGGTCAGCGAGTCTCGTCCCGGACGGCGAGGAGTTGGGAAAGCCGGGCGAGGGGCTCGTCGACGGGCACCCCATCCTCGGCCGACGTCAGAATCCGCACCTCGTGCGGCGGCCGCGCCTGGACCCAGACGACCGGGATGTGGCGTGCCAGCGCGTCCCGGACGACGTGCCCGGTGCCGCCCTCACCGCGCGGCGCGGCGCCGTCCCAGATGGCGAGCAGCACGTCGCTGTGTTCCAGCATCCAGACGCCGACCGCCGCGTAGGCGGCCTCCGGCGAGGCTCGCGAGCCCGCCAGTTCGACCACGCGAGCGGCCGCGGCCAGCAGGGCGTGGTACTCCGCCCGCGAGCCCACGGTCTTGAAGTCGGCGGCGTAGCTGTCCCGGTCGAAGGGCAGCGGGCAGACCAGCGGCAGGCCGGCGGCGATCGCCTCCCCGGCCACCAGCCGGTCGGCGCCCTCGGCCAGCGGCGAGATGACCTCCAGGTGGCCGGCGCCCGCGACCTCGGCCGCCCGCGCCGCCGCGAAGACCTCGCGGACGCGTGCGCGGATCAGCCCGACGTCGGCACCGCGCAGAGCGACCGGCCGGTGACCGGTCACCCCGATCCGCACCGCACGCTCGTCTCCGTCCGGCGCGACGATCCCATCTCCTCGATTTGCCGCCACTCGCCATTTCCCTACGTGGGCGATTGCCCGCGACCGCCGCGCTCCGCTACACTGGGCGCGTTCAGCGCAGCGATTGTAGAGCCCGACGCCTCGACCGGCCAGGTGACCGAGGGCGCCGGCCGGGAGCGTGAGCCATGACGGCGGACGACAACCCGCGGATCGCGGTCGTGGGCGACGTGACGGTCGACTGGATGGTCCTCGCCCCGAGCGGCGTGGGCCCGTCAACGCTGCAGACCACCTACCAGTGGGAGGCGGGCGGCGGGGCGGGAGTCGCCAGCCAGCCCGGCGGAGCGGCCCTCATCGCCGCGCTCGTGGTGGCGGCCGGCAACGAGCGCACGGACCGGCTGACGTCGCGTGGCCCGGCCGTGCCCCCGGACGCGCTGGTCGACCCCGGTTACTCCGGCCTGCCGCGCACCTTCGCCGTCTGGCAGCCGTTCCCGGTCGCGCTCGACGAGCCACGGCCCGCCTGGCGCATGGCCCAGTTCCTCGGCCTGCAGCGGCCGACTGAGTCGGCCCTCCAGTGGGAGAGAACGCCGCCATCCGACGACCCGGCCTGCCTGATGGTGGACGACGCCAACCTCGGCTTCCGCGACCGGACCGACGTCTGGCCCGCCTGTCTGGTCTCCGCCGAGGCGAGACCCAAGCACGTGATCCTGCGCCAGGCCAACCCGCTCGCCGCCGGACCCCTCTGGCGGGCGCTCGTCGAGCATTGCGGCGACCGCCTGACCGTCTGCTGCTCGGTCGGCGACCTGCGCAAGGAGGACGCCCCGATCGGCCAGGCGCTCTCCTGGGAGCGCATGGGCAGCGAGGTGGTCGCCGCCGTGCGCGCTCGGGAGCCATTCGCCGACGCCCAGCGCGTCATCGTGACCGTCGGGCTGGCGGGCGCCGTGCTCGTGCCGCGCACCGGCCCCGCCACCCTGATCTTCGACCCCCTCCACCAGGAGGGGGACTGGCACCGGAGTCGCCCCGGCACCCCATTCGGCATCGGCACCGCGGTCGCCGCCTCGCTCGCCATCGCCGCGGCGGAACGACCTGAGGATGCGGACTGGGCGGGGGCCGTCCGGCGCGGTCTGCAGGCCGCCCGCGTCGTTCACCTGGGCGGCTTCGCCCTCACCGGGGGCGACGGGGCGCCCGCGCTGCGCTTCCCGCTGGAGACCGCGGCAACGCTCCTCGGCACGGACGCGCCCGAGACGCCCTTCGAGACGGTCGAGATCTGGGGCCGCCCCGAGTGGCAGATCTTTACCAGCGCCGTCTCCGAGGACTACGGGCCGCTGGCCCGGCGTATCGTCGAGGAGGGCGAGCGCGAGGCCTGCCACCGCCTGCCGCTCGAGCGCATGGGTCGCTGGGTCTCGGTCGACCGCACCGAGATCGAGAGCATGCGCAGCGTGCGCGAGATCATCCGCGAGTATCTGGCCCAGCCGCGCCCGCCGCGCCCGCTCAGCCTGGCCGTCTTCGGCCCGCCCGGCGCCGGCAAGTCGTTCGCCATCAAGCAGATGGCGCGCGAGTGGATGGCCGGCGGCACCCGCGTCACCGTGCTCGAGTTCAACCTGTCCCAGTTCGGCTCGCACGATCTGGCGGGCGCGCTGCAGCGGGTGCGCGACTGCACCGTCGAGCGCGCGCTGCCGCTCGTCTTCTGGGACGAGTTCGACGCGGCGCCCGGCGGCCACGAGCTCGGCTGGCTGGCGCAGTTCCTGGCACCGATGCAGGACGGGACCTTCGTCGAGGACGGGGTGGTGCGCCCGATCGGTCCTGCGATCTTCGTCTTCGCCGGGGGTACCCACCCGACACTGGCCGGCTTCAAGGCGCGCGCGGTGGCGCTGCCCGGCGCCAAGGCGACCGACTTCCTCTCCCGTCTGCGCGGCTTCGTCGACATCCTGGGGCCGAACCCGGCCGGACCGGACGACGCCAGCTTCATGCCGCGACGGGCGCTCCTGCTGCGGGCGCTGCTGCGTGGGCGCGCCCCGCAGCTCTTCGCTCGGGAGCGGCTGCGGATCGACCCGGGTGTGCTGCGCGCCTTCCTGGAGGTAGCCAGCTACGTCCACGGGGCCCGCTCGATGGAGGCGATCCTGGACATGAGCGGGCTCTCGGGCAAGCTGCGCTACGAGCGCTCGGCCCTGCCGCCGGCCCACCAGCTCGGGCTGCACGTCGACGCCGAGGAGTTCCTGGGACTGGTGCATCGGTCGCCGGCCCCCTCCGGCTGAATCGTCAACATCCCCAACGACGCTTGGGGAGTCCGCGCGTCGCGCTTGCATGCGAGTCAACCTGCGCGTATGCTCCCAGCATCGATCAAGCACACACGGGGGACCGGGCCATGCGCGACGCGGTCGGTGCTCAACCCTACGTCTTCGTCAGCTACGCCAGCGCCGA
>DATKRJ010000497.1:0-5752 GCA_035532355.1 Thermomicrobiaceae bacterium | reverse complement strand
GCCTGCGCCGGGTCGTCGTCGCTGGTGACGATGACGCTGAAGCCGGCCGGCGCGATGTCGGCCCAGGGGAAGCCCGGCAGGTAGCTCACGTTGAGGATGCCGCGCTCATGCTCAATCTCGCGGGCCAGCCGCTTGACCCCTTGCATCGGCTCGGCGTGGGTGTACTGGCGCTGCAGCGCCGGCAGCAGCGGCAGCTTGACGATCGCCGCCGTCGGCCGGACCCCGCCGCGGACGACCCGCGCCATCAGCAGGCCCGCCTCGTAGCCCCGCTCGTAGGGGTCGGTGTGCGGGTACTCGTCGTAGGCGACCACGATGGTGGCCAGGCCGACCATCTCCTGGGTGATGTTGCCGTGCAGGTCGAGTGTCACGATCACCGGCAGGTCCGGCCCGACGACCTCGCGTACCGCCCGCAGGATGTAGCTCTCGCCGTCGTCGTCGAGCTCGGAGACCATAGCGCCGTGCAGGGCGAGGAGCACGCCGTCGAGCGGGTCGGAGTCGAGCGCCGCACGCAGCCACTCGGCCAGGCGCCGGGTGAGCACCTCGGTGGCCTCGGCCGTGACCGGCCCGCCCGGCGTGGCCGAGGCGTGGAGGGTGGGAACGACCGCGAAGGCGGCGTCGCGCGCGGCGTCGAGGAAGCCGCCGATCGGTGTCTTCGTGCCCTGGAAACGCGGGATCAGGTCGTCGCCCTCGACCCGGCTGCGCTGCGCGAAGTCCTCGAGCCGTGTCGGCACGGTGGCGAAGGTGCTGCTCTCGTGCGAGATCCCGCCGATGGCCACGCGCATGGAAGGGTTCCTTTCCGCAGCCGGCACCGACGCCCTGGACCGGCGGCTTGCCGGCGGGATGTGGGCGGGTTGCAAACCCGCCCCTACAGGGGATAATCGCCTCTGTGCCCGATAGGGGCAGGTTTCAAACCTGCCCTGTGTGCCGTCGCACCGCGGCGGGACGTCGCCCGCCCCTACAGCTGGACGTGGCCGACGCCGTCTTCCACGTGGATCGTCGTGCCGAAGGGAGCCGACAGCTCGGCCATCCAGCTGAGAATCTCGCCGCCGAGCCGCGGATCGGCGAGGCGCCCCAGGCCGCGATCGGGCCAGCGCTGGCCGAAGCCCAGCGTCAGCGGCAGGAGCTCGATCGAGCGGACCTGATGGTCCTCGAAGGTAACCAGCGGCAGGACCGTCTCCCAGTAGAGCCGGTCGGCCGGGAAGCTGCGCGTCATGTCCTGCGAGATCTGGCGGAAGACCTCGGGCGCGGTCATGCCCGCGTCGGCGTGGAGCGACTCGTAGTCGTCGGCCGGCAGGCGGGTCAGGTACTCATACTGGAAGATGAAGTTGCCGACCGAGTAGAAGATCGGCTTGCCCTGGTAGATCTCGAGGCCGCGGAGCAGGTGGGGGCCGTGGCCGATCACCATGTCCGCCCCGGCGTCGACGCAGGCGTGGGCGAACTCGACGATGAAGTCGGCCGGGATCCAGCGCTCGGCGCCCTGCTCGTGAGCGTGGATGCTGACCAGCGTCAGGTCTGCGGTCTCGACAGAGTGCTGGACGGCGCGGACGTTGCCGGCGAGGTCGCCGGGGTGGGCTTCGGTGCGGATGCCGAACTCGTCGCCGACGATGAAGCTGCGCTGGGCGAAGTCGAACTGACCCTCGCGCTTGGGCGGCTCGTAGAAACCCATCCAGTAGCCGAACTGCCGCATCTTCTCGACGCCGGTGCGCTCCGCGATGCGTTTGATCGCGTCCATGTGCTCCTGGTCGACCACGTAGAGCGTCTCGAACCGCTGCGGGTTGAGGCCCGGGCGTCCCGGCGCGTCGTCGCGCTGGATGCCGGCCTGCTGGCCCTTGGCGAACGACGAGGCGCAACCGACCAGGCCCACCCGGCCGGCCGGAGTCTCGAGGAAGGCCGGCAACCGGGCCTCGGCGAGGGTGCGGCCGGCACCGGCGCAGATGAAGTCCATCTCCGCCAGGGCGTCGAGCGTGGCCAGGCAGCCCTCGATGCCGTAGTTGAGGGTGTGGTTGTTGGCGAACGCGGTCAGGTTGAAGCCCAGGCGCTGCAGGTCGCGGGCGACGCCCGGATCCGCGGAGAGGTTCATGCCGCCGCTCTCGGTGACCGGCGTGCCTCGGTAGCGGCTGAGGACCATCTCCATGTTGGTGAACGCCACGTCCGTGGCGCGGATGCGGTCCACCAGGCCGGTGAAGGCCGCGTCCCGGTACTCCGGCAGGCGGCGGGTGATGAGCGCGTCGCCGGTGGCCGTGACGACGAACCGTCGAGCCATGATGCTGTCTCCCTTTCCCAATCCTTCGGCCGGCGCCGTTGCTCGGCCGTCAGTCGCGCTGGCGCGGATCGAGCGCGTCGCGCAGTCCGTCCCCGATCAGGTTGAACGCCAGCACGGTCAGGCTGATCATGATGCCCGGCGCGATGGCGATGTGCGGGTAGGTCTGGAGGTAGGCGCGGGCGGACGCCAGCATGCTGCCCCAGTCCGAGGTCGGCGGCTGCACGCCGAGGCCGAGGAACGAGAGCGCCGCCTCCAGGATGATGACGCCGCCGACCGCCAGGGTGGCCAGCACGATGATCGGGCCCAGGATGTTGGGGACGATGTGGCGCGCGATGATGCGCCGGTCGGTCGCACCGACGGCGCGCGCGGCGATGACGAACTCGCGCTCGCGCAGGCTCAGCACGTCGCCCCGGGCCACCCGCGCGTAGGAGGCCCACACCGTCGCCCCGATGACGACGATGGTCGTCTTGAGGCTCGGGCCGAGCACGGCGACCAGCGCGATCAGGAACGCCAGGGTGGGGAAGGCCATGATCGTGTCGACGATGCGCGACAGGACCGAGTCGATCCAGCCGCCGAAGTAGCCGGCGGTGGCGCCGACGAGCACGCCGATGGTGACCGCGAGCGCGGTCGCCAGGAGCGCGACCACCAGGGCGACGCGCGTCCCGTAGATCACCCGGCTCAATTCGTCCCGGCCGATCTCGTCGAAGCCGAGCGGGTGCGACCAGGAGGGCGGCGCTCCCAGCAGCTCGGGAATGGCCAGGTTCGGTGCGTAGGGTGCGAACAGTTGTGGCAGGATCGCGATCACCGCCAGCAGGATCAGGAAGGCCGTGCCGACCAGGGCCGGGCGGTAGCGGGAGAAGCGGCGCCAGGCGCGCGCCCACTCGGAGCGACGCTCCCGCGCGACGCCGAACAGTGGGCCGGGCTCCACCGTGACGGTCGGGCTGCTCTGTTCCTTGCGCGTGGTACTCATCCCCAGCTCCCCCTGTCTACGTCAGCCGGATTCGCGGGTCGATGAAGGCGTAGACCAGATCGGTCGCCAGGTTCGCCGCCACCACGAGCAGGCTGAGGATCAGCACGATGGCCTGCACCACCTGGTAGTCCAGATGGTAGACGGAGTTGACGAACAGCTGCCCGATCCCCGGCACGGCGAACACCGTCTCGATGACGATCGTTCCACTGAGGAGGAAGGCGATCCGGTAGCCGATCACCGTCACCACGGGCAGGAGCGCGTTGCGCACCACGTGGCGTGTCAGCACCACCGCCTGCCCCAGCCCCTTTGCCCGGGCCGTGCGCACGAAGTCCTGGCCGAGCGCCTCGATCGTGGTGCTGCGCATCAGGCGGGCGATGATCGCGGTCTGCTCGATCGCCAGGACGACCACCGGCAGCAGGTAGCCCTTCCAGTCGGAGACGCCGAAGGGCGGCAGCAGCCGGAACTTGAGCGCGAAGAGGATGATCAGCATCAGCGCGATCCAGAAGCTCGGCACCGACACCCCAAGCGTCGCGCCGAGCGTGCTGAAGTAGTCGAAGATCGAGTACTGCCTGACGCCGGACAGGATCCCGGCCGGGATGGCGATCACGATGGCTAACAGCAGGGCGAGCACGTTGATCTTGGCCGTGACCGGAGCGGCCTGCATGATCAGCGTGCTGACCGGGGTGCCGACCTCGATGACCGACTCACCGAAGTTGCCGCGGAACATGTTCCCGGCCCACTTGAAGTACTGGACGTAGAGTGGCTGATCGAGCCCCCAGTAGTGGCGGATCTGCGCGATCTGCTCGGTCGTCAGCTGGGCGGTGCCCGACTCGCCGATCAGGACGAAGATCGGGTCGCCCGGCGTCAGGTGCAGGATGCCGAAGGTGGCAACGCTGATCAGGAACACGACGATGATGCCCTGGAGGAAACGACGGATCACGTAGCGCAGCATCGGGCTGAGTCCGTCCTCTCTGGATCGGCCGACGGTGGAGCGGGCGAGCGACTCGCCGCCCCACCGCCTGTCGGACTGCCGCTACCGCCCGGCTACGCGATCCACCACTGATAGGCCTTGGCGTAGAGCTGGCCGCCGTTCAGCGCCGACTTGGGCAGCCCCTGGACGCGCTTGGCGAAGTGGTTGAACCACTGCCAATACATCATGTAGAGGAACGGCACGTCGTCGGAGACGATCGACTGGATCTGGTCGTAGATCGCCTTGCGCTTGGTGGGGTCGGTCTCCTTGAGCCCCTGGTCGAGCAGCGTATCCATCTGCGGGTTGTTGTAGTGCGAGAAGTTGCTGCCGCCGTTGGAGCGCAGCGTGTCCGAGGCGTCGGGGTCCCCGGAGCTACCGCCGTAGGTCCAGTTGAAGAGTGAGGCGTCGCCCTTGCCGGCGAGCAGCTGGGCCAGGATGGTGGTGGCGGGCAGTTCCTGGACCTGCATGTCGATGTTGACGGCCTTCATGTACTGCTGGACGAGCACCGCCTCGGGCTTGCGGGCCTGGTCGCCGCTCAAGACCCAGCAGACGAAGGAGAACTTCTGGCCGTTCTTGGCGCGGATCCCGTCGGACCCGACCGCCCAGCCGGCGGCATCCAGCATCGAGTTGGCCTTGGCCACGTCGTAGCTGTATTTGGTGACGCCGGCGTTGTACCAGGCCTGGAGGTTGGGAGCGAGGTTGCCCGTCGCCAGGACCGCCGCGCCCTGGAAGACGGTGTCGATGACCTTCTGCCGGTCGATGGCGTACATCATCGCCTGACGCACCTGCTTGTCGGCGAAGAACGGACGCTGGTTGTTGATCGGGAAGTGGTTCACCGCCACGCTGACCGAGGTGAACGAGGTGAAGTGGGCGGTGTCGGCGTTGAGCTTGAGGTCGTCCTGGACCAGTACCGTCCAGACGGAGGAGTCGGCCTGGCCGGTCTGCAGCGCGATAGTACGCACGGAAGGCTCGGCGACCAGCTTCTGCGTCAGGGTGTCGACATGGGGCCGGCCGCGGAAGTGCTGGTCGAAGGCAGCCACGGTGGTGTGGTCGGCCGAGACCCACTCCTGGAGCTTGAAGGGGCCGGTACCGACCGGCTTGGTGCGGTAGACCTTTTCCCCGACCTGGGCGTGGTACTTCGACTGGACGATGAAGACGGAGGAGCCCAGAGCGATGAAGGCGGCATTCGGGGCCTTCATCTTCACCACGACCGTGGTCGGGTCCGAGGCGGTCACGGTGTCCATGTTCTGGAAGTAGTTCGCGATGACGGAGCCGTTGGAGGCGTTGCTGTAGAAGTCAAAGGTGTACTTGACGTCGGCCGAGCTGAAGTCGGTGCCGTCGTGGAACTTGACGCCCGAGCGGAGGTGGAAGGTATAGGTCAGCCCGTCGGGCGCGGTCTCGAAGGAGGTGGCCAGCACGGGGTTGAAGACGAAGTTCTCGTCCATCTCCAGCAGGGCGTTGTGGATCTGGGTGATCATGACCCACTGGTCGCCGGGTCCGGTGTCGTTCGGGGACAGGCCGGCGATCTCCTGGTGGCCGATGAGGTTCA
>DATKRJ010000496.1:0-11633 GCA_035532355.1 Thermomicrobiaceae bacterium | reverse complement strand
CAGAATATATTGACAGCCAGCCAACCCGGCCCTACGATGTCTTCGCTTTCCCAACCCGAGCGTGACCCGGTGACACGGTCACCGAGGCCGCAGGAGACCTCGCGGGCCTGAACCTCGATGCGTCCGGCGGCTCCGAGTCTGGAGCTCGTCGTCAGTCGATCAGCGGAGTTGTAGGGGGAGTAGGTGTCGATGCAGCGAGACATCCAGCCTGGTGCCGGTCGAACGCGCCTGGATTCCGGCCTTGACCGTCGTCGCTTCCTGCAGATCCTGGGAGGAAGTCTCGGAGTCTCGGTCGTCGGCGGCCTGCTGGCCGCCTGCGGCGGGTCGAGCCCTTCCGGAACGCAGGCCGCCAGCACCGCCGCATCGACGGCGTCGGGCGCGGCCTCCGGCACCAGCAGCACCTCAGGGGCGGGGACATCGGGCCTGGCCTACGCCAACCCCACCGTGGCCGCTACGGTCGGCAACGGGAAGCTGGCGGCGGCACAGGAGCTCCGCTATCCGAACACGGAGCCGCCGCACCTCGATCCGAACCTGATGTCCGGGCGCCACGAGATTCTGGTCGGTATGGCGCTCTTCGATCCGCTGGTGGCGTTCGACAGCAACGGTCAGCCGGTACCCCTGCTGGCGGAGAGCTGGGACGTGTCGACGGACGGCACGCAGTACACCTTCCACGTGCGCTCGGGCCCCAAGTGGAGCGACGGCAAGGCGGTCACTGCCCACGACTTCGAGTACTCCTGGAAGCGAGCCCTCACGCCGTCGCTGGCGTCCGACTACGCCTCTGCCCTCTACCCGATCAAGGGTGGCCTGGATTTCAACAGCGGCAAGAACACCGATCCCAACAGCGTCCAGGTGAGCGCGACCGACGATCAGACGCTCAAGGTCACGACCGAACACGCCGCGCCCTATTTCCTGCACCTCTGCTCCACCTGGACCTACCTGCCGGTGCCCAAGTGGGCCGTCGACAAGTCCGGTGACAAGTGGGTCGAGGCGGGCAATATCGTCACCTGTGGCCAGTTCACGCTGCAGACGTGGCAGCACGACCAGCAGATCGTGCTGCTGCGCAACGAGAACTACTGGGGCACCAAGCCGACGCTGACCAAACTCACCTTTCCGATCAGCGCCGACCCGTTCACGACCAGCGTCAAGGACTACGAGGCCAACGCCATCGACATCACCGACGAGATCGGCCCGGCGGACATCACGCGCGTCAAATCGGACGCGACGTACAGTCAGCAGCTCCACCACTTCGCCTGGTCGGGCACGGCCTTCGTGGCCTTCGACTGCGGCAACACCGCCTCGCCGGTCAGCAAGCCCGAGTTCCGCCAGGCGCTCTACCTGGCGACCGACCTTCAGTCGCTAACGACCAACGTGCTCAAGGGGCTCTATGACCCGGCTCCCACGGTCACCCCGCCCGACATCCTGGGCTACAGCCCGTCTGCCGCCCCCACCGGTGGGGTGGCGGCCGCCAAGCAGAAGCTGGCCGCCGCCGGCTACCCCGACGGCAAGGGCTTCCCCGGCATGAAGCTCGTCTGGCCGGCCGATGCGCGCTACGACCTGGTCGCTCAGGCACTGCAGCAGATGTGGAAGACCAACCTGGGGATCGACATCACCCTGCAGCGCATGGAGTCGAAGGAGTTCAACGCCGCCTTCAACTCCTGGACCAAGACCCACTTCGAGGCCTACATCAGTCGCTGGGGCTCGGACTACTCAGACCCGTACAACTGGTATCCGATCCTGTGGACGACGTCGCAGGACTTCTTCCGCACGCGCTGGCACAACTCGGACTTCGATACCCAGGTGCAGACGGCCGACCGCGAGCTCGACCCGGCCAAGCGCAAGGCCGACTACGAGAAGGCGGAGACCATGCTGATGGCCGGCATGCCGGTGCTCCCCTTCTACCACCTCGACGTCAACGCCATGATCCGGCCGTACGTCGATGGGTTCACCGAGGTCGTCTCGGCGACGCAGTGGTGGGGCCTGTTCGGGCGGGTTCGGATCATGGAGCACTGAGGTCGCATGGGCAGGTACGTCGTCCGGCGGCTGCTGCTGGCCGTCCCCACGCTGCTGCTGATCTACACGCTCGCGTTCGTGATGGTTCACGCCACGCCGGGCGGACCGTGGGACAACGCGGAGAAGCCGCTGCCGCCGGACGTGATCCAGAACATCAAGCTGAAGTACCACCTGAACGACCCGATCTGGAAGCAGTACGTCGAGTACCTCGGGGGCGCGATCCACGGCGACCTCGGCCCGTCCTACGTCAACCGCTCGCAGGACGTGGCCGAGATCATCGCGCGCACCTTCCCGGTCTCGGCTCAGCTGGGCCTGACGGCGATCGTGCTCGGAATCCTGATCGGCATCCCGCTCGGCACGATCGCGGCGATCAAGCAGAACACGCTTACCGACTACATTGCGATGTTCATCGCGGTGGTGGGGGTATCCACGCCGAACTACGTCATGGCATCGGTGCTCGTCGTGGTCCTCGCGGTCCAGCTGCACTGGCTACCGCCGGGCGGCTGGCACGGGATCTTCAGCTCGACGATCATCATTCCGGCGCTCGCCCTCAGTTTCCTACCTGCCAGCTCGCTGGCCCGCTACATCCGGGGCTCGATGCTGGAGGTGCTGCGTCAGGACTACCTGCGCACCGCGCGGGCGAAGGGGCTGCGCGAGCGCGCCGTGATCATCACGCACGGGCTCCGCAACGGGCTGGTCCCGGTGGTGACCGTCTCGGCGTTCCTCATCGCCGACATCATCACCGGGTCCTTCTTCGTCGAGACCATCACCAGTGTCCCCGGGCTGGGGCGCTACTTCGTCAGTGCCGCCACCGGCCGCGACTACCCGGTGGTGCTCGCGGTCACGCTGCTCTTCGCGGTCGTCATCATCGCCCTCAACCTGATCGTCGACCTGCTGTACGCGGTGCTCGACCCGCGGGTGAAGTATCAGTAGGCCGAGTGGCGGCGGCCGCCCGGTGTGACGCGAAAGCGGTGTAACCCTGTGAATGACGCGCTCCAGGCGCACGCGATGCGGATCGCGCCCGGCCGGGGCCGCAGCCTCGGTCAGGACGCGGTCCGCCGGCTGCTGCGGAATCGCGCCGCGGTCATCGCCGTGGTGATCATCCTGGTCTTGGTCGTCGCCGCGATCCTCGCGTCCTGGATCGCGCCATACCCGTTCACCCAGCAGAACCTGCTGGTCACGGATCAGGGACCCGGAGCCGGCCACCTGCTGGGGACCGACGCGCTGGGCCGCGACGAGCTGAGCCGGCTGATCTACGGCTCCCGGATCTCGATGAGCATCGCGGTCATCACCGTGGCCATCGTCCTCTGCATCGGGCTGCCGGTGGGCATGCTCTCGGGCTACTACGGGGGGACGGTCGATCTGCTGCTGATGCGCCTGATCGACGTCTTCTACTCGATCCCCTTCTACGTCCTGCTGATCCTGCTGCAGACCTACTTCCTGGCGAAGCTGCCGGACATCCACTCCGGCCCACTGGTCGTGCTGCGTGACCTGAACTCGGTCACCGGCGGGCTCGTCGGCGTGTTCATCGGGTTGTCGCTGTTTGGCTGGCTCAACGTGGCCCGGCTGGCCCGTGGCCAGGTGCTGACGACCAAGGAGCAGGACTTCGTGCTCGCCGCGCGGGCGATCGGCGCGCGCGACCGCCGCATCGTCTGGCACCACCTGTTCCCGAACACGCTGGCCCCGGTCATCATTATGGCGGCGCTGCTGGTGCCCGGCTTCATCATCGCGGAGGCGGGGCTGAGCTTCATCGGCCTCGGCGCGCAGCCGCCCGTGCCGAGCTGGGGCATCATGCTGGCCGACGGGGTGGCCGCGATCGAGTCTTACCCCTACCAAACCATCTTTCCCGCCCTCGCCATCGCCATTACCCTGCTCAGCTTCAACTTCCTCGGCGACGGCCTGCGCGACGCGCTCGACCCGCGCATGCGCTAGCACCGACCACGGCGCCTGTGAGCCGGTCGCCCAGGGTCGGACGATGGCTGGACGACGGTTCTCCGCCTCGGGACGGCGAAAACCGGATGGTCGTCCAGGCTGCTGCGATCCCGGCATGTCGGAGGACTGGACGAGGCGAGGTGCGGCATACTAGGGGGTGCGCCGCGTCCGGCGCACCGACGTCGAGCCGCGCCCCCCTTCGCTGGAGCGGCGGCGCCCTTTGAGCCCCGGAGGAGAGCTCCATGGTGGACCGTGAAGAGGCCGCGCGCGAGCACGTCGCCCGGATCATCGCCGACCTGAGTCGCCCAGAGGCGTATCCGGCGCCGGCCGGCAGCATCGCGCTGGAGGAGACGCACGCCTCGGTCGTGTTCCTCACGGACGGCTTCGTCTACAAGGTCAAGAAGCCGGTCGACTACGGCTTCCTGGACTTCAGCACCTTCGAGAAGCGGCGCTTCTACTGCCAGGAGGAGCTGCGGCTCAACCGGCGCCTGACCGACGGGGTCTACCTGGAGGTCGTGCCGGTCGTCGAGGTCGGAGGCCGCCTCCAGCTCCACGGCGACGGCCCCGTGGTCGAATACGCCGTCAAGATGCGCCGCCTGCCCGACGACCGCATGCTCGCGCACCTTCTCGACACCGGCCGCGTCGACGACCAGGTCTTCCCGGTGCTGGCCGACCGGCTGGCGCGCTTCTACCGCGAGGCTGCCACCGGGCCGGGCATCGACGAGTGGGGCACCGCCGAGGCCGCCGCCTTCAGCATCCGCGAGAACGTGGAGCAGACGCAGGCCTACGCCGGAGCCATCATCGCGCCGTTTCAGCTCCGCCTGATCGACCGGGTGTCGCGGGAGTTCTTCGAGCGTGAGGCCCGGATGTTCGCGGAGCGCGTGGCCGGCGGCCGGATCCGGGAGGGCCATGGGGATCTGCACCTGGCGCACATCTGCGTGCTCGGAGAACGTCCGGAGGACCTGCAGATCATCGACTGCGTGGAGTTCAACCCGCGGCTGCGCTGCGGCGACGTGGCCGTCGACGTCGCCTTCCTGGCGATGGACCTCGACTACCACGGGCACCCCGACCTGGCACGTCGCTTCGTGGCGCTCCTGTCCGAGCGCCTCGAGGACCCGGACCTGGAGCGGCTGGTCCACTTCTTCTCGATCTACCGTGCGCACGTGCGGGCCAAGGTCGCCTGCCTGCGCCTCGACGAGATCGTGCCCGAGCTGCCCGAGCACCTCCCGGTTCAGCGCGAGGCCGAACGGTACATCGACCTGGCGACGTCCTACATGGTCGAGTCGGCGCGCCCCACACTGTTCCTGGTGGGCGGTCTGTCCGGCACCGGCAAGAGCGTCGTCGCCCGGCGGCTGGCCCGCGCGCTCGGCGCGTCGCTGGTCTCTTCGGACGTCGTGCGTAAAGAGCTGGCCGGGCGGTCACCGGAGAGCCACGAGCCGGTAGCCTTCGGTGCCGGGATCTATGCGGCCCCGGCCACCGAGCGGACGTACGACGAACTCCTCGACCGCGCGCGGGGGATCCTGAGCGGTGGCCGCTCGGTCGTCTTGGACGCGACCTTCCTCGATCCGCGCTGGCGCGAGCAGGCCGCACGGGCCGCGGGGCTGGTTAGCTCCGACCTGCTGCTGGTCGAGTGCCACTGCCCGCCCGAGGTGGTCGAAGAGCGGCTGGCGCGGCGCGGCCGGCTGGCGCCGGACCCGAGCGAGGCGGACTGGGCGATCTACCAGCGGCAACGAGAACACTACGGCGAGACGCTGGTGGCGATGGATCAGCTGCCGCAGGTCGTGGTCGACACCGATCGCCCCTCAGCCCAGGTGCTCGACACGCTGCTCGGCCAGATCGACCTGCGGCGCCGGATCTGAGCGGATTCGTGTCTTGGCCGGCCCCGCGCGGCGCTGAACCGCCGCGCTCATAGCGACCAGCCCGCCTCGGCGGGCTGGTGGGAAACGACATTGCCGGCAAGGGCGCGATGGTCCGCGCGGTCCTTGCGGCTATCCGGTCGCGCCCTCAGCCTCGGCGGGCGTCCCCAGCAGCGGGGGCTCGGCCAGTTTGAGGTAGCGGCGCACGCTCATCCGGTTGCGGGCATCGTCGGCCAGTCCGAGCAGGCGCAGCAGGTCCGCCTCGTCGGCTCCTTCGCAGGCCCGGTCGACGGCGAAGGTGTCGCGCAGCGACTGCGGCGAGACGTGCTTGGTCAGGCCGGTCGCTGTCGCCACGCGCTCGACCAGTTTGTTCAACGACTGCGGGAAGATCGGGAAGAGCCGCTCGGCATCCGGATACACCCCACGGAAGTCCCGGTAGATGGTGGCCAGCGATGCGTCACCGGCCAGCTTGCGCTCGCGCCCGCGGTGGCGGACGTCGTCGTAGAAGACGTAGACGACGGGATGCTCCGGGTCGGAGAAGTCCAGGTGCTCGGCCCGCAACTGCAGCACCTCCGCCCGTGAGAGGCCCAGCCGGAGCATGAGCCAGACCGCGAGCTGCGCGCGGACGCCGTCCTCGGTCGCCGCGGCCAGCAGCCGCTCCTGCTCCTCGGCGAAGAGCGGTCGCGGCGTCTTGAGGGGGATGTGCTCGGGGTAGAACGACTCACTGGGGTCCTTGTCCAACACGCGCGCCCGGTTGATGAGGAACTTGAACAGGCCGGAGATCGAGGTCAGCCGCCGCTTGCGTGTCGAGCGGTTGTTGCTCTCGTCCAGGAAGTGGCCGACGTCGCGCGGCCGGATCTGGCCGACCGGCCGGGGGCCGATGACCTGCTCGAAGACGGCCAGGTCGTAGCTGTACGACTTGACCGTGTTGGCCGGGTGGCCCGACTGCTCCAGGTAGCGCCGGTACCAATAGCGAGCCACGTCGAGGCTGGAGTCGGCGGTGAGCTCGGGCATGATGGCGACGTGGCCGCGCAGACGCCCCTCGCGGTCGAAGTCGAACAGGGCCGGCTGGACCGGCCGGCCGGCGGAGTCCCGTGCGGCGTCTTCGTCCCGGACGGCGTCGGAGAGTGGCACGCTGCGCGTCCTCGCCGAATTCGCTCAATCGTTCTACTCGAGCGTAGCCGCGCGCGGACGTTGTGTCAAGCCGGAGACGTGACACGGTGGAGGAGAGCGGAGCGTCAGGCGCCGTAATCGCCGATCCAGCGGACGAGGGGGTAGTCCGGACCCATCGTCCGCTGGAGCCGCCGGTCCGCGGTCCAGACCGGTGTATCCAAGAGCTCGGCCAGCGCGACGTACAGGCTGTCGTAGATCGTCGGGATCCGGTAGCTATGGGCGAGCATCCAGGCTCGCTGGTACAGCCTGGGCGAGCGGATCTGCCGAATGGAGAGACTCAAGAAGGCGGCCGCCGCGTCGTCTGCCTCCTCGAGGGTCAGACGAACGCCCGGATCTCCCCGCCACGTTCGTCGGTAGATGGCGTTCATCACCTCGCTCGTCATGTGTGGCGGGTAGACCATCTGGTCCCCCACGGCCAGCGAGTCCCCGCGTAGCTTCACTGCCTGCTCGGCGTACTCCTCTGGTAGCACCCACTTGATGGCGACGCTTGCGTCTACCAGGCGCATGCTCACGCGTCAAAAGAGCGCGCGTCTCGCTCCTCGTTGATCAGTTCAGCCGACGATGGAAACGGTTTCCCTCCGTGCGCGTTCAGGATGCGCTCGCGGACAGCGTTCGCACGCTCCATTGCCGCCAGTTGCCGGTCCACCTCCTCAGGCGTCAGCGGCGGGATGTCCAGGTCGTCGTCGAACGCTGGTTCGAACTCCATTTCGTCGGGAGAGTGCAGGGCTTCCACCTCGCTCCGGCGCAGGCGCACGGCACGCGCACCGAGACGGTACTTCGTCAGGCGGCCGGCTTTGATCCAGCGGCTGAGCGTCATGGTGCTGACCTTCAGACGCGCGGCTGCCTCTTTGATGGTCAGCAACTCATCGTTGTGGGTGCGCTCCATAGGGCTGCTCCCCCCTAAAACGCCGGCGTGACGCAGCACCATCATACTAACACGAGGTAACACGAAGTAACACCGACGACCGGATGGAGAGTCGTTACAGCGTGCCCGGACAGGCTGCCGGCGACGTTGCCCGCCGTCGTACCGTGCACACGCTGTCGGCGTCGGAGAGCTTCAGCCGCTGCGTCGTCGGAAGGCGGCGAGCGTGGCCAGGCGCTCGCCCGCCTCGTCGAGCGTGGCGGGAACTTTGGCAAAGCAGAAGCGCGCGTGCAGCGGCGCCGTCGCCGGGTCGGCGTAGAAGGCCGAGGGCGGGATGGCCGCCACGCCGACCTCGGTCGTCAAGAAGCGGCAGAAGGCGACGTCGTCGGCGAAGCCCAGCCCGCCGATGTCGGCCATCAGGAAGAAGCTGCCCTGCGCCGGCAGCACCGGCAGGCCGGCGCCCTCGAGCCCGCGGCGCAGCCGGTCGCGCAGGTCGGTGTAGGTGGCCGCAAGTTCCGCGTAGTAGCCGCGCTGGGGTGCCTGCTCGACGGCCGTCGCCATCGCCTCCTGGAACGGCGTGGCCGTGGCGAAGGTGATGAACTGGTGCGTGCCCCGGACCGCGCGACTCAGCTCGGGCGCCGCGATGGCGTAGCCGATCTTCCAGCCGGTCATGGAGAAGGTCTTGCCGGTCGAATTGAGCGTGACCGTGCGCTCCCACATGCCGGGCAGCGTGGCCATCGGCACGTGCTCGACGCCGTCGAAGATGATGCGCTCGTAGACCTCGTCGGTGACGGCGAGCAGGTCGTGCTCGCGGCAGAGCGCGGCGATGGCCTCCAACTCGGCACGATCGAACACCTTACCGGTCGGGTTGTGCGGGCTGTTGATGACGATGGCGCGCGTGC
This sequence comes from Thermomicrobiaceae bacterium, assembly GCA_035532355.1. GTDB lineage: Bacteria > Chloroflexota > Chloroflexia > Thermomicrobiales > Thermomicrobiaceae > DASSZN01. The sequence goes on along the minus strand of DATKRJ010000496.1, from coordinate 2,898 downwards.
GCGGGCCGATCGCGGTGGCCAGCCGATCCGGGTCGAGCGACCAGTCGGGCGGCTGGAGCGGGACGTGGCGGGGCACCCCGCCCGCGAAGACGACCTGCGCCGGGTAGGCGTCGTAGCACGGCTCGAGCAGCAGCACCTCGTCGCCCGGGTCGAGGATGGCGAGGAAGGTGGCCAGCATGGCCTCGGTCGCGCCGGTGGTGACCGTCACCTCCGCCTCGGGATCGACGGCGTGGCCGTAGGTCGCGGCGAAGGTCGTGGCGATGGCTCGGCGCAGCCGGGGTATGCCGTGGCTCGGCGCGTACTGGTTGAGATCGGCCTGGATCGCGGCGACGGCGGCCTCCTTGACCAGATCGGGTCCCGGGAAGTCGGGGAAGCCCTGGCCCAGGTTGATCGCGCCGTGCTCGATGGCCAGCCGGCTCATCTCGCTAAAGACCGACGTGCCGAAGCCCTCCAGCCGCCGTGCCGCGATGCGCCGCATCCTGCCGCCTCCCGTCCTCGTCCACCATTAAAATGGCCGGAGGGGTGCCACGTGCGGCACCCCTCCCGTTTGCGGTCCGCGACCGACTCGCGCTCAGCCGACGCGCGCCGGGTGTCGCGCCCGCAGCGTGCGCGCCGCCTCGACCATGTGCTCCAGCGACGGCCAGACCTCGGCGTTGCCGCGGGTCTTCAGGCCGCAGTCGGGGTTGACCCACAGCTGGGCCGGGTCGAGCACCTCGCTGGCCTGCTCCAGCAGCGTCACCATCTCGTCCGCGCTCGGAACGCGGGGGGAGTGAATGTCGTAGACGCCCGGCCCGATCTGGCGGGTGTAGCGGTGGTCGATGAAGGCGCGCAGGAGCTCGGCGTTGCTGCGGCTATTCTCGATCGAGATCACGTCGGCGTCCAGCGCCTCGATCGACTCGATGATGTCGTTGAACTCGCTGTAGCACATGTGCGTGTGGATCTGGGTGTCGTTGGCCACTCCCGAGGACGCCAGCCGGAAGGACTGCACCGCCCAGCCCAGGTAGTGGTCCCAGTCCTCGTGACGCAGCGGCAGCCCCTCGCGGAGCGCCGGCTCGTCGATCTGGATGACGCGGATCCCGGCCGTCTCCAGATCGTGGACCTCGTCGCGCAGCGCGGCCGCGATCTGGTAGGCCACGTCGCGGCGCGGCAGGTCCTCGCGCGGGAAAGACCAGTTCAGGATGGTGACCGGTCCGGTCAGCATTCCCTTGATCGGCCGGTCCGTCAGCGACTGCGCGTAGGTGATCGTCTGGACGGTCATCGGCTCGGGGCGGTAGACGTCGCCGTAGATGATCGGTGGGCGCACGCAGCGGCTGCCGTAGGACTGCACCCAGGCGTGCTCGGTGACGGCGAAGCCGGCCAGCTGTTCCGCGAAGAACTCGACCATGTCGGTGCGCTCGAACTCGCCGTGCACCAGCACGTCCAGGCCGATCTCCTCCTGCTGCCGGATGAGCTGCCGGATATGGTCTCGGATGAAGCCCCAGTAGGCCTCATCCGAGATCGAGCCGCGGCGCCAGCGGGCGCGGGTCGCGCGGACCTCCGACGTCTGCGGGTAGCTGCCGATGGTCGTCGTCGGGTACTCCGGGAGGTTCAGGCTGTGCTGCTGCGCGCGGATGCGAGTCCCGAACGGGGCGGCACGCTGGAAGTCCGCCTCGCCGAGCGCGGCCATGCGGGCGCCGGTCGGCGCGTGGTGGATGCGCGCCGAGTCGAGCGCGCTGAGGAAGAGGGCGGCGTTGGCCTCGAGCGCGTCGACGACGGCGCTCCGGCCCTGGTTGACGCCGCGGGTCAGGGTCGCTACCTCGTCCAGGCGCTGCTCGGCGAAGGCCAGCAGCGGCTTGATCTCCGCGTCGAGCGCCGTCTCGAGCTCCACGTCGTATGGCAGGTGCTGCAGCGAGGACGAGGGCTGGACCCAGAGCCGGTCCACATCCACCCGGGCGGCGATCCGCTCGAGGAGGCTGAGCGTCTCCTCCAGGTTGACCCGCCAGACGTTGCGGCCGTTGACGACGCCCGCTCCCAGCGTCTTGCCGCTCGGGAATCCCCGCTGGTTGAGCAGATCCAGGTTGTCCGGTGTGCGGACGAAGTCGAGCCCGACTCCCTCGACGGGCAGCCCGACGACGGTATCCCAGTTGCCGTCGAGCGACTCGAAGTAGGTCTGGAGCATGATCTTCGGCCGCTCGCCGCCCTGGCCGAGGCGGGCGTAGGCCTGCTTGAAGAGGTCGAGCTCGGCGGCACTGCGATCCTGGACGAGGGTCGGCTCGTCGATCTGGACCCACTCGGCGCCGACCCGCGCCAGGCGCGCCAGCACCTCGGCATAGATCGGGAGGAGCTCGCGCAGGTGTTCGAGGAGCGCGCGCGTGTGGTGCTTGCCCAGGAGCAGGAAGGAGACCGGGCCGATTAACACCGGCTTGGCCGGTCGGCCGAGCTGCGCGGTCGCCTCGGCGAATTCGGCGAACGGCTTGTCGCTAGCGAGCCGCGGCGTCCCGGCGTTGAACTCGGGCACCAGGTAGTGGTAGTTGGTGTCGAACCACTTGGTCAGCTCCAGGGCCGGAGTGTCGTCCGCGCCGCGCGCCATGGCGAAGTAGGTCGCCAGGTCGACGTTGCCGCTCGGGCTCCCGAAGCGGGAGGGCACCAACCCGGTCAGGCAGATGGTGTCGAGCATCTGGTCGTAGTAGCTGAAGTCGTTGGCCGGAATCAGGTCGATGCCCGACCGCTGCTGGACGCCCCAGGCCGCCCGGCGGATGTCGCGGGCCGTCTCGGCCAGCTGGTCGGCCGTGGACTTGCCGGCCCAGAAGCCCTCGACGGCCTTCTTCAGCTCGCGGTGCTTGCCGATGCGCGGGTATCCGAGAATGGAGCTCTTCGCCATCGCGCTCTCCTCTTGTCGCCTCGCCGAGCGGGCGGCCG
>DATKRJ010000495.1:0-11103 GCA_035532355.1 Thermomicrobiaceae bacterium | reverse complement strand
ATCCTCGTCGTCCTCGCCGCCCGCCGCCGGCAGCGGCAGGCGAGCGCCGCGTAAGCGCGCGGTCGGGCGGGGCCGGCCGACCGAGGAACCGATTCGGGCTGTGGAGCCGTGACCCGTCAAGCCGGGACGCTAGAGGAGGAGTGAGGTCATCAGCCGGGAGCACTTTGACGCCGTGGTGGTCGGGTCCGGCTTCGGCGGCGCCGTGATCGCCTACCGTCTGGCCGAGGCGGGGCTGTCGGTGTGCGTGGTCGAGCGCGGCAAGCCGTACCCACCCGGCTCGTTCCCGCGCACGCCGGTCGAGCTCGGGACGAGCTTTTGGAACCCGGCGGAGCGCTCCTACGGCCTGTTCGACCTGCGCTCGTTCCGCGGCCGGCTCGTGACGCTGGTCGGCAGCGGCCTCGGCGGGGGCTCGCTCATCTACGCGGGCGTGCTGCTGCGCAAGGATGAGCGCTGGTTCGTGCAGGCGGAGGCCGGGGAGTCCGGCTCCGAGCACTGGCCGGTGACGCGCGCCGACCTCGACCCGCACTACGAACGGGTCGAGCGGATGCTCGGCGCCCAGTGCTACCCGTTCGAGACCCACGCGCCGTATCGCGAGACGCCCAAGACGCGCCAGCTCAAGCTCGCCGCCGAGGAACTGGGGCTCGCGTGGCAGCTGCCGAACCTCGGGCTGACGTTCGCCAACGCGGGGTGCGAGCCGGAAGTCGGCGTGCCGATCGACGGGACCGGCAACCTGCACGACACGCCGCGCTTCACCTGCCGTCTCTGCGGTGAGTGCAACCTCGGCTGCAACGCCGGCAGCAAGAACAGCCTCGACCTGACCTACCTCAGCGAGGCCTGGCGACACGGCGCCGAGATCCGCACGCTCTGCGAGGTGCGCGCGATCGCGCCGCGGCCCGGGCGGGGGTACGCCGTGCGCTACGTCGAGCACGGGCAAACCGGCGCGGACGCATCGCTCGTCGTGGAGGTGACGGCGGACACGCTGGTCCTGGCAGCCGGTACGCTCGGGACGACACAGTTGCTGCTGCGCAACCGGCGCTCGTTCCCCCGGCTCAGCGCCATGCTGGGACGACGCTTCTCGGCCAACGGGGACCGGCTGACCTTCGCGGTCAAGGCGCGCGATCACCGGGGTGGCGGGCAGCGCGCCAGGGCGTTCCGGCCGTCGTTCGGGCCGGTCATCACCGGCGCCATTCGCGTGCCTGACGCCGCGGACGAAGGGGCCGGCCGGGGGTTCTACGTCGAGGACGCCGGGTATCCCGCGTTCCTGGCGGACTGGGCGGGCGCGGCGCTGCGTCCGACGCTGCGCGCTCGCCTGCTGCGCTTCGCCGGCCGCCGCGCCTGGTCGCGCATGGCGGCCGCCCGGTTCCCGGGGCTGGGCGGGGCGATCGGCGCGGCGCTGCGGTCCGGCATCCTGTCGGACGACGCGCTGCCGCTCGTGGGCATGGGCCGCGATGTGCCGGACGGCGTCATCTCGCTGCGCGACGGCTGCCTCGACGTCGAGTGGCCCACCGGGTCCTCGGAGGAGTACGCCGCGCGCCTGCGGGACACCCTGCGGGCCATCGCCGGCGTGTGGCAGGCGGAGTTCCTGGACGACCCGCTCGGGCGGGGCGGCGGCGCGATCACGGTTCACCCGCTCGGCGGCTGCCCGATGGGCCGCCATCCCGGCGAGGGCGTGGTCGACGCCGATGGGCAGGTGTTCGGCTATCCCGGCCTCTACGTCGCGGACGGCTCGGTCATGCCGGGACCGGTCGGCCCGAATCCCGCATTGACCATCGCGGCGCTGGCCGACCGCTTTGCCGACCGGATGGTGGAGTGCGCGCCGTCAGTCCGCCGAGACCGCTGGGCGGCGCCGGTGCCAGTCGGTCCGCTCCTGGTAGGCGTGGCCGGCCCGCAGGACGGTGCCGTCCTCCAACTCCCGCCCGACGATCTGTAGTCCGATTGGGAGTCCGGCCGCGGAGAACCCGCACGGGATCGAGAGCGCTGGCTGACCGGTCACGTCGAATGGCCCGGTGAGGCGGATGAGCGCGCCGAGATCCTGTTCGCCCTGGCTGACCTCCAGCGTCGTGCTCTCCAGTGGCGTGGCGACCATGGGCGTGGTCGGCAGCACCAGCAGGTCGATCTCGCGCATCCGGTCCCGCACGGCGGCCCGGATGCGCTCCCGGGTGTCCCGTGCCGCGAAGTAGGCCACCGCCGTCGTCCGCCGCCCGGCCTGCAGCCGCTCGTACACCGTCTCCGTATAGTCTGCCCGGCGGTCGTCGATCCAGTCGCGATGGTAGTAGCTTGCTTCGGGCAGCAGGATGTCCATCAGCGCGGCGATGGCGTCACCCTCGAGTTCCGGGACCTGAATCTCGCGGACCGTCGCCCCGGCGCTCGACAGCACATCCGCCGCCTGCACGACCGCGGCGCGGATCTCTGGGTCGACGGACGAGTCGAGAAAATTGGTCGTCAGTCCCACCGTGAGCCCATCGAGCGAGCCGGTGAGCCCGGCGGCGTAGTCGGGGACGGGGACATCGGCCGCGTAGGGGTCGCGCGGGTCGGCACCGGCCACCGCACCCAGCAGCAGCGCGACGTCGCGGACGGACCGCGCGAACGGCCCCGCGTGGTCCAGGATCCACGACAGTGCCTGCATCCCGTGGCGCGGCACCCGCCCATAGCTCGGCTTGAGGCCGGCGATCCCGCAGAACGAGGCGGGAATGCGGATAGAACCGCCGGTATCGCTACCGAAGGAGCCGAAGTCCATTCCCGACGCGACCGCGCCGGCGGAGCCCCCGCTCGATCCGCTGGTGGTCTTGGTGAGGTCCCACGGGTTCTTCGTCGGCCCGAAGTCCGGATGGACGGAGGCGTAGGCGAACTCGAGCATGTTGGCTTTGGCAACGATGACAGCACCGGCCGCCTTGAGTCGGGCGACGAGGGTCGCGTCCTCGGTCGGGACGAAGTCAGCCTGCACCCGCGAGCCCGACGTCGTTCGGATCCCCGCCGTCCAGAAGAGGTCCTTGACCGAGAGCGGGACACCGTGGAGCGGGCCGCGGTGCCTCCCGGCCGCGATCTCGTTCTCCGCCGCCCGCGCCGCAGCCATGGCCTCCTCGGCCAGCACCGTGATGTAGGCGTTCAGGATCGGGTTCAGCCGCTCGATGTCTCGGAGCTTGCGTTCGACGAGTTCGACCGGCGAGAGTTCGCGTCTGGCGATCCGCGCCGCCACATCGCTGAGGTCCGCCATACTGTCCGGATTCCGGGACTCAGTCATCGCACACACTCCCGTCCCCGCGTCGCGACCGCGCCCGACTCCCTGTTGACACATATAGAACACCGTGCTAGATTCTGGGCCATAGTACCGCAATCACCGACAGAAGGACAGATGCCGCAGACCATCGGGTCGCTTCAGAAGGCCCTCGACGTCGTCGAGGAGATGGCGCGCTGCGGGGAGAGTGTCGGCATCAGCGAGCTATCGCGCCGGCTGGGCCTCGCCAAGAACCAGGTATTCCGGGTCCTCAAGACGCTCGAACAGTACGACTACGTCCATCAGCAGCCGGACAAGACCTACCGAATCGGGTTCAAGTTCTTCGAGATCGGCCAGCGGGTAATTCGCCAGCACGACCTCGTCAACGTGGCAGTGCCGGTGATGGACGAACTGCGGGACGCTACCGGGGAGAGCATCCACCTGGTGGTGCGGGATGGACTACTCGGCGTGTGTGTCGCGCGGCGCGACAGCCCGGCAATGATTCGCATGTCGGCCGAGGTCGGCCGGCGCTACCTCTTGCACGCCGGGGCCTGCCCAAAGGCACTGCTGGCCTTCCAGTCGCCCGCGGTCATCGAGGCCGTTTTGGCCCGTTACGGCCAGCCCGCCTACACGGAGCGGACGATCACCGACCCGGAACTCCTGCGAGTGCATCTCCAGGAGATCCGGGACCGGGGCTACGCGATCAGCGACGAGGACATCGACGCGCACGCCTACGCGATCGGCGTTCCGATCTACGACCATGAAGGCCAGGTTGCCGCCGCCATGAGCGTCGCCGGTCCCGTGTTTCGTCTCACCCGAGACAAGCGGCCACAGGTGCTGGCATGGCTGGCGGCGGCCGGCGACCGCGTGAGCGCCGCGATCGGCGCGCCGCGGCTGCCGAGCGAGGGCATTCCCGAGCTGGCTGGACAGTTGGCCGCACAGGAAAGGAGTGCCTAGTCGGTCGCAGCTCGGTTTCATCGTGGTCCGCGCTCCAGCAATGTAACGCGGCAGCTCCTCGAAATGGTTCGACGTGGGGGAAGGGAGTCGCGACGTGACCTCAGCAGAGAATCAATTCCGCCGTCATCCGATCAGCCGGCGTCGGTTGCTCCAGGGCTCGGCCGCCGCGGCGGGAGTGGCCATGGTCGGTGGGCTGCTCGCGGACTGCGGCGGCTCGTCGACGTCGGCGCCGACCGCCGCCACGGGCGGGAGCGCCGGGGCGACCCAGACGGGCAGTTCAACGTCCAGTGGCACCCCCAAGAAGGGCGGCACGCTGATCGTCGGCATGGAGGCCGAGATCAGCAGCTTCGACCCGGCGGTGGCAACGGGCACCAGCACCGGGCGGCCGCTGAGCAACCTCTTCGACCCGCTCACCAACACGTTCGGCCAGCAAGCCCAGGTCCAGCCGGACATCGCCGAGAGCTGGAACGTCTCGGACGACGGGCTCACCGTCACCGTGAAGCTGCGACCCAACGTCAAGTTCCACGACGGCACCGACGTCAACGCCGACGCCGTGGTCTTCACCTTTGAGCGCATGCTCAACACCAAGAGCCCGAACTACTTCGGTCCCTACGCCTTCCCGTCGTTCGACTACCCGGCCTACAAGACGTCGACGGTGGCCGACCCGCTCACGGCCACGTTCGAGCTGTCGCAGCCCGACGCCACCTTCGTCTCGTCGCTGACCTGGATCACCGGGGCTCTGGTCAGCCCGACCGCGGCCAAGGCGGCCGGCAAGGACTTCACCTCCAAGCCGGTCGGGACCGGGCCGTTCAAGTTCGACTCCTGGGAGAAGAACGTCAAGACCACCATGTCCCGCTTCGATGGCCACTGGCGTGGGGCGCCGAACTTCGACCAGGTCATCTGGATACCGATCATCGAGGAGGCCGCCCGGTTCAACCAGCTGGCCTCGGGCGAGGTGGATTTCATCGTCTCGCTCGACCCCCAGTTCGTGCCCCAGGTGAAGTCCAACCCCAACCTGCAGCTCATTCAGGGGCCGTCGTTGCACACCTGGTGGGCCACGCTCAACGTCAACGAGCCACACCTCAAGGACGTGCGGGTCCGGCAGGCGCTCAACTACGCCATCGACAAGGACGGCCTGATCCAGAACGTCCTCAAGGGGACCGCGGTGGCGTCCCGGGGCTGGGCCTGGCCCAACACCTGGTCCTACGAGCCCAGCACCACGGCCTACCCGTACGACCCGAACAAGGCCAAGCAGTTGCTCGCGGCAGCCGGCTATGCCAACGGCTTCGACCTGGACTACTTCGTGCCGGAATCCGGCTCGGGGATGGTGGCCCCCAAGGAGATCGCGACCGCCATGCAGGCCGACCTCAAGAAGGTCGGGGTCAACGTGAACATCACCACGATGGAGTGGATCAGCTATATCGCCGCGATCCTCAACCCCAAGGGCCTCGACAACATCAACGGCAAGCAGATCGGCATGGCCCAGCTCTCGTGGATGAACCCGGTCGACGACCCGGGCATGTACGTCCAGTACTGCACGGCGGGCCAGGGCGACCAGCTGGGCGCCAACATCGGCTCCTACAACAACCCGCAGTACAACGATCTGCTCGCCAAGGCTCGCCAGATCAACGACCAGGGGCAGCGGGCGACGCTCTACAAGCAGGCCCAGAAGCTCTTCGCCGACGACGCGCCCTGGATCTTCATGTTCCACTCGAACTTCGTCACGGCGGCGCGTAAAAATATCCAGGGGATCGCGCTCAACCCGAACCAGAACGTGATGATTCTCAAGGACGCCTGGAAGGCCTGAGCACCCGGCCTGGGTCGCGGGGTGCCCCGCGGCCCCAGATACGTCGCGGCAAGGACGCCGCGCAGACCCGCCACGCGGCGGGACCAGGAGGAGATCGGTCATGCGGAAGAGCCTTCGCGACCTGTCAGGCATGAGCCTCTCGCGCCGGGAGCTCGTCAAGCGCTCCGCGGCCGTGGCCGGTGCCGCGTCGGTGCCGAGCATCCTGGCGGCCTGCGGCGGGTCGTCGAGCCCGAACACCTCCGGCGGATCGGGCAGCGGGGCGACGCCACAGGGCGGGTCCGCGGCGAGCGCCGGGACGCCCAAGAAGGGCGGCACGCTGGTCGTTGGCATGGAGGCAGAGGTCAGCAGCTTCGACCCGGCGGTCATGACCGGGACGAGCACCTTCCGTCCGGTGAGCAGTCTGTTCGACATGCTCGTCAACCTGTTCGATCAGACGAGCAATATTCAGCCCGACCTCGCCGAGACCTGGACGGTGTCCCAGGATGGGACGTCGGTCACGATGAAGCTGCGGCCCAACCTGAAGTTCCACGACGGGACCGACGTCAACGCCGACGCGGTGATCTTCTCGTTCGAGCGGATGCTGAACCAGAAGAGCCCCTACTACTTTGGGCCGTACGCGTTCCCGGCCTTCTTCTACCCGACCTACAAGTCGTCGACGTCGACCGATCCGCTGACCGTACGGTTCGACCTGACGCAGCCGGACGCGACGTTCCTGTCGGCGCTCGTCTGGAACACGGGCTCGATCGTGAGCCCAACGGCCGCGAAGGCGGCCGGCAAGGACTTCTCGAGCAAGCCGGTCGGCACGGGCGCCTTCAAGTTCGACTCGTGGGACAAGAACGTCAAGACGACCATGTCCCGCTTCGACGGCTACTGGCGCGGCGCGCCCTACCTGGACCAGATCATCTGGAAGCCGATCGTCGAGGAGGCGGCGCGCTTCAACCAGCTGGCGTCGGGGGAGGTGGACTTCATCGTCTCGCTCGACCCGCAGTTCGTGCCCCAGGTACAATCCAACCCCAACCTGCAGCTCCTCCAGGGGCCGTCGCTGCATACCTGGTGGGTCTACCTCAACACCCATGAGGAACACCTCAAGGACAAGCGGGTCCGGCAGGCGCTCAACTACGCCATCGACAAGGACGGCCTGATCAAGAACGTCCTCAAGGGGACCGCCATCCCCTCGCGCTGCTGGTGCTGGCCCAACACCTGGGCGTACGAGCCCAACGTGACCCAGTATCCGTACGACCCGAACAAGGCCAAGCACCTGCTGGCGGCGGCCGGCTACCCCAACGGCTTCGACCTCGAGTACATCGTGCCCGAGTCCGGCTCGGGGATGGTGGCCCCCAAGGAGATCGCGACCGCCATGCAGGCCGACCTCAAGAAGGTCGGGGTCAACGTGAACATCACGACCCTGGAGTGGATCAGCTACCTGGCCGCGACCGCCAAGGGTCTCGACGACGTCAACGGCAAGGCCTACGGGATGTCGCAGGAGTCGTGGATGAACCCGGTCGACGATCCGGGCCTCTGGGTCGAGTTCGAGTCGGTCAGCCTCCCGCCCGGCGGTGGGAACGTCGGCTACTACACAAACCCGCAGTACACCGACCTCCTGGCGAAGGCACGCACGACCGTCGACCAGACGCAGCGAGCGACCTTCTACAAGCAGGCGCAGCAGCTCTTCGCCGACGACGCGCCCTGGATCTTCATGTTCCACTCGAACTTCGTCACCGCGGCGCGCAAGAACGTCCACGGGATCACGTTGAACCCCGATCAGAACGTGGTTCATCTGAAGGATGTCTGGAAGTCGTAGACCAGTAGAGGCGCACGGACACCGGGCGAAGATCGGGAGGATGGGATGCACACGCGCTGGCTGATTCAGCGCCTGGTGCTGGTCGTGCCGACCCTGTTCGCGGCGACCATTGTGGTGTTCTTCATGATGCACCTCGCGCCAGGCGATCCGGCCCAGGCGATGCTGGGTCCGATGGCCACCAAAGACTCGCTGGCGAACCTGCGCCAGCAACTGGGTCTCAATGATCCCCTCTATGTGCAGTACGTGCGCTGGCTGGGACGTGCTCTACACGGCGATCTGGGACGGTCGATCCGGCAGCAGGTCCCGGTGGCCAATCTCGTCCTGACGGAGTTCAAGAACACGCTCATCCTCGGGGTGACCGCGTTCGTCTTCGCCATCGCCGTGGGGCTGACCCTTGGGCTGTTGGCCGGTCTCCATCGCGGGGCATGGTTCGACCGGGTGGTCATCGTCGTGGCGAGCAGCGGGATCGCGATTCCGTCGTTCTTCCTGAGCCTGTTGCTCTCCTACCTACTGGGCAGCCGCCTCGGCTGGCTGCCCAGTAGCGGGATGTACGCGCTGCAGGGTGGAGGTGGGATCTTCGACCTGCTGAAGCACCTCATCCTGCCGGCCTTCGCCCTGGCAGTGGGTCCGATCGCCGTCGTGGCCCGCATGGCGCGCTCGAGCACGCTTGAGGTTCTGGGCCAGGACTACGTGCGGACCTCACGCGCCAAGGGCCTCTCCGAGCGGGCCGTCGCGTGGCACCACGTCTTCAAGAATGCCCTCATCCCGATCGTGCACCTCGTTGGACTGCAGGCCGGCATTCTGCTGAGCGCGACCGCGCTGGTCGAGGTGGTCTTCTCCTGGCCCGGCATCGGCGCGCTGATGGTCAACTCTATCCTGACCCGGGACCTGCCGGTGACCCAGGGATCGGTGCTCGTGATTGCGATCGTGTACGCGTTCGTAAGCGTGTTCACGGACCTCGCGCACGCGATGCTGGATCCGAGGTTGGCCACATCATGAGTGCCGACATCGCGCCGACTCAGGAGGCAACCACCTCCCCGGAACACGCCCTGGCCGCCCCGTCGCGCGGCCGGAGAGTCCTCCGTCGCCTGCTGCGCGACCGGATCGGTCTCGCCGGGATCCTACTCGTGCTGGCGATCATCGCGATGGCGCTCCTCGCACCGCTGATCGCGCCCTATGACCCGATCGCGACCGATCTCGGCCAGTCGTTCCTGCCGGTGGGTACGGCCGGGCACGTCCTCGGGACCGACCTCTTCGGCCGCGACGTCCTCAGCCGGGTGATCTGGGGTGCCCGTCCGTCCCTCGCTGTCGGGTTCGTGGCGACCTGCATCGCCCTGTCGATCGGGGTGACGCTCGGCATCGTCGTCGGCTTCTACGGCGGCTGGTTCGACACGATCACCATGCGGGTCATCGACGTCATGCTGGCCTTTCCGTATCTCCTGCTCGCGATCGTCATCGTGGCCGCGCTCGGCCCCGGCCTGTTCCACGCCGTCCTCGCCGTCGCCATCACCGCGATCCCGTTCTACGTCCGCCTGATCCGCGGGATGGTGCTGACCTTCAAGGAGGAGCAGTTCGTCGAGGCCTCGCGGGCAATCGGTGCCACCAACGCCCGCCTGATGCGCACGGCCGTGCTGCCGAACGTGATGCCCTACATAATCGTCGCCTTCTCGATCAACATCGGCTACCTCATCCTGGAGGCGGCGAGCCTGAGCTTCCTGGGTCTCGGAGCCCAGCCCCCGAGTCCCGAGTGGGGGGCGATGCTGGCCGAGAACCGCAACTATCTGACGATCGCCCCGCACACCGTCGTCGTGCCGGGCGTCGCGATCTTCCTGGTCATCATCGGGCTGAACCTGTTCGGCGACACGCTGCGGGATGCATTCGACGTGCGGCTGCGCGAGGAATAGGCCGCTGACGGCCGCGCGGCCCGGCAGCCTGCCCGCTGGTCAGATTCGCCGTGCTTTTCACGCGCGAAGGGGGTTCACGATGCAACTGACGAACAGCGCGCCGAAGCCGGTGCTCCGGGTGGCGCTCGCCCAGCTCGGCTCCGAGATCGGCAACGTGGCGGCCAACCTCGAGAAGGCGGCCGTATACATCCACCGCGCGGCCGAGGCCGGCGCCGATATCGTCGCCTTCCCCGAGATGTACCTCACCAACTACATGGCGCAGGTCGAGAGCCGCGACCTCGCCGAGCCGCTCGACGGCCCCAGCGTCCAGGCGTTGAGCGATCTCGCGGCGGCGAGCGGTATCGCGGTGGTGATGGGCATGCCGGTCGTCGATCTGGCCATCCCCGGCTACATCCACAACTCCGCCGTCGTCATCTCGCCGACCGAGGGCGTGCTCGGCGTCCACCACAAGGTCAGCCTGCCGACGTTCCACGTCGGAGATCTGCTGGTGACCGAGGGGAACCACTGGTCGCCCGGGACGGCCTTCCCGCTCTTTCGCATCGCCGGCTGGACGGTCGGCGTGAACATCTGTGCCGACTGCTGGGTGCCGGAAATCCCGCGCGTCCAGGCGGTCAACGGCGCCTTCCTCCTGCTGACGATCTCCGCCGGCCCGAGCATCTACCGGGAGGGTTGGCCGATCGTGCTGCGGACGCGCGCGATCGAGAACGGCGCCTTCCAGTGCTACGCCAACGTTGTCGGAACCCACCGCGGGGTGGACTTCTTCGGCGGCAACCTGGCGGTCGACCCGGACGGCAACGTGCTGGCGCGCGGGCCGATCGGCGAGGAGGACCTGCTGGTCGCCGACCTGGACTTCGCCGAACTGCACCGTTCACGGACTCAGTACCCGCGGCTGCGTCCCGGCTACGACCGCCATCCGGCCCTCTACGGGGACCTGACCCGGACGGTCATCCCGGCACACGTGCGGCCGGTGCAGTCCAGCCGCGTGAGTGACTCCGTCGTGGTCGAGCGGGCGCCGTAGCGGCCCGCGGTTCGCGGGCGGCGGGTTGCCTGGGAGGTCGCGGGGAGCGCCGGCCCCTGGCTGAGCGGTGACGTCATCGACCGGCGTAGCGCGGCGCTGAACCGCCGCGCTACCAGACGAACCCCGCTGAAGCGGGCTAAGCCCCGAATCCGCGACCACGGAGCACCACGAGTGAGCGCAAAATCGCCTGGTTGAATGGGGTAGTCTCTCGTGAGGGACCGTCTGCCTTCCGCCTGAGGTGGGGCCACATGAGTCGGGAGTGCCTCGAGGAATCGGACCCACGCATCCAGCAAGCCGTGGCGGAGCTGCAGGCGCTCATCGCGGCCCGCTACCCAACGGCGACCTTCTCAGTCGGTCCCGGTGGTGAGAACCCGGAGGGCACCTACCTCACCGCGTGCGTCA
>DATKRJ010000494.1:0-3357 GCA_035532355.1 Thermomicrobiaceae bacterium | reverse complement strand
GGGTGGGCTCGGCGACGTGGAAGGGGCAGTGATGGTCGAGCAACCGGACGCCACGGAGCGGCTCGATCCTGAACCAATCGAGAGCCCGCCGCGCCAGCGTCCCTTCGTCCACCCCGCCGAGGCCGAGTTTGCCGCCTTCCTGGACTTCTACCGCATCCGCTGGGTCTACGAGCCGACCACCTTCCCCCTGCGCTGGCGCGACGGCCACGTCGCCGAGATGTTCCGTCCCGACTTCTACCTGCCGGAGCAGGATCTCTACGTCGAGCTGACGACCATGCGCCAGAGCCTGGTCACCCGCAAGAACCGCAAGGTCCGCAAGCTCCGCCAGGTCTATCCGAACGTCAACATCGTGCTCCTCTACCGGAAGGACTACCACGAGCTCCTGTCGCGCTTCGGCTACGGCTCGGTCGACATCACCTCGCTGCGGCCGGAGCAGATCGAACGGGTGCTCCTGAGCGCCGCCGAGATCCAGCTGGGGGTGGCGCGGCTCGGCGAGCAGATCTCGACCGACTATGCCGGCAAGTCGATCGTCCTGGTCGGGGTGCTCAAGGGGATCACCTTCTTCCTGGCCGACCTGGCGCGCGCCATTACCCGCCCGCTCGCGCTCGACTACCTGCAGCTGTCCCACACCGTCGAGGAGGGGGTTCACATCAGCAAGGACCTGGACCTCGACATCCGCGGCCAGCACGTCCTGCTGGTGGAGGACATCGTCAACACCGGGGTCTCGATGGACTACGTGCTGCGGAGTCTGCGGGAGCGAGAGCCGGCCAGCCTGCAGGTCTGCACGCTGCTGGACAAGGCGGAGCGGCGGCTGCTGCCGGTACCCGTGCGATACGTCGGCTTTACGGTGCCCAACGAGTTCGTCGTCGGCTACGGGCTCGACTACCGCGAGCTGTACCGCAACCTGCCGTTCCTGTGCGTGCTCAAGCGCGAGGTCTACGAGTCCGACGCCCCGTTCGACAACCTGAAGCAGCCGGCGGCGGGCGCGCGCGAGGAGTGAGCGACCGGCGCGGGGGGCATTGACGGCCGCGCATGCCGGAACCGCCGCGCTCATTGCCAGAAGCCCGTTGAAGCGGGCTGACAAGCCAATGTGAGGTACGGCGGCGCGATCCATCACGATCCCATAGGAGACTCTGGCACACCGGTTTGGTTTCTGTAAGGGCGGGTTACATACCCGCCCTCAGTTCGGTTCCCGTCTGGCCGGAGGACCGTCGGGAACATGCACCGGGTGCGTTAGCGCGTGGCGGCGGGCTGCGCCGGCGTCGTCTTCAGCTCGCCGAGCAGTCCGCGCAGGTCGAGCGGCCGGGTCACCATGGCCAGCTTCCCGTCCTGACGCGGCCAGGCGCTCGGTTCGCGGTCCCAGGCCAGTTCGATGCCGTTGAAGTCCGGGTCGTGCAGGTAGAGGGCCTCGTGGGTGCCGTGGTCCGAGGCGCCGTCGATGGACCAGCCGTTCTCCCGCAGGCGCTTGAGGGCCGCCGCGAGGTCCCGCCGGGTCGGGTAGTTGACGGCGAAGTGGTAGAGGCCGGTCGTCCCGCGTGGCGGCGGCGTCCCGCCCTGGCTCTCCCAGGTGTTCAGCCCGAGGTGGTGGTGGTAACCGCCGGCCGAGAGGAAGGCGGCCTGATCGCCGAAGCGCTGTATGAGGTCGAAGCCCATCAGGTCCCGGTAGAAGTGGACCGAGCGCTCCAGGTCGGCAACCTTCAGGTGGACGTGGCCGATTCGGGTTCCCGCCGGGATCGATGCGCTGTCCGTGCCGTGGGTGCCCTGCACGTCGTTCCTGTCGTCCATGGTGTGTTCATCTCCAAGCCGCGCGTGTGCTCGCTCGCCGCCAGGCCCGCAGATCGCCTGCCGCGGTCGCTGCCGCTCCATTGACGCTGATCGGTAGGGCGCTTACTGCGCGTAAGGAACTCTAGAGCATCCGCAAACGCTTGTCAAGTGGCTTACCGAAGATTAGACTAGCGTGCGAGGAGGCGTCGATGAAGTCCACCCTGTCCACGAGCACCGCCCACGAGCCGCCGGCGACCGTCTGCCCCCGCTTCCACCATGCCGTCGAGCTGATCGGCCGGCGCTGGACGGGTGCCATCCTGCAGGGCCTGCTGGGTGGGGCCACGCGCTTCACCGATATCGCGACCACGGTCCCCGGCCTGAGCGATCGGCTGCTGTCCGAGCGGCTGCGCGAGCTGGAGACGGAGGGGATCGTGACCCGCACCGTCATCCCCGACGTGCCGGTGCGCGTCGAGTATCGGCTGACCGAGAAGGGGCGCGCGCTGACGCCGGTGCTGGCGGCCGTCGCGGCCTGGGCGCAGGAGTGGATCCCGCTGCCGGCCGTGGAGGTGGCGACCGAGCACCCCCGGTCGATCCAAACCGACTCCTGAGCCGGCTGACCGGCACTCTCCGGGCGGGCCCGATGGACGCCGCCGGGGTGGCGCCAGAGCTCGCGTTCGCACGTCTCTCCCCCTCACAGCGGGCATGGCGGCGTTCGGACCGGAGTCGCTCGCTCCCCGCCACGACCCCTGTTATCTTGCCGCAGCCGATCCTCCCTGCCGGAGACCACCGTTTCGGCGTATCATCCCTGCTGGCACAAAGGGAAGGGGACGTTCGAGCATGACGTCGCGCGGGCCGGATCGGGAGCGGCCCAGGCGCCAGCCGGTCCGCCGTGCTGGCCCGCACCTACGTTACACTTCTCCCCACCGGGTCCGACCGTCCGCGGGCGGCCCGGCGTCCACGGAGTCTGCCGGCGTGCCGGAGGAGACGGACGTCTCGCCTACCGGGACCGTCGCGCTGCCGGCCGTTCCCGCGACCGCCACGCGCGTGCCCCAGCGGCTGTCCCCAGCCGAGGTCCGTGAGGCGCGGCAGGCGGCCGCAGCCCGGGGTGCGGCGGGTCATTCCGGGCCGGCGAAGCGCCGCTGGTCGCGCAAGCGCGTCGTGCTGGTCGGCGTGCCGCTCATCCTCCTCTCCGCCGCCGCGGCGTTCGTAGCGTCGGTGCTCTGGCAGACACACGTGGCCTTCGACCAGATCTTCGTGACGTCGCCGCCGCGGCCGGTGGTCACGGTCAACGCCCTGGGGACGCCGGTCATCATTACCGATCCCACTCAGATCGCGCGGCTGCCGACCCCCACGCCGTTCCCCGATTGGACCGGGACCGGCCGGGTCAACATCCTGCTATTGGGGGCCGACACCAACCAGGCGCGCAAGGCGTCGGGGGAGCCGGCCCTGTCGGACACCATCATCGTGGCCTCGATCGACCCGGTGGCCAAGACGGTCGGCATGATGTCGATCCCGCGCGACACGCTGGTGCCGATCCCGGGGGTGGGCACCGACAAGATCAACGCGGCCTTCTCCAACGGGGAACTCTCCAGC
>DATKRJ010000493.1:0-7440 GCA_035532355.1 Thermomicrobiaceae bacterium | reverse complement strand
ACGACGACGGTACCCTGCCCGGTCCGCGGGACCAGCAGGGCCGTCAGCCGCTCGCTGAGGTGCGGCGCGTGGCCGGTGAAGTAGCGGAAGTCGGACGACGGTCCGATGACAAGCAGATCGATCCCCGACGATTCCATCAGCTGCTGCGCCCGCTCGATGCGCCGGGCCGTCGCGTCGCGTGTGTCGTCCACCTCGAACCTCCTCCTCGCGGCAGGAGCCGCCGAGATCTGCCTTCTCGCTCTGGGCACAGGTCGGAGCCGTCGCCATCTCGATGCCTATGGGGCCGGCTCCGACCGGATTCGGCGCCCCCAGCGCCGCGCCGAGGCGCTCCAGGATCACCGTCGCCTCGTCCTCGCTGATCGTCAGGTAGGGGCGCAGCCGGCGTGGTTGTGGCCGATGGCTCCCGAGGCGAAGTAGCTGAAGGCGTCCAGATACTCCTCACCCGTCTGGGCGTTGACGAACCAGGAGCCGTGGCTGCGCTCGATGTCGTAGACGAACGGATGGCCGTCGGCCAGGATCGAACCGGCCGGCACCTCGTGGACGCGCTCGGCCGGAAGGCCCGGCACACTCCGCGTGCGCTCCATGCTCGCAACACCTCTCCGCGTGGGTCGCGGCAGGTTATCCGGGACTACGGTCGCGCGAACGTCGCCCAACCGTCCACTCCCGGTTTGCCACTGTTCGCGGTCGCCCGCAAGACCCCGGTGGGTACGCATCCAGGTCTACGCGGGATAGATCAGCTCCGCCGTCGCGTGGAGCACCATCGCGGCCACCTCGGTCGCCTCGGCGTCGCCCAGCATCCCCTCGTCGACCACGTCGGCCAGCACCCGGACCAGCGCGCGCCGCCACATGCGCGCCGCCAGCCACTGGAACTCCGGCACGCCGTGGCCGTCACTGGAGGCCAGCACCTTGCTCACCGGCGCGAGCCCGAGCGCCTGCCGCAGCAGCGCGGGCGAGTCCGGCCCGGCGAGTGGGATCGTCAGCCCGAGGTCGACGTAGGCGTTGGGGTAGATGCTCGCCAGGTAGGCCGCCTCACGGACGTACGGGTAGTTGTGCAGCAGCACGATGGGGACGCCGCTGTAGCGCGGCTCCTGAAAGACGGCGCGCATCAGCGTGGGGTTCGAGGTCGGCAGGTAGACGTCGTCGTCACCCAGCCCCACGTGGAACTGGAACGGCACACCGAGCTCCGATGCTACCTCCAGCGTCTGCCAGATGAGCGCGTCGATCAGCGGCTTGTTGGTGAGCCGGACGGGGCCGGCCTCTTCGATCTCGGCGCGCACCTCGTCGAAGGCCGCCGCCGCCTCGGACGCGTCGACCCGCTGGATCTCCAAACCGCTGCGGTAGGCCGCGATGCTCTTGAAGGCGACCACCCCGCGGCTGTGGCTGGCGGCCAGCGACTCGGTGAACTCGTGGCGAAAGCTGTCCCAGGACGCGGCAGACGGCAGCAGCCGCTCGGCAAAGGACTCGATGCGCAGCACCGGGCGGACCGGTCGGCCCGTCAACGACGACCACTCGTGCGGCGTATAGCTGTGCCCCTCGGCGAAGAGGTAGTCGGCGTAGAGGGTCGACAGCACGGCGTCGTCGGCCAGCAGTCGCTGGTAGGCCTCGGGCGTGTAGCCGGCGCGCGCGCGCAGGACGGCGTCTTCGGTCGGATCGCAGCCGAGCAGCCCGGAGAGCCAGTGGATCATCGCGCGGTAGGCGAACGTCTGCGGCACGTCGCCGACGCGCACGTCCTGGTTGGTCGACTCGGTGAAGGGCGCGCGCAAGGCAGGGCCGTCGATGGCCTGCGGCAGGCGCAGCGGCGCGTGGCAGTGGTGGTCGAGCAGGGGGATGGCCGCGACGTGCTCGGCCAGCCGGTCCGTGGTGGTCGACATCGGTCTCCGCTTCCTCCCCGCGCTACGGCGCCTCGAGGTAGGTCGTGCGTTCCCATGGGCTCACCTGCAGCCGGTAGGCCGCCAGCTCGGCCTGCTTGACGCGCAGGAACTCCGGGTGCACGACCGGACCCAGCCCGGCGGCCAGCGCGCGATCGGCCGCCAGCGCGTCCAGTGCGGCGCCCGGCTCGCGGGGCAGGAACCGGATGCCGCGATCGGCCAGCGCCGCCGGGTCGAGGTGGCCGACGTCCCCGGGCGCGGGCGCACCCGGGTCGAGCCCGCGTCGCATCCCGTCGAGTCCGGCCCAGATGAGCCCGGCCAGGAAGAGATATGGGCTGGAGGTGTTGTCCCCGCAGCGGAACTCGAGCCGGGCCCGCTTTTTCGGCCCCGGGATCCGGACCAGCGCCGCGCGGTTGCCGATACCCCAGCATGCGTGCGCGGGCGCCCAGGACCCCGGCTGCAGCCGCTTGTACGAATTCGGGGTCGGTGCGCCGAGTCCGGTCAGCGCCTCGGCGTGGGCGAGCCAGCCGGCCATGAACGCGCGGGCCGGAGCGGACAGCCCGGAGAGGTCGCCGCCGGCGGTGCGGTCTTCGCCCGTGACCGCATCCTGCAGGCTCAGGTGGACGTGCAGGCCGGAGCCGGCCACGGTCGCGTCGAGCTTCGGCATGAAGGTCGCCAGCAGCCCCTGCTCGCGGGCCAGATGGCGGATGGCGAGGCGCAGCAGGAACAGATCGTCGGCGGCCGCGACCGGGTGGTCGGGCGCGATGTTGGCCTCGTACTGGCCGTGCCCGTACTCCTTCCCGATTGCCTCCAGGCTGACGCCCATGGCCGGCAGCGTCTCGACGACCCGCTCGACGAAGGCTGCCTGCAGGTCGAGTCCGCCGATGGTGTACATGCCGGCGGTGTTGGCCGGCGTACTGCCGTCCTCGCGGAGCAGGTAGAACTCGGGCTCGAATGCCACCCTCGCCGTGTAGCCCGCCTCCGCGAGCGCACCAGCTGCCCGTAGCAGGGCGCCGCGCGGACAGCCGTCCCACACGCCGCCCGCCTCGTCGTGGAGCACTCCGAAGCCGAAGGCCGTCGCCGGGCGAAAGGGCACGCGCACCACGCTGTCGGGGTCGGGGATGGCCAGCACGTCGCCGGTGTCGGCGCCGAAGCGGGGCTGGGGCACCTGCTCGTCGCGAATGGTGTAGTTGAAGTTGGCCCTGGCGAAGTTCGTCCCGCGCTCGGCGACCGCCGCGAAGCGGGCGCGCGGGATGTCGCGGCCGGCCAGCCGGCCGTGGTAGTCGGTGTAGGCGACCCAGAGGTGCTCGAACCCGTCGGCGGCGAGCCGCTCGGCCAGTCCGTCCCCCATGCTCCGCTCCCTCCCTTCCGTCCGGCATAGACTAGCAGACCGAAAGCGAGTGCGGGACGGGCGACGGCCTCAGGCCGTGTCCGGCGCGCCGTCGACCAGGGCCCGGTAGACGCGACGCTGGCGGTCGAGCGCGCGGCGGTAGATCGCGTGGCGCGCCGGGTCCGGGGTGAAGGTCGCGCCGAGCGGTGCCGGGACCGCTTCGATGCTCGGGATGATGCCGAGAGCCTCCAGCGCGAGCAGGGATGCGCCGCGCGAGGAGGCCTCGCGCACGGTCGAGGCGACGATGGGCTTGCCGAGCGCGTCCGCCATGATCTGGGTCCACACCGGCGAGTTGAGCAGGCCGCCGCCGGTGGCGACGACGTGCCGCTCGCCCGGCAGCGACCGGTCGACGATCTCAGCGATCAGGGCGAAACGCAGGGCCACCGCCTCCAGCGCCGCACGGAAGATGTCGAGCGGCGTGGTTGCCATCGACAGGCCGGCGACGGCACCGTGCGCCCGGTCGGCCCACTGGGGACCGCGCTCCCCGGCGAGCAGCGGCAGGAAGGTCAGGCCGTGCCCGTCCGGCGCCATGGCGCCGATCGTGTCCTCGGCGGACTTCAGGTCGGGCAGCCGCAGCGTCTGCTCGAGCCAGGCGATCAGGTTGCCGCCGTCCGAGAGCGCGCCGCCCATGACGAAGCGCCGCGCGTCCGGGCGGTAACACCAGAGGCCGGGCGGGATGTCGACCTGCTCCGCCTGCCACAGGACCCGCATCGCGCCGCTGGTGCCCACCATGAGCGCCAGCCGGTCGTGGGAGGTGCAGCCGCTGCCGACGTTGGAGCAGGCACCGTCACCGGCCGGCAGGAACCAGGGAACGCTCGCGAGCGCGGGCCAGCGCCCGGCCCACGGCTCGTTCAGGCCGCGCAGCGGCTCGTCGGAGATCGGAGAGAGCCGCTCGACGGAAATGGCCAGCGCGCCGAGCAGTTCGCCGTCCCACACCCGCGCGTTCTGGTCGAACAGCCCGGTGCCGGAGGCCATCGAGGTCCCGACGCGCGCGACGCCGAACAGGCGCAGGTAGAGGTACTCCCCGGGCGACATCCAGCGGGCGGTTCGGGCGAAGGCGTCGGGACGCGCCCGGCTCAGCCAGAGGAGCTTGGCCGGCAGATAGCTAGAATGGAGCACGCAGCCGGTGCGCCGGTGCACGGCCTCCGCGTCCAGCCGCCCGCGCAGCTCGACGGCCGCCCCGGCGGCCCGGCGGTCGGCCCAGGTGATGACCGGGGTGGTGGGCTTCCCGGCGGCGTCGACGCCGAGCACGCTGTGCCAGAACATGCTGGCGGCCACGCCCGCGATCTGTCCGGCCCGCTCACCGGCGAGGCCCAGCGTGGCGTCGACCGCGCGGACGATCAGGTCGAGCAGCGCGTCCCCGTCAACCTCGGCGCCCTCGTCGGAGGTGCGCGTGAACTGGTACGCAAGTTGGCTGGCGGTCCCCTCGACGAGCTCACCGGCCGCGTCCTGCAGCGAGGCGCGCACCGAGGAGGATCCGACGTCGATCGCCAGGATGTGCGGGGTAGCCATCGTGCCGGCAGGCTCCCGTTCCAGCATCTCGATGTGTCGACGACCCCGCCGTCCCGAGACGACGATCGCGGTCCCGGCAGTCGCGCCTCGCAGCGTCGCAGTGCCCGCGGCGATGGCCTCAGGCTAGCACAGCCCTCCGGCATGCGGAAGTTTGCGCGAACGGCGCCTGCGCGGGGCTTCCGGCAGCGCCCGGCGCGGACGGCACGTCTCTGGCGAGAACAACCACGGCGGTGCTCGCGTTACGTACCACGGCGCACACGGCAGGCGGATCAGCGTTGCCAGCATAGGAGCCCGTGATGGCGCGGGACCGGTCGCCTCGTACGGAGCGCCGGCATGGCCCGGGCTGTGCCCGCCGTTGGCGAGATGATGCGGTGAAAGAGGTGATTCCCGTGGGGGCGATGTCCACCGTCTTGCAGGAGATCGAACGAGTCGTCGCGACCATGGACGAGGCCGAAGTGGACGCGTTCGCCGGCGCGGTGCTGGCGCTGCCGCGGGTGTTCGTCACCGGCGAGGGGCGATCCGGCCTGATGGCGCGGACCTTCGCCATGCGCCTGGCCCATCTGGGGCTGGCGGTGGCCGTCGTCGGAGAGACGACCACGCCGCCTATCCGCCGGGGCGACGGACTGGTCGCGGTCTCCGGGTCGGGGACGACCGCCGTCACCCGGCTGATCGCGGAGCAGGCGAGCGAGGCCGGTGCGAGCGTGCTGGCGGTGACCACCGACCCGGACTCACCGCTGGCCCGCCTGGCATCCCGGACACCGGAGGTCCCGGCGGCGACGAAGTGGCGCCGTGACGGGGAGCCCGCCACTGAGCAGCCGCTGGGCTCGCTCTTCGACCAGTGCGCCCACGTCGCGCTCGACGCGGTGTGCCTGGTCATCGCCCGGAGACGCGGTCTCGACAACGAGCGCGCGCGGGAGCAGCACGCCAACGTCGAGTGACCGCCGGGCTGCCCGGCATGCCGCCAACCGGGCGTCGGCAGTACCTGTGGCGGACGCCGGGGATGACCTTTGGTGGCGCGTCGAGTAGGATACGCGCCTGCCTGCCCCGGGCTCATCGAGAGGATGCGGGATGCGGAAGGGGGGAAACCTGTATCGGACGCGACAGGCACTGCTGCTCGTGGCACTGGCTGCCTTGCTCTCCGCGTGCGGCTGGCCGAGCCTGACGTCCACCCCGACGTCCGTGTCCTCGATACCTCCGAGCCCCGGGCAGGCACGGGCCGGGATCACCCGGGTAACGACCAGCCGAGCGTCTACCGCGGCGCCCACGCCCACGCCCACGCCCACGCCGATTCCGACACCGACGCCCACGCCGGTGCCGCCGCCGCTGCCGCGCTGCTACCAGCCCCGTCCGGCCGCCGTCCAGGCGTCGCCGGTCGCCAGCCCCGAGGCCACTCCCGGCGTCACGCCGACCCCCACCCCCATCGGCCTGAGCCCCGCCGGCCCCCGATCGCTCTTTCAGAACTGCCAGATCGTGGCTTTCTATGGATACCCGGACGTACCGGCTATGGGCGTGCTCGGCTCCGCCGATCCGGCCCCCCTGGTCCAGAAGCTCGAGGCGCAGGTAGCCGCCTACCAGAAGGTCAACACCAGGCGCGAGATCGCGCCGGCACTGGAGCTCATCTACGCGGTGGCGCAGGACTCGCCCGGCGACGGGACCTACCTGGCACGCATGCCGGACTCGATGGTCCAGCAGTACCTCGCGTTGGCGGAGAAGGACGACCTGCTCGTGATCCTCGACATCCAGATGGGCCACAGCACGGTCGCCGCCGAGCTGCCCCACGTGCTGCCCTACCTGAAGAATCCGCGGGTCCACCTGGCGCTGGACCCCGAGTTCCACACGCCGGGTGACGTGCCGGGCACGGTGATCGGGAGCATGGACGCCTCGGAGATCAACCGGGCGGCGGACGCGCTCCAGCAGCTGGTGGACCAGTATCACCTGCCGAACAAGATCCTGATCGTGCACCAGTTCCGCCCGGAGATGATCCAGGGGAAATCGGATCTGAAGGAGCCGCCGGGGGTCGACCTGGTGATCGACATGGACGGCTTTGGCGGGCAGGAGGTCAAGATCTCGGAGTACGAGGAGTTCGTGAAGGGTGACGGCGCGCCGCACGGCGGGTTCAAGCTCTTCTACACCCAGGACAAGCCGCTGCTGACGCCGGACCAGGTCGAGCAGCTCGACCCCCAACCGGACGTGGTGATCTACCAGTAGCCAGCGGGCCGCCCACGACAAATCCGGTGAGTCTACCCGCGACCAATCACCCCAGCGTCCGACCGCGCACCCTCGAGGCAGCCGTGGCGCGCACCGCTTGTGTCCGGGGAATCCGCGGTGTAGGCTGGAAAACAGAGCGGTGTCGCCGGAGGGCCGAATCCCCACGGGGGCGGGAGATTTGGTCGACAGCCACCGACGACCAACGTCGCCGGTGATCACCGACGGCAGGGCCGGGTAGCCCGGGGACTTCTCGGAGACCGAGAATGAGCCTTCGCCGCGGGTGGTCCTCCCCTTCGGTCGCCCCCACGGCAGTCGCGAGCAGGGTGCGCCGGGCGATGGCGCGCCGGGGTCGCGACGAAACCTCTCGGGCGATCTCCTCGCCCAGGACGTGGCCCAGGTCCAGCGCAGTGAGAGGAGCCAGGTCAGGATGATCCCTGGTCCATTCAGCTACCTCGCTCCCAG
>DATKRJ010000492.1:0-7317 GCA_035532355.1 Thermomicrobiaceae bacterium | reverse complement strand
CGGATGGCCACCATGTAGACCTCGTCACCGAGCCCCTTGACCGGGCTGAACGGGGTGAACGTTCCGGTGGAGTCCACGAGGTCGAAGTTGTTCGGCTGTCCACCACCGCCGTAGTTGACCGACATGATGACCTCGTTGGCCGGCTCGTACCAGTCGATGCCGATCGGGCTTGGGAAGCCGGACGCGATCGTGGTGAGCGTCAGCGGTCCGCCCGGCGGGGGCGGCGCGCCTGTCGGCGTGACCGTGGGCGACGGGTTCGACGGCTGCCCGGCGCCAATCGCGTTGAGTGCCGTCACGGTGAAGCTCACCGGCGTCCCGTTGGGCAGGCCGAGGAAATGCACCCCCGCCGCCGTGCCGGGGAGCGCCGCCGACTGCCCGGTCGAGGCGACGATGGCGTAGCCGGTCACCACGTTGCCGCAGCTCTCGGCCGGCGGGCTCCAGGTCACCAGGACCTGGCCATCACCCGGCGTCGCGCCGACGTTGGTCGGCTGGCCGGGCACGGCCGGCGCCGGGCAGACCCCCACCAGCCAGCGCTGGCTGGACGAGCCTGCTGCCGGGTCGGTGGTGTCGGTGGCCACGGCCTGCACGACCCGCGCCCCCGCGTCCGCTGCCTGCGGCGTATAGGTGATCGCCGCCCCGCTGCCGATTGCCGTCCCGTCGACGGTCCACTGCACACTGACCGGGTCGTTCGCCGCGTCCTGGGTCGTCACGCTGAACGCTTGCGCCTGCCCGACCGAGAGCGGCAGCGGCAGCTGCAGAGGCGGCGTGCTGGCCGTGATGCTCGGCGGCTGGATCGTGCCCGTGATGCTGATCGGGGCGTAGGCCACGCTCGATAAGCCGTCGGCGTTGGTCACCATCACCCCGACCATGCCCTGGAAGGCCCCGTCGTACGTCACCGACACCGTCGCACCTGAGGTCGTGAATGTGCCGCTGCCCTGGGTGTCCCAGTGGTACGACACGATCGAGCTTGTGCCCGCCCCCGTCGTCGAGCCACTGGCGTCGAGCGTCACCGGCGTCCCCGCCGTACCCGTATAGGGGCCACCGGCGCTGGCGACCGGCGCGTCATTGAACACCGAGGGGTCGGCCGCCAGCGTGGTGATAGCGGTCTGCGTGTTACTGGCGAAGGTCCGCAGGTCGCTGGCCTGGGTTGCGTCCGCGGTAGCGATGGCCTGCAGCGCGCTGGCGGTCTGCGCCTCGGTGACGGCGAAGCTCTCCCCGCTCAAGGTCGTCTGCAGCTGGCTGATCTGGCCCGCGGTGAAGCCGGCGTTGACCAGCGCCTGCTGCTGGGCGGCGGTGAAGCCGTTCGTCTGCACGGCGCTGCGCAAGAGCTCCAGATCGGCCGCCACCGTGTCCAGGTTGACGGAGTAGCCGGTGACCGCCGCCGCCGCCGCGTTCAGCGCGCTGCTCGTGTTCGTCAGGTCGTTGGCCAGCAGGGTGGCGTACTGCTGCATCTCGCGCGCGTGGATCAGCGCCCAACCGCCGTCCCCGGCGTTCGACGCCCCCTCGTAGCGTTGCAGCGCGTTGAGGAAGGCCTGGCTCACCGCCGTCTCGCTCCCCGCTGCCGTCCCCAGGTTGGCCGCGGCGATCACCAGCGGGTCGGTGCTCCCGGGACTTAGCGCCTGCTGCGGCGGCAGCGGCGTCACCTGCTGGTAGTTGGGGTCCGGCGGGTCGGCGTGCAGCGCCTCGTAGTGCGCGGCCTCCGCTTCCATCAGGGTGCGGGCGCCCTCCTCTACCCGGCCCGTTAGCGCCTCCTCCCCCTGGGCATAGGCGGTCTCGATGGCCCAGGACGCTCCGGCGTCGAACACTTCGACCGGCTCCCCGGACCCGAGCGCGATCAAGAGCTCGGACGCCCCGCGTGCCAGTTCCAGCGCCTTCTCCGTCTGCATGATGCGCTCGAAGTTCGTCCCCGCCCCGCCCCAGTTGGCGGCCTGCTCCTCGGCGTCCGCCTTGATCGCCAGGATGCTCGGGTCGACCGGCGGGACGACGGTGGGGAGGCGGACGGTGAAGGAGCCGGGGAAGGCCTCGTCGATCGCGCTGTGGAAGATGCCGTCCCGGCACTCGTCGAGCACGATCTCGTACGAGCCCGCGCCCAGCGCCCCGCTCGGCAGGCTGAAGCCGATGATCTCGTCGAGGAAGTCGCCCGCGCCGTCGAAGGAGACGATGGTGTCGGTGGGCTGGCCACCGACGCTGATGCCGGCCAGGCCCTCGCCGTCGGTGACCGTCGGGTTGCCGCGCAGCAGGTAGACGTCGGCGGTGGGCGTGATGAAGGTATTGGTGCCGCCCGGCGGGCAGTTGGTGACGTAGTCGATCACGCCCGAGGCGTAGATGGTCGCGTTGGCGCCATAGGTGGTGTAGTCGGTCAGGATCTGGCCGCCACCGCCGCCGTACGCCCGCGCCGGGAAGGCCGGCACCAGCGGCGCGATCAGCCCGACCAGCAACGCGACAACCGTCGCGACCCGTAGCAGTCCTCGGCGTCCCATTCCGCTCCCTCTCTCGTGCTGACCACACCCGCGTACACACACCCGCACCGCCGGCTCGCGCCGGTTTCGACGGGACCGCGATCGGGCACGTATCGAGTGTGACGGGGGCGGCGGTGGCGTCCCAGACGCAACCCACGCGAACACCCACGCATTGGGCACGCATTCCCGCGCCCGCGCGCCGGGCTAGCAATCGACGTGGCGGCGTACTCGAGCGACCCGGCAGGGTGTAGCGCTGCCGGGCTGCCTGGACGGTCACGGCGTCGTCGGCCGGTGTCCCCCCGGCCGTGCCGTGACCGACCCCGGAATTCACCGCCGCGCGCTGCCCTCGCGCGGCCCCCATCCGGCGGCGACATCTCCGTCCCGCGTGTCGCCGCCACCCGTGTCCCGAGAATCGAAACGATTATGGCATGTAATCCCGCGTCTGGGAATACGCAATTCGGCGTACTTCACGAATGCGATAGCGCCGTCCGCCGCGCCACGGTGGACG
This sequence comes from Thermomicrobiaceae bacterium, assembly GCA_035532355.1. Lineage (GTDB taxonomy): Bacteria > Chloroflexota > Chloroflexia > Thermomicrobiales > Thermomicrobiaceae > DASSZN01. The sequence continues at coordinate 4,350 of DATKRJ010000492.1, read as the reverse complement.
TCGGTGCGACGCGTGCGCGTCCTGTCGCCGGGTTCGGTATCCCGGCGGCCGATTGCGTGCCTGAACGCGTGGGCGCTCGCGTGGGTTGCGTCTGGGACCGAGCCGGTGACGCCGCCACACTGAGGCCACACCCGACGCAGCGACGCGCCGGTCCGGAGCGAGAGTGACGAGACCGCCGTGAGCGCCGCCGCCGGAATCGAGCCGGTCTTAGCGATGGAGGGAGCCGAGATGTCATCACCCACCGAGACCGCGGCCAACCCGCTGGTCACGCGCCCGGGCCTGGACAACAGCCTGTGGTACGGCAGCGCGCTGATCAGCCGGATGGCAACCGCCGCGCAGACCGGGGGACGCTACGGCCTGCTGCACTGGCGCATGCAGCAGGGCTTCAGCCCGCCCGCTCCGCACCGGCACGGACCGGAGGACTTCTACATCCTGAGCGGTCAGCTGCGCTTCTGGGTGGCCGACCAGCAGGCCGTCGCCGTGGCGGGCGACCTCATCCGCACGCCGCCCGGCGTCTGGCACACGTTCGTGGTGGAGTCCGACGAGGCGGAGTTCCTGATCCTGTTCGCGCCGGGAGGTATGGAGGGGTTCTTCCAGGAGCTCGGCCGTCCGGCCGAGGCGATGGAGCTGCCGGCCGGGCGCGTCGGACCGCCGGACGCCACTCGGCTGCGCGCGCTCGGACCCACCTACGGTATCGAGTTCGCCCCATCCGGGATGACCGCGGCGGACATGGACAAGCTGCCTTGAGCGGGCGTGGTCGTCGACGCTGCGGCGTTGACGCACGAGAGGAGATCAGCATGGCGACAGAGGTGACGGTCAACCTTGGCTGTTCGTACGTGTCGCCCGATGAGGGCGAGGCGATCCGGATATTCGACGAGCAGATCGCGGTCAAGGTAGCAGGTGCGGAGACGGCAGGGGCCTACGCCCTGCTCACGTTGAGCGTGGCGCCGGGAGGCGGCCCGCCCCTGCACGCGCACCCCGGCTCCGAGACCTTCTACGTCCTCAGCGGGGAGTTCGCCTTCACCTTCCGCGACGGCGATGGCGTGGCGACGGTGCTGGGCCGGCCGGGAACGGTGGTCAACGCGCCGGGTGGCGTCGCGCACCGCTTCGAGAACGTCGGGTCGAACCGCGGGGACCTCCTGATCGTGGTCGCTCCCGAGGCGGTGGACTTCCTGCGGGAGCTGGGCGCGGCCTTCCCGCCCGGTGCCGCCCCGGACATGGAGCGGATGCTGGCCATCCACGCGCGCTACCAGGTCGAGACGATCCACGGCGGGGAGGGCAGCCGACCCGAGCCGTCCAAAGGCGGAGCCACCAGTGCCCGGGCCCGGGCGCTGGCCTGGGAGTTCGCGCACGCGAACGACGGGCTCATCGCCATGCTCGAGCGCTGCCCGGCGCAGCGGTGGCGGGCGACGTGTGCCGACACCGGCTGGACGATCGGGGTGCAGGCGCACCACGTTGCGAGCAACCACTCCATCATCGCACGCGTGCTCGGTGAGGCCGCCGAGGGCCATCCGCACTCGCCGCTGCCAACCGAGAAGCTGGACGCGATCAACGCGCGGCACGCCGAGGACTACGCGGACATCACCCGCGACGAGGTGCTCGCCCTGCTACGGGAGAGCGGCCCGGCGGCGGCGCAGGCCTACCGGGTACTGACCGACGAGCAGCTCAGCCGCGCCGGCTGGCTCATCGCGAGCGCGGCGCCAACCGTAGCCGACCTGATCGCGGACCTGGCTATCGGGGAGATCACCCGCCACGGGGAGGCAATCCGCGCGGCGATCGCGGGCTGACCCCTATCCGGAGACGCGGCGCCGGCCGGCCCCCGGACGACATCGCGGACCCATGGGCCACGGCTTCCCATGGGTTCGTCTCGACCTCGCCGATACGCCGACAACCGACAGCGAGAGGCACATCGTGATGCAGACCGTACAGCACGGAGTGACCGCGGTGGTGATCCGCCCGATGCGGCCGGACGACGTCGACGCCGCGGACCGGGTGATGCGGCTGGCGTTCGGTACCCAGTTCGGCATGCCCGACCCGCTGCAAGCCTTCGGCGACGCCGAGTGCATCCGGACGCGCTTCGCGACCGCGGACGTGGGCGCGTTCGTCGCCGAGGTGGACGGCGAGGTGGTCGGCTCCAACGTCGCCACCCGCTGGGGCAGCTTTGGCTTCTTCGGCCCGCTCACCGTGCGTCCCGACCTCTGGAACGGCGGCATTGCCCGGCAGCTGATGGCGCCGGTGGTCGACCTGTTCGACACCTGGGGAGTACGCCAGGCAGGACTGTGCACCTTCGCCGAGAGCACCAAGCACGTCGGGCTCTACCAGCGGTTCGGCTTCTGGCCGCAGTACCTCACCGCGCTGATGGGCAAGCGCGTGGCCGCGGTGATGGTCGGCAGCCCGCCGGCGCGCTTCTCGGAGACCGCGTCGGGCGAGCGCGAGGCGGTGCTCGCCGCCTGCCGCGCGGTCACGGACGCGATCTACGAGGGGCTCGACGTCACGTCCGAGATCGTGGCCGTCGACGAGCAGCACCTGGGAGACACCGTGCTGCTGGGCGGGAAGGGCGGGCTGGACGGCTTCGCCGTCTGCCACGCAGGGACCGGCGAGGCCGGCAGCGGCACCTGCTTCGTCAAGTTCGGCGCTGTCCTGGCGGGACCGGGCGCCGCCGAGCGCTTCGCGCGGCTCCTCGCGGCGTGCGAGGCACTGGCGGCCGGGCGCGGGCTGGGTCTGGTCCAGGCCGGGGTCAGCACGGGCCGCGGCGGGGCGTATCGCGCCATGCTGGCCGCCGGCTACCGCGCCGGCTTCCAGGGCATCCGCATGCTCCGGTCGGAGGGACCCGGCTACTGCCGCCCCGACGACTGGGTGATCGACGACCTCCGCTGAGCGAGACACCGCGCAGACCCCCGAAGGCTGCCGGGACGCGGCGCCGTGGAGCCCGCATCCCGACGGCGCGCAGGGTGCCCACGTCCTAACGACGCCGGTGAGCGATCGACGGTTCCACGACGCGGAGCCCGGTCGGGTTCCGCCGTCCGCGCACGAAAACGCATCGGTCGTTCGATGAGCCCATCATGAGGCACCGGAGGCATCGCGGCCGGCGCGACCGGACGGTGTAGGATGCCACGCAGGGAACGCGGGCAAGCAGGTGGCGTCCGAGGGGAGGGACGAGATGGGCTTCGAGGGACGGGTCGCGCTCGTCACCGGCGGGACCGGGGCGCTGGGGCAGGCAGTCGTACCGGCGCTCGCCGCGGCCGGCGCGACCGTCGTGGTGCCGTACCGCGACCCCGATGCCTTTGCCGCGCAACAGGTGGCGTTAGGCGATCTGGGCGGGCGCGTCCTCGGTCGGCAGGCCGACGTCACCGACGAGGGGGAGGTGGCGCGTCTGGTCGAGGTGGTGCTGGCGGAGCAGGGGAGGATCGACTTCCTGCTCAACCTGGTCGGCGGCTATGCCGGGGGCCGGTTCCTCGACACCGACGTCGGGCTCTGGGACCGGATGCTCCGGCTGAACTTCCGCTCGACACTCCTCTGCACCCGCGCGGTGCTGCCGCACCTGGTCGCGCGGGGGAGCGGCCGGGTCGTAACCATGGGCGCGCGGTCGGCGCTGGAGCCGTCGGCCGGCAGCGACGCCTATGCCGCGGCCAAGGCGGCGGTGGTGTCGATGACTCAGTCGCTGGGGCGCGAGCTGCGCGCTACCGGAGTGACGATCAACTGCGTCGCGCCGAGCACGATCGACACCGAGGCGAACCGCCGGATGATGCCGAAGGCGGACCCCAGCCGCTGGGTCAAGCCCGCGGACATCGCGGCGCTCATCGCCTACCTCTGCTCGGAGGCCGGCGCCGCCGTCAACGGGGCAGTGATCCCGATCTACGGTCAGGCCTGAGTCCGAGGAGCCGAGGTGCCGCACGGCGTCCGCGGGCGCCTCCGTGCAGACCACGGTAGACGTCAGCGCGGTGATCGCGAGCACGACTGCCGTGCAGAAACCGCGCCTCCGCTACCAGGCAGCGCCGCGGACGGGGGCCACCTTCGCCACGCTGATCGATCTGGTGCACGTGGACGTCAACTACCCTGAACACCCGCCACGCGGTGATCCCGAGTCCAATCCGTCGCCGGTCAGCGCGCCCGAGGCTGGTAGGTGCCGGCGGGCGTGCGGAAGGCGATCGACAGGCGGTTCCAGCCGTTGATCTCCACGATCGCCAGCGTCAGATCGACCAGTTCCTGGTCCGAGAACTGGCCGCGTGCCTCCGCGTAGACCGTGTCCGGCACGTGGTCGACCGCCACCAGCGTGACCGCCTCGGTCCAGGCCAAGGCCGCCCGCTCGCGCTCGGTGTAGAAGGGTGCCTCGCGCCAGGCATCGAGCAG
>DATKRJ010000491.1:0-4204 GCA_035532355.1 Thermomicrobiaceae bacterium | reverse complement strand
CAAGACCAACAGCAAGGGCTACACCCTCGTGGGTGACCAGGTTGCCCCCGGATGGGACAACACCAAGGGCCAGACCATCTTCCAGCAGCAGTACACCGCGCACCCCGAGATCAACGCCACCATCGAGGCGAACGACGGTCTCGCTAACGCCGTCATCCAGGTCTTGAAGCAGAAGAACGTCAAGCCCAAGACGATCCCGACCACCGGGCAGGACGCCACCCTCCAGGGCATGGAGAACATCCTCACCGGCTACCAGTGCGGCTCGGTCTACAAGGCCGTCTACCTCGAGGCCCAGGACGCCGTCGCGCTCGCGACGATCCTGCGCGCAGGGTTGACCCCGCCGTCCGCGCTCGTCAACTCGACCACCGCGCCTCCGTCAGGCGTCACCGGGACCCAGCAGCCCGCGTCGCTGCTGACCCCGATCTGGGTCACCTCGGCCAACATGGCCACGACCGTGATCAAGGACAACTTCGTCGACAAGACCGCTCTCTGCCAGGCAGTGACTGCAGCCGTCTGCACCGCCGCCGGCATCTCCTAGAAGCCATTCCGATGCCGCCGTGCGAAGTGCGCGGCGGCATCAACTTCTCTAAGCGCAGAATGTACTGAGTGGCGCACCCGATGGCCGACTCGCCCGCCGCCACCGAGCCCCTGCTCAAGGTGCGCGGCCTGGACAAGCACTTCGGCCCGGTCCAGGCGCTCTACGGGGTCGACCTGGACCTGCCGTCCGGTTGCGTCACAGCTCTATGCGGCGACAACGGCGCGGGCAAGTCCGTTCTCACCAAGTGCATCTCCGGCGTCTATCAGCTGGACCACGGCCAGATCTTCTGGCAAGGCCAGCCGGTGCACATCCGCACTGCCCGGGACGCGTCCCGGTTGGGCATCGAGACCGTCTACCAGGACCTCGCCCTGGCCGACAACCTCGACATCGTCCAGAACATGTTCCTCGGCCGGGAGCGTTTGCGAAACGGGCTCCTGGACGAGGACGTTATGGAGCGCGCGGCGGCCAAGACCCTGGCCGACCTGAAGGTCACCACCGTCCGTTCGATCCGCCAGCCGGTCGCGTCCCTGTCCGGCGGCCAGCGGCAATCCGTGGCGGTGGCGAAAGCCGTGATGTGGAACTCGAAGCTCGTCATGCTCGACGAACCGACGGCGGCCCTCGGCGTCAACCAGACCAAGATGGTGCTCGACCTGGTGCGCCGCCTGCGAGACCAGGGCCTCGCGGTCATGGTCATCTCGCACAACCTGAACGACGTGTTCGAGGTGGCGGATCGGATCGCTGTCCTCTATCTCGGACGCATGGTGGTGCAGGACAACCTGTCCGCATTCGACCGCCAGGACGTGGTCGAGTACATGACCACTGGCAAGTTGGGCCGGACAGCCAAGGAGGCTAAGAGTGGCGCGAGCTGAGGCACCGGACCTCCCGCCCGACCCGACAGCGGCAGTGGAGGCGGCGAAGGCCGAGGTTCCGCCCGAGCTCGTCGCCCAGTCGCTGGGGCAGTACGCGCGCGCCTGGGTCGCCCGGGCCCGGGCTGGGCAGAGCGGCATGCTGCCGGTGGTGGCCGGCCTCATCGCGATCATGGTCGTGTTCCAGGCGATCAGCCCCAACCACGTGTTCCTGTCAGCGGGCAACCTCGTCAACCTCTTCCAGCAGAGCGCCGTCTTCATGGTGCTTGCCATGGCCGAGACGTTCGCCCTCCTGCTGGGCGAGATCGACCTCTCGATCGGTTACGTCGGAGCCTGCGGAGGGGTCATCGCGGTGCAGCTGGTGCAGCCGGTCACGACCAACTGGCCCTGGTGGGCCGCGATCATCGCAGCGCTCGGCTTCTGCGCCGCGGTCGGGGCTCTCCAGGGCACCGTTATCACCCGGCTCGGCATACCGTCCTTCATCGTCACGCTGGCGGGCTTCTTGATCTTCAACGGGGTGATGCTGATACTCCTTTTGCTCGGGCCGTTCTCCGGTTTTCCGAACCTTGGGGCGCAGAGCGACAGTGTCAAGGTGCTCTACAACCTGATGGCGGGCACGATCGACCCCACCCTCAGCTGGATCGGGATGGCGGTGATCGTGGTCGGCCTGGGCGCCCTTTTCTGGATGGGCGACAGCCGGCGCCGCCGCAGCGGCCTGGTCGCCCCACCCATGAGCCTTACCGTGATCAAGATCGCGGTGATCGCGGCCGCGGGGATCACGGTGGTCGCCATCTGCAACGTCAACCGGGCGAACCTCGGCACGCTGGAAGGCGTGCCCTGGGTCGTGCCGATCGTGCTGGCCGTGCTCGCCGCTTGGACCGTCCTCCTCGGGAAGACCAAGTACGGACGCTACGTCTACGCCGTCGGGGGCAACCCGGAGGCTGCGCGCCGCGCGGGCATCAATCTGGCCATGATCCGGACCATCGCTTTCGCGCTGTGCGGGTTCACAGCCGGCATCGGCGGCCTCCTTTACGCGTCATATATCGGCGGAATGTCGAACAACGTCCAGGGCGGCCAGCTCGTCCTGTTCGCGGTCGCCGCCGCCGTGATCGGCGGGACGAGCCTGTTCGGGGGCCGAGGCAAGGCGATGCACGGGGTCCTGGGCGGCCTGGTAATCGGAGGGATCTACAACGGAATGTACCTGCAGGGCCTGGACGTCCAGAGGATCTTCATCGTCACAGGCCTGGTCCTCCTGGCCGCCGTGACGATCGACGCGCTCTCCCGCCGCGGGGCCTCGTCGGGGAACAGCGCCCGGGTCTGAGCCGGCCGGCCACCCGCGATTGGGAATTGCTTTTCCTGGGTAAACGTTCTCCATAAAGATGGCAACACCAAAGTCAGAGCTCCTACCTGTCCTTCCGATGGACGACGTCGTCGTCCTCCCCCACATGACCGTCACCCTCGCCGTCGAGGGCGATGACCAGAAGGCCGCCATCGAGGCCGCCCGCCAAGGCAGCCGGATGATCCTGCTGGTGCCCCGGGTCGAGGGCAAGTTCGGGGCCATCGGCACCGTGGGCCGCCTGGGCGAGTCCGCGGACCTCCCGACCGGCGCCGAGGCGTTCATCATCCGGGGCGAGTACCGCGCCCGACTGGGCAGCGGCCAGGCCGACATCGGCGGCGCCCTGTGGGTCAAGGCCGACCCCCTCCTGGACCCCGAGCCGCCGACGGAGGCCTCGGTGGAGCTTTCCCGCGAGTACCGCGCCTTGCTCGAGAACCTGGTTGAGTCGCGGGGCGTCCCGCAGGTCGTCCAGTTCCTTCGCGCCGCCAAGACCCCCGGGCACCTGGCCGACCTCGCCGGCTACTCGCCCGACCTTTCCCTCGAGCAGAAGCTCGAGGTCCTCGAGACGGTCGACCTCGAGCAGCGCCTGACGCGGCTGATCGCCTGGACCAAGGGCATCCTGGCGGACGCCTCCCTCAAGGAGAAGATCCGCTCAGACGTCGCCGAGGGCATGGAGAAGACCCAGCGCGAGTTCCTCCTCCGCCAGCAGCTCGAGGCGATCAAGAAGCAGCTCAACGAAGGGCAGAGCGACGTGGTGTCCACCTACCGCGAGAAGGTGGCCAAGGCGATCATGCCCGAGACCGTGCTGACCGAGGTCAACAGGGAGCTCGACCGCCTGGAGCGCACCAGCGAGCAGAACCCCGAGTACGGCTGGATCCGCACCTACCTGGACTGGATGCTCGACATCCCCTGGAACGTGCGGTCGGAGGACAACTTCGACCTGGGCGAGGCGCGCCGCATCCTCGACGAGGACCACACCGGCCTCGCCGACGTCAAGGACCGCATCATCGAGTTCCTAGCAGTCCGCAAGCTTCGCAGCGAACGCGGGCTGGGAGTGCTGGGTGGGCGCGGCTCGGGCGCGATCATCACGCTGGTCGGCCCCCCCGGTGTCGGCAAGACGTCGCTGGGCGAGTCGGTCGCCAGGGCGCTCGGTCGCAAGTTCACGCGCGTGTCGCTGGGCGGCATACGCGACGAGGCCGACATCCGCGGCCACCGCCGCACCTACGTCGGTGCCTTGCCCGGCCGCATCGTGCGCGCCCTGAAGGATGCCGGCACCAAGAACCCGGTGATCATGCTGGACGAGATCGACAAGGTCGGCAGCGACTGGCGCGGCGACCCGTCGGCGGCCCTGCTCGAGGTGCTCGACCCCGCGCAGAACCACACCTTCCGAGACCACTACCTCGAGGTCGACCTCGACCTTTCCGAGGTGCTCTTCATACCGACGGCCAATGTCTCCGAGACGAT
>DATKRJ010000490.1:0-5095 GCA_035532355.1 Thermomicrobiaceae bacterium | reverse complement strand
AACGCCTTCGCTCGCACGGTGGAGGCGGCGATCCACGAGCTGCGCCCGCGCTACATCGGCATGGATCCGTTTCAGATCGAGACGCTCGTGCAGCGCATGACGCGTGACGTCTACTCCGAGGGCGGCCAGATCCAGGGCGCGGCCGTCTGCGCCATCGAGGTCGCCTGCTGGGACATCATCGGCAAGGCGCTCGGCCAGCCGATCTACAACCTGCTCGGCGGCCGCTACCACGAGAACCTGCGGGCCTACGCCAACGGCTGGTATCGCGGTGAGCGGACGCCGGGGGCCTTCGCCGCGGGCGCGGCCGAGGTGGTCGCCCGCGGCTACACCGCGCTCAAGTTCGACCCGTTCGGCGTCGAGTACCGGGTGGCGGACCGGCGTGACGAGGACCTGTCGATCGCCATCGTGGAGGCCGTGCGGGACGCGGTGGGATCGGACGTGGACATCCTGGTCGAGGGGCACAGCCGCTTCAGCGTGGCGACGGCGCTCCACATCGCCGACCGTCTGGTGCCCTACCAGCCCTCCTGGTTCGAGGAGCCAACCCACCACCGGGACATGGACGCGGTCGTCGAGGTGGCCCGGCGCAGCCCGGTGCCGATCGCGACCGGCGAGAGCTTCTCGTCGATCCACGAGTTCGCCGAACTCCTCTCACGCGAGGCAGTCCACATCCTCCAGCCGGAGCCGATCTATCTCGGCGGGCTCTGGAACGCGCGCAAGGTATGCGCGATGGCGGACGCGCACTACGCGGTGGTGGCGCCGCACAACGCCCAGGGCCCCGTCGCCACGGCGATGTGCGTCCAGCTCGGCGCCTGCACGCCGAACCTCTACGTCCAGGAGTTGTTCGACGAGTTCAACGTCGACTGGGAGCGGCGCGTGGTCGACCATCCCGTCGAGGTGGTCGACGGCTACATCGCCGTGCCCGAGCGTCCGGGGCTGGGCATCGAGGTGGACTTCGACGAGGTGGCGCGCCATCCCTACCAGGCGCAGCACTTCCTGCCGCTCTTCGCGCCCGGCTGGGAGCGTCGCGTCGGCGAGTCGTGATGCGGTGAGCCGGCGTCTAGTCCGCCGCGAGCGGGACAGCGGCCGGCGCCAGGGTGGCGCGCACGTCGCGCAGCCGCAGTGCCAGGCCCGAGGCCAGCAGGCCGATGCCGACGACGCCGAGCAGCGGCTGGATCGGCTGGAAGTAGGTGAGCGCGCCGGTGGCGCCGATCAGCAGCACCACGACTTTGTTGCAGACCGGGCAGCCGACGGCGAGGAACGAGAGGAAGCCGCCCGCGGTCAGCCGGTTGGTGCGCAGCGGGCATGCTGCCGGCAGCGCGTAGGCGGCGCCGAGGGCCGCCGCGAGCGCCACGGTGATGACGAAGATGACGATGTCCTGCGGTCGCACCGGGACCGCGCGGCTGAAGAAATGGTTGGGGATGATCACGGTCGGGATGCCGACGGCCAGCAGCGTGAAGGCACCGGCCACCAGCGCGTACACGGCCGCCCGCAGCAGCACCCGACGATCGAAGAGCAGCGCTTTCACCGATCCCTGTTCCTCTATGCGCCCGCCGCGCCCGTGACGACCGAACGCGAGCCGGCGATTGCCGCCGGCCCGCGTGGGTGATGGGCTACCGATTGGCGAAGCGGGCCATATGAGCGCGCTCCTGCTCCAGTGCCCCCGCGGGGAACGCCTTCTCGCCACCCAGGTCGCGAGCGCCGAGCGTCATCTGGGCGCCTTCCTCCATGGCGATCACGACCTGCGCGGTTGCCAGCGGATCGCGCCCGAAGGCCAGCAGTCCGTGGTTGGCCAGCAGCACGGCCGGGATGCCCGGGTGCGACCGGACCTGCTCCAGAATGTTGGCGACCGACTCGCGTGAGCCCCGCGGGCCCCAGGCGGCCACCGGAATGGCCTCGGTCACGCCGAAGCGCAGCAGCGCCTCGTACACCGCCGGCAGCGGCTGGTGGGCGATGGCGAACATCGTCGCGTGCGGCGAGTGCGTGTGGATGATCGACTGGACGTCGTCGCGGATGCGGTAGACCTCGGAGTGCATGGCCACGATCTCTGCATTGGTCGGCGGCAGCTCGCCCTGCTCGACCTGGCCGTCGAAGGTCACGATCGCCAGGTCGTCGGCCGTCATCCCCTGGATGCGCCCGCCGGAGGTCAGGAGCATGCGCTCGCCGTCCAGGCGGGCCGAGAGGTTGCCGTGCCCGCTCGCCTGCATCACTCCGCTGGAGAAGAGCAGCTTCACCGCCTCCACGAGCGCGGCTCGCAACTGGTCCTGGTGTGCCGTCATGGTCACCTCCCTGTATCGTCAATCGATCCCGGCTGGCCGGGGACGCGTGGGCAAGCTATAGCCGATGCGGTGCGGTTGCGCCAGCCCCGGCCGCGAGAGGGCCGTCGCGGGTCACCGTACCGCCCGGACGCTGCTAGGCGTGCTGGCGCAGGCCGACGCCGAGGAGCGGCGCGGCGAAGCAGATGCGCAGCACGCCGGCAGCCAGCGGGACCAGCCCGACGAACGCGAGCACCACGCCCCACGGGCCCTGGACGACCAGCAGCCCGACGAGGATCAGCGCGACGCCGACGAGCGCGCGCGCGAGGCGGCCGGCGGACGATTGCATGAGGTTCACGAAGGCCATCGAAGCCCTCCTTGTGGGCTGTTGGCGGCGGTGCTCGTCCGAAAGGGGCGGGCTCCGGCCGCTACGGCCGCGCCAACCGATCCGGCTGGCTGGCCCCTGCTCCGCGCGGTCGACACCCAACCGCGCTATGTCGTTATAACAAACAACCGGCTGATTTATTCACCGACGCGGGTGTCGTCCACGGCGAACTCAGCGGGCCAGCGGGAGGGTGAAGCTGAAGGTGCTCCCTTGCCCGGCCCCCGCGCTCTCGGCCCAGATGCGCCCGCCCTGTGCCTCCACCAGCGCCCGGGCGATGGTGAGGCCGATCCCACTGCCGCCGACTGCTCGGGAACGGGAGCGGTCCACCCGGTAGAAACGATCGAACACCCGGCCGAGGTGCTCGGACGGGATGCCGACGCCGCTGTCCTGGATCTGGAAGCAGAGTGACTCTCCCGCAGGCTGGACGGACAGCCGCACGCTCCCGCCTTCGGTGGTGTAGCGCAGGGCATTGCCGAGCAGGTTCGCCAGCACCTGACCCGTCCGATCGCGGTCGGCGACGACACTCGACCGGCGGTCGGGCAGCGCGACCTCGAGGCGCACGCCCTTCTCCTGGAAGCGCGGCTCGAAGGCCAGCGCGGCGGCCTCGACCAGCTCGGCCACGGGCAGCACGTCCGCGCGGATGGTGACCGCGCCGGACTCGACGCGCGACAGTTCCTGCAGGTCCTCGACGAGCCGGTTCATCCGCGACGTCTCGCCGTGGAGCTGCGCCCACAGCGTCTCGGAAGGCTGGACGACCCCATCGAGCAGACCTTCGAGGTTACCCCGCACCGTCGCCAGCGGGGTGCGCAGTTCGTGGGCGACGTCGCCGATGAGCTCGACCCGGCGCTGCTCGGCCTTCTCCAGCGCCTCGGCCATCCGGTTGAATCCCTCGGCGAGGTCCCCGATCTCGTCCGGACCCGCGGCTCCGGCACGCACTCCCGACTCGCCGTGCGCGATGCGCTGGCTGGCGGCGGCGACGCGGCGAATGGGTTCGGCGATCCGCGCGGTGACGAACAGGCTGACACCAACCGCGGCCAGAGTCGCCACGAAGACCGCGAGCAGCATCGACTCCGCCATGGCGCTGGAGAAGGCGGAGTCGGTTGCCTGCCGCATGGCCACGTCCATCGCTCCGGCCATTCTGCCGCGGCCCAGGTGCTGAACCAGGATGTCGTCGAAGAGGGACGGCGCGATCAGCCGGACGCCCACGGCCACCGCGCTCAATGCCACCCCCACGACCAGCAGGTAGGAGAGGAGCAGCCGGAGGCGCAGGCCGCCGCGGAGGCGCCGGGTCATGACGGGTCGTACCGCCGGACCCGATAGCCGACCCCCCGCACCGTCTCGATGAGCGGCGGACGCGACGAGTCCCGCTCCAGCTTGTGCCGCAGATTGCTGAGGTGGACGTCGACGACGTGGTCGTCGCCGTAGAACTCTCCGCCCCAGACCTGCTCGATGAGCTGCTCGCGCGTGAAGACCAGACCCGGTCGCGCCGCCAGCGTGGTCAGCAGCTGGAACTCGAGCGGCGTGAGCGCGACCGGCTCGCCCGCGCGGGTCACCTCGTGCGCGCCGTGGTCGATCACCAGGTCGTCGAGCCGGGTGGCCGCGCCGTTGGTCCCGTTCCCACCGACCAGGCCCTGCGCGCGCCGCAGATGGGCGCGCACTCGGGCCACGAGCTCCCGCGGCGAGAATGGCTTGGTGACGTAGTCGTCCGCGCCGACGCTCAGGCCGACGATCTTGTCGACCTCGTCGCTGCGCGCGGTGAGCATGATGACGTAGGCGTCGGAGAACTGCCGGAGCTGGCGGCAGACCTCGAGGCCGTCGATGCCCGGCAGCATGAGGTCGAGCACGACCACGTCCGGACGCTCGCGGCGTGCGATCTCCAGCGCCTGCACCCCGTCGTTCGCGCTCAGCACGCTCAGGCCGTCCGCCGTGAGGTAGCTGGACACCAGATCGACCAGCGGCTGTTCGTCATCCACCACCAGGACGACACCGGGAGCTGACACGTCTCGCACTCCTTACACTGCCCGCGCGCGGCCCGGTCGCGACGGAACGACGGGTGCGCGGGCGGGCGGTCCACTGGCGCGAGTGTACGCAGGGCTCTGTTGCAGCGGTGATTCAGCCGAGGGCGTCGGCGCGACAGTATCGCAGCAACCTGGGACCGTACGCGCGCTGGGCGGATACGCCGCGACGGGGCGAGCCCAACTTGAGCCGATCTTGAGCGATCCGCGCACGGGGGCTTGAGCCACGGCGGCTAGTCTGAGAGTGGGCCAGCAAGATGAGCGGGCCCCCGATCGAGAAGATCGGTGACGTAGCGGCCCTCCGGAGCGGATCGAGAAGGAGCGAGCGATGAAACGGCTGCTGACGGTTGTGGCGGTGGTGGTGGCTCTGGTTGCGGTGCTGGCGGTTGGCGTCGGCGCGGCCGGTGCCGCGGGGCTGGGCTTCGGCAGGATGGCGGCGGCCA
>DATKRJ010000489.1:0-4498 GCA_035532355.1 Thermomicrobiaceae bacterium | reverse complement strand
TCGTCCATCAGGCGGCCGAGCGTCCGCTGGTGTTCCGGGAATCCGTAGCCTTCGGCGTCAACACTCACCCGTCTAGCCTATCTGGATCGAGTCGACGGGATGGATCTCGCGCCAGCCGTGGTCGGTGTCGAGCACCCACGGCCCGCTCATCGAAACGTGCTCGCCGATGGTCGGGACCGGCAGAGTTGATCTCGGACACCGGGCTGCCGCCTGGGCGTCCGCGGGGTGGCTGGTGAGCGGACAGTCGGGGGTGAACTCCGCCAGCATCGCGGGCCGCGCCTGAAAGTGGTTCTCGGAGTTGATGAGGTACGCGTAGGCCGGGTCGGGTGTGAACCATACGTGGTAGTCGCCGTCGTCTTCGTGGGCGACCTCCACGACCAGGCCGGCCGCGTGGACGCACGGGTCGAGCACTTGCAGGCGATCCGGGTTGTGGACGCCGCCCTCGGGGGGGCCGGTGCGGCATCCGTTCTCGAGTTGCGGCGACGGCGACGGCGCCGCCGCCGCCGGTCCGGCGCACGCGCACAGGAGCACGGTGAGCGCCGCCGCGCTCAGCGCAGGAAGACGGGAACCCAACCGAACCGCGAAAGGGCGAATGGACCGGGGCCCGAGACGATGACCTGCGCGTTGACCAAAACGGCCAGGTAGTAGAGCCACCGGAAGCCATCGTCGTTGACGGCGAAGGCGACCGTCAGAGCCAGGTTTGCCGCCAGGAGCAGCCCCAGGATGCCGGCCCAGCGTGAGGCCAGGCCCAGGATCAGGAGGATGGCGACCACGGTTTCGCCCACCGCCTGGGCGATCGCGAAGGGCAGCCAGTTGGGGACGACCACCGAGGTCAGGAACTCGTGCAGGCCCGGGATCGGGTCCGAGTTGGCGGTGGCGACCATGAGCGAGTGCATCCAGCCGACCCCCTGCCACTTCTGGCTCGCGAAGTAGAGCCAGTAGAGGCCCACAGCCACCCGGAGGAGGCTTGGCCAGGCATCTTGTAGAGGCCCCCGCGAAGTCACGGCGCAGTCTCTGACTGCGTGGGAATATCACTCATGGGCATTGACCACCACGGCGAGCAGGCCCAACGCCGGGTCGGGAGCAAGACCGACGGCGGCGGCGCCGGGCGCCCAGACGCTGGTGCTGTTCCCATCGATGGCCAGGACCTCGCGATCTCCGTGGGCCGCGACCAGCACCGTGGAACCGGACTGCAGCACCTGGTCGGGATCGCGCGGGCGGGCCAGCGTCAGGAAGGTATTGCTCATGGCGTCGAAGGAGAACACGCCTCCCGGATCGGTGTCTTCGGTCGGTCCCTCGGCGGCGATCAACAGGGTGCCGTTCGAGCCGGGCGCGAGCCAGAACGGGAAAACTGGAAGCGGAAGCCCGACCCGCGGGCCTTGCGGCACAGGTACCAGCTCCGCCCGTTCGTAATCCGCGGTCCACAGCGTCCCACCGGCGAGCGCGATCCCGAAGCCGTTTCCGGCCGCCAGCCACGTGCCGTCCATCCAGTCGACCCGGCCGCGGGTCCCGGCGACCACCACGCGGCCCTCGGCGTCGATCGACATCTCGGCCGGCCCCTGGGGCAGCGGATGGGCTCCCAGCCGCGCGCCGGTGGCGGGGTCCAGCACGTCCACGGCCGCGCCGTCGAACAGGCTGACGTAGAGCCGGCCGCCCAGCAGCAGGAGTCCGAAGGGCGCCCCTCCGACGTGCTGCTTCCATGCCACCGACAGGCCGGGAAGACGCACGGCGTACACGTCGCCCGGGGAGCTGTCAGCGACGTAAGCCGTCGCCCCGTCGTCCGAGACGATCACGGCCACCGGGTCGGAGCCGACCGCGGCCGACGCCACGCGCGCGCCGTCCTGGAGTGAAAGCAGGACGATTCCGGTCGCGGGGTAGGGATTAGCTGCCGCGGGGGTGGCCGTCCCCCCGCCGCAGGCGACCAGCGCCACCGCGGCGCCCAGGCCGGCCGCTATCGCAGGGCGCGTAGCAGGGGGTCGGTGGCGAGCTGGAAAGCTCTGGCCGCGGGCCTCATATGCATCCGGTTGAGCCGGTGCTGGATGGCGCCCTTGAGAATCGCCGCGCGCAGCTTGTGCTCGGAGAAGTCGGTGTTGAACAGGAGCCGGTTGTGCCGGACCTTGTGCCACTCGCCGCGCTGCCGGCGCTCGCGCACGCGCTCGTAAAACCCGGTGCCCGGCAGTGGGTAGGCGATCGTGTAGCTGACGTAATCGAGAGGAAGGCTGCTGGAGAAGTTGATGCTCCTGATCAACGATTCGGTGCTCTCGCCCAGGTAACCGACCATGAAGAAGCCGGCGGCCTTGATGCCAGCCGCCACGCAGGCCTCGACGGCGGCGCGGGCCTGGTCAGGCGTGATGCCCTTCTTCATCTCTTTCAACACGTTCTCGTCGCCGGATTCGATACCGAAGAAGATGCGCGTGCAGCCGGCCCGCCGCATCTGCTCGAAAAGAGCCTGGTCGACATGGGTGACGCGGCTCAGGCATTCCCATGTGAGCGGCAGGCGCGCTTCCTCGATCGCCCTGGCTAGCTCGAACGTCCGACTGTAGTTGAGCGTGAACAGGTCGTCCGACATCCAGATGTGGTCGTATCCGAGTGCGGCGATCTCGCGCATCTCCGCCACCACCGACTCGACCGGGCGGGCGCTGAAGAGGTCGCCGAAAACGGACTTGTGGCAGAAGTCGCATCGAAAGGGACAGCCGCGCGTCGACATGAGCGGGGTCGTCGCGTCCTTCCAGTGCTTGCGCCAGTAGCTGATGTACTGGTCGTTGGGGACGTCGCCGCGATACGGCAGCGGCAGGTGCGACATGTCCTTGGTGCGAATCCTGGCCCGGCCGCGCACGACGTCGCCATCTCGCTTGAACACAAGTCCAGCGATGTCCTCGAAGCGGCGATCGTCGAGGTGCTGCATGATCGAGACGATCGTCTCCTCGCCCTCGCCCACCGCGACCAGGTCGAAGTGGTCGACAAAGGTCTCGGGTTCGCCCGACGGATATGGGCCTCCGACGACCGTCAGCGCTTTTCCGCGCACCTGCGCGGCCAGCGACAGCGCCTCGTCCTGCATCGTGATCATGCAGTAGACGCCGATGACGGAAGGCTGCAGTCGCTCGATCTGGTCGAGCACCTCGCGCCGCTCCATGAACGTGTGATCGATGTGCCGTACCGAGTAGCCGGCGCGGCGAAGCGAGGCACTGAGGTACATCAGGCCGAGCGACGGCATGATCCAGTGCCGCCCGTGCTCGGGCGCGCGTTGTGGATAGACCAGCACGACGTCAACGCGCTCCTGTGTCATGTTGCCTCCTTCACGTTGACGTGATAGCTCGCGCTCTCGAAGTTCGCGGGGAAGATGTAGTCGAGGCCCGCCCAGTCGAAACCGGACGACGCCAGCTCTCGTCCCCCGTAAAGCGCCGCGCCAGAGATGGCCGGCACGGACCATTGCACGCCGAGGTCCTTCGACTGCAATCGCGCCCATGACCCGCTGACCGGCACCCAACTGCCGAACCGCGATCCGACCTGCGTGGGTTGACCGGCTGCCGCGAAGTCGTCGAAGGCCGCTGATTCCTCGTTGAGGATTCCGACCTCCGAGAAACCGGGCGCCAGCCACAGCGGCCTGACCTGGACCGAGATGCCGCTCGCGTCCACGGTATACGTGACCTCGATCTCACCGCGTGAGGCGATCGGCACGAACTGGTACCGGTGCGCCGCGTCGCCACCGATCTCGTCGAGCTGGAACGTGCGGGTCCAGGTCGCCTGGCTTGCGCTCGCCGAGTCGACGGTCGTGCTGGCGCGCGAGTACACCCAGCCGTCCGCGTAATGGACGATTGGCACGCCGAAGCCCATGCCTTCTCCGGCTGCTGCGTCGCTCCCGACACGAATGGTGATGCCCTTGGCCAGGGGCGCGGTCTTGCCTTCGGCCGGCGGCGCCGCGAGGGACGCGTCGACTCCGGGAAAGATCGACTGCATCTCCAGGGCGGCGCCGAACCGGTAGGCATAGACCGGCTTGCCGCCGGCTTCGTTGTACTGGCTCTGCCGGCCGAGGGATTCGAAAGGAGGGCTGGCGCGACCGGCGGCGAGGTCGGGGAACACCGAGGTCGCCCGGTAGTAGCTGATGTCCTCGAGGACCAGCTCGGTCACGCCGTGCGCGCGGAGCCAGACGACGGCCTGCGCGCGGGGGAGGGGCAGCGATTGCGAGCCGGTGATCTGCTCGGGCGGTTTCCCGCTGTAGAACGCCACCACCGGGGAATCGGTCACCAGCATGCCGGGCGCCCCGGACGCCGCCTTCCCGGCCGCGACCAGGCCCGAGTTGCCTGCCGCGAAGCCCGCGAAGACCGGCATGAACGCGACCGCGAGCAGACCGGCCGCGGCCACGGCCAGGACGCGAACCGCGCCCGCCTGGCGGTCCAGCGCGCTCGCGGCCAGCAGGGCCAGGGCGGGTAGAGCAGGGTAGAGGTAGCGGTGGCTTCCCGTGTAGGCGCCCACCGCGACGAGCCCGAACACCGCGGCG
>DATKRJ010000488.1:0-6988 GCA_035532355.1 Thermomicrobiaceae bacterium | reverse complement strand
CCGCCGACCGGCATGAAGACCGGCACGGCGACCGTGCCGGGCGTGAAGGTGCCCGCCGCGAACGCCAGGGAGTAGCATCCGAGCCCGGTGTGCGTGATCGTCACATTGGGCGCGAACTGCGGCGTCCCGTCAGGTTTTACTGAGCCGCTGCGCGAGATGTAGCCCGGTCCCTGGGGTCCCATCGGTCCCGTTGCGCCGGTGGCCCCTGTCTGCCCCGTCGCTCCCGTCGCGCCGGTCGCCCCTTGCGGACCAGGCGGCCCTTGTGGACCGCTTGGTCCCTGCGGCCCGGTGGTGCCGGACGGTCCCTGTGGTCCCGAGGGGCCTGGCGGGCCGGAGGGCCCTTGAGGGCCGGCCGCCCCGGTTAGACCCTGTGGGCCCTGGGGCCCGGACGCTCCCTGTGGGCCGGTCGGTCCCGATGGTCCGGACGGCCCTTGCGCACCGGTGGCGCCTTGCGGCCCCTGCTGATTCCAGCTGATCAGTGTCTGATTGCCGGGACAACTCGGCGTGCTGCTCGGGTTCACCTCGATCTTGTTGATCGAGCCCCCGTTGTTGAGACAGGCGTAGTAGGTATTGCTCGAATCGCCCAGGGCGACGAAGGCTGAGCCCAGGCTCAACGCGAGAGCCAGGGCCGCGGCAATGGATATGAGACGCAGACGCGGTGCACGCAATGCCTGCCAGGACACGTGTCCACCCCCTCCCGAACGCAATGCGTTACCCACTCACAGCTGGCTTTCGGCCACGCCAGGCCACGTGCTTCACCGTAACGCGGGCTGTGGGAGGACCGCGCGCCGAACCACGGACCGGTCGTCGCGACCCGGGATCGCCGTGCAGGAACAACGCGCGGCCCCTGTCTGCGTGCCGGGGCGGCGCCATCGCCACCCGAACTGCGGTCACCGCAGGCTCCTCAGTCGAGGGCCATCGATCCAGCTAGGTCTGATGGAGAGAAGGGAAGGCTCGACGCCGGCGGGTCGAGCGGCCTGTATCTCGCAACGCGACGCGCTCAGCCTACACGTGAGAGACGTCCGGTCAAGAAACGAGAGTCTGAGCGTCCGGACGAATCACACGAGAATCGGCGCGCGGTATGAGGTGACGCGCGACACGCCACGGCTACCGCCACCCCGGCCCCGAGGCACCGCTGTCCATCGTCCGTCCGGCGCTGATGCCGGTGTGGCAGCGGCCCGGACGATGCCCCCGTTTTCACTGTCCCGGCGCGGAAAACGAGCGTCCGGGCCCCTGTCCGGCCCTGTGGTCGCGGCGTCCTGGCCCCGCCCCGTCCCTACTGCTCTGTTTCCGCCGCGGCGGCGCGCGCCCGCAGGTGCTCCAGGATGACGGTGTCGATCTGCCCGTCGCCGCGCAGTCGCTCCTCGAGGTTCTCCCGGCCGGCAAACCGCGCCAGCGCCGCGCCGATCGACGTGTCGTCCTCGGCGCTGCCCAGGTAGCCGAGCGCCGCGAGCTGGCCCCGCAAAGTGGAGAGCAGCGCCGAGTCGAGCGGAACAAGGTCCGCCTCATCCTTGCGGAAGTAGACCCGGTGCAGCATCACGAGTCGGCGCAGTTCCTCGATCGGCTGCGGGTGGTCATCGATCCGCAGGTCGATGTAGCGATCGCTCCCGCCGCCGTAGCCACCGCTGGCCCGCACGACCAGGATGGCCGCCGACTGCTGGCCTCGCGAGTCTCCTCCGGCCGCCTGTCCCCCCTCGAGCGCCGCGAGCAGCCGGTGCGCGAAGCTCCCACTCGTCGTCCGGTAGCCGTCGGCCATGGCGTCCACGACGTCCGGTCCGACCAGGATGTTGCCCTGGCAGCAGAAGCCCTCACCGACCACGCCGCCGGCCCAGGCGTTGCACTCCTCGCCGGTGAAGGACGCGGCGCGCCCCTGCGCGTCCACGATCCCGACCTGGCGCCGCGTCCGGCCGTCGTCGTCCCGGGTCAGCTCCGTCACCGCCTCGTCGGCCGACATGCCCGACGCCAGCAGATCCAGGCCGCGCCGCCCATAGGTCACGTTGGCCCACGCCTGGGTGGCCACCGCGCCAACGCCGGCGCGCGCCCAGGGAACTACCGC
This sequence comes from Thermomicrobiaceae bacterium, assembly GCA_035532355.1. Lineage (GTDB taxonomy): Bacteria > Chloroflexota > Chloroflexia > Thermomicrobiales > Thermomicrobiaceae > DASSZN01. The sequence goes on along the minus strand of DATKRJ010000488.1, from coordinate 4,932 downwards.
CCCCACGGCCAGGAACTTCGACTCCACCGCGATCCCGAGGTCACCGGTCTCGGGATCGCGGGCCACGATCGAGAAGGTGTTCACCAGCGGCTCAACGCGGGTACGCTGCATCGATTCCCTCCCACGACGCGGGCCAGCGAACGGTTCCGGCATTATCGCGGCGGACGACATACGTCCGCAACCGGACTGACGTGTGCCGGGGTTGTTCGCAGACTGGCTGATGCCCGGCCGAATGGGCTAAGCGGCCGCGGCCCTCGAGGAATGGTCGATCCCGCCATTAAAGTCGGGACACTTGACGACTCTGACTGCCCGCGTTATGCTGTCAAGAACCACGCAATTCTCGGACGCGACATGTTCCGGGTCGAACAGGGTGCCCACGGGGAAGGCAGGCCGGTGAGGATACCCGGGTCCAGCCGCCTGGACGAGGCGGATCGTGCCATCATCCACGCTCTCCAGGAGGACGGCCGGCTGCCCGTCTCGACGATCGCCGAGGCCATCGGACTGCCCGCGAGCACGGTCCGGCGCCGGATCAACCGCCTGCAATCCGACGGAACGCTGCGGATCGTGGCGATCGCGGACAACGAACGGCTCGGTCTGCCGGTCCACGTGGTCATACGGGTTGAGACCGACGTAGCCAGCGGCGACTCCGTCGGCCGGGCGCTCGACGCACTCGACGAGGTGCGCTGGGTAGCGATGGTCGCTGGCCAGTCGGATTACCTGGTCGAAGCGTTCTTCGCCTCGAACGCTCACCTGCACGCGTTCCTTGTCAATGTGCTGGCCGGCATACCCGGGATTCAGCGAACCGAGACGATGGCCGTCGTGAACCTGTCCAAGAACAGCTACCGCTGGTCCACCATGCTGCGCTCGGCCGCGGAGGCACCGGCAGCCGCGCGGCGCGGGTCCTGAGGCGGCGGGGTCCATGAGGATCCCCCACATCCCGGGCGGTGCGCTCGGGAGACGTCGACACGGTGCGGCCGGCGGGAAGCGGCGGCCGAAGGAGGGGTGAGGAGTGTCGAGCGAGCGGAATGACCTGGACCGAATCGAGCGCGAGTGGGTGGCGCGCGGGCTGAGCCGGCGGCACTTCATGCGGCTCGTGGCGGGCGGCACCTCGGCCGCCTTCCTGACGGCCTTCCTGGCTGCCTGTGGTGGCAGCACAGCCTCGCCGACCACGGCGTCGTCGACCAGCACCGGATCGACCACGACGACCTCCAGCGGCGCCACCACGGGCACCGCCGCGGCGACCACGGCGTCCCCGGCGGCGCAGGTCTCGCCGGCAAACATATCGACCGGTGTCACGCTCACGATGCCGATCGTCACCACACTCGACGTGACGCTCGACCCGCAGGCGACCCAGAACTACCTGCTCTTCTACAACATGTTCGACTACATCTACGGCGGGCTGGTAAAGTTCGACAAGGACGCCCACGTCATCCCGGATCTCGCCGAGCGCTGGGACAAGTCCACCGACGGCCTGACCTACACCTTCCACATCCGCGGCAACGCCAAGTTCGCCAGTGGCCGGCAGGTCACCGCGGACGACTTCATCTACTCCTGGAAACGCGCGCTCAACCCCAAGAAGCCGGCTCCAGCGAGCTTCTTCATGGAGTCGCTGAAGGGCGCCGCGGAGTACACCAAGGGGACTGCCACCGACCTGACCGGCGCGACCAAGGTTGACGACAGCACCGTTCAGATTACGCTCACCAAGCCGATCAACTACTTCCTCGCCTACCTCGCCACCATCGCCTGGTACGTCGTCGACAAGGACCTCATCGAGAAGTACGGCGACGACACCAACTCCGATTGGACTAACCACCAGCCGTACGGCACCGGCGCCTGGAAGGTCGACAAGTTCGACCCCGCGACCGGCATCGAGCTCGTGCCCAACGAGAACTACTGGGGTCAGCATTCGCCGTCGGTCACCAAGCTCAACTGGCCGATCCTCAAGGGCCCGACCGCCGCCAACCAGGGACTCAACCTGTACAAGGCTAACCAGGCCGACATCCTCTCCGCTTTCCCGCTGTCGCTGCTCGACGCGGTGGAGCAGGACTTCAAGAGCGAGATCGTCCCGGTCACCGTCGGCGGGGTGAACACCGTGGCCATGAGCTTCGGCAAGAAGCCGTTCGACAACGTGCTGGTGCGACGCGCCTTCGCCATGGCTATCGACCGCAACACCTTCGACAACGTCATCTGGCGCGGTTCCTACACCCCGACCGACTGCTATGAGCCGCCGTCGATTGCCAACTACACGTGCGCGCCGGGTATCGCCTATGACCCGAGCGAGGCACCGAAGGTGCTGGCCGCGGCCGGCTACCCGGGCGGCAAGGGCCTGCCCCCGGTCGAGTTCTACGAGGCCAGCGACACCTCCGCCGAGGACGTCAACCGCTGGCGGGCCCTGGCCGACATGTGGAACAAGACACTCGGCGCCAACGTGACGGTCAACACCTCGCTCACGTCCACCCAGATCCAGGACAAGATCAAGACCGACAAGGGTCTACAGATGGAGATCTTCGGCAACATCAACATCACCGACACCCCGGAGCTGATGAGCGAGTTCCTGCGCAGCGACTCGGTCTATCAGGTAGACCGCTTCGACTGGGGCATCCAGGTGCCGGCCATGACCTACAACGGCGTCACCTACGATCCCGCGGCGGACGCGAAGCAGTTCGACACCCTGATGGATCAGGCCGACGTCGAGCAGGACGCCACCAAGCGCAACCAGCTCTACCAGCAGGGCGAGGCACTCTTCCTGAAGGACGCGGTCCTGGTCCCGTTCGGGTACTTCGTCTACCGCGAGCTGGTCAAGCCCAAGATCAAGGGGCTCGACTGGGGCGGCTTCTACTACTCCTTCCCTCGCTCGATCGAGAACAACGTCGTCGTGACGAAGTAGGCTCGACCACTGCCCGCCCCGGCAACGGGGCGGGCAGTGGTCCCCCACCGTCCGGGTGAAGGAGTCTCGATGCTGGTCTATGTCGTCCGGCGCGTTATCTACAGCGTCATCGTCATCGTCGGTGTCCTGTTCACCGTCTTCGCGGTCGCGCGGCTCACCCCCGTCGACCCGGTCAAGTATGTCCTGCTCCAGACGGGCCGGACGCCGGGGAGTATCGACCCGGTCCAGTACGCGCAGATGCGTCACCAGCTCGGGCTCGACAAGCCCATCCTGGTCCAGTTCGTCGTCTACGTCGGCGACGTGCTGCACGGTGATTTCGGCACCAGCATCATCGAGCAGGGACGCTCGGTCGGCGACATCATGGGGCGCGGCATCCCGGTCTCCGCGGAGCTCGCCCTGATGGGACTCGCCCTCCAGTTCATCGTCGGCAACCTGACCGGCATCTTGGCGGCGGCCAAACAGGACTCCCCGTTCGATCGCGCGGTGATGAGCGTGGCCATCGTGGCCGGGTCGGTGCCGCAGCTGGTCTGGGGGGTGGTCTTCATCGTCATCTTTGCCGTCCAGCTACGCTGGCTGCCGATCCGTGGCTGGGATCACCCGCAGAACTGGATCCTGCCGGTGCTGACCATCGGTATCTCCGGCATCGCCGCCTACGCCCGCTTCGGCCGCGCGGTCATCCTGGAGCAGGCGCGGCAGGACTTCGTGCGGACGGCGCGGGCCAAGGGCCTCCAGGAGCGGGGCGTCCTGTTCCGCCACATCCTGCGTAACGCGCTGGTCCCCATCGTGACGTTCGTCGGCCCGAGCTTTGCCTTCCTGATCACCGGCAATTTCGTGGTCGAGACGATGTTTGGCGTGCCCGGCGTGGCCTACTACGCCATCAATTCCAGTATCCACGGCGACTACCCGGTTATGCAGGCGACAGTGCTCGTCATTGCCGTCATGATTATGGCGGTAAACTTGCTCATTGACGTGCTGTACGGAGTCATCGATCCCCGGATCCGCCTGCAGTAGAGAGAAGGAAGACCGGATGCACGCCGGCTCGCGCGTCGCGACTCAGGAGTTGGGGCAGGAACAGGGGCTCGGCCGACCGCTCAAGGTTCGCAAGAACTGGCAGATGGCGCTGACGCGCTTCCGCCACAACGGTCCGGCCATGGTCGGGCTCGCGCTCGCGCTCTTCTCGATCGTGCTGGCGGTGATCGCGCCCTTGATCGCCCCCTACGACCCGGCGGCGACCAACTTCGTCAACATCAACACCTGGCCGAGCCGGCTGCACCTGTTCGGCACCGACGGGTCCGGCTCTGACATCTTCAGCATCACCATCCTGTCGCTGCGCACCAGTTATACGGTGGCCCTGATCGCCCAGGGCATCACGCTGGTCGCCGGGCTGGCCGTCGGCATGATCGCCGGCTACTTCGGCAGCTGGATCGACACCGTCCTCTCCCGGCTGATCGACGTGCTCTTCTCCTTTCCCAATATCATCGTCGCCATCCTGATCGCCGGGACCTTCGGCGTGCCGATGTACACGCGGTTCGGCCCGGCCGGCCGCCTCTACCTCACCGTCGGCGCGCTGTCGCTCTTCAACTGGGCCGGCTTCGCTCGCGTCATCCGCTCGGACGTGCTGCGGCTGCGCTCGCTGACCTACGTCGAGGCCAGCATCGCCTCCGGCGGCTCGGGCCGCTGGATCATCACCCGCCATATGCTGCCGAATATCCTCGGTATCGCGGCCGTGCTGACCAGTCTCGGCATCGGGAACGCGCTGACACTCGAGGCGGTCCTCTCCTACCTCGGCCTCGGCGTGACCGCGCCGACCCCGTCGCTCGGGCGGCTGATCCAGGCCGGTCAGGTCTACATCGATCCCTTCTGGTATCAGTTCCTCTTCCCTGCGGTCGTGTTGGCCTTGATGGTGCTGGCCTACGCCTTCATCGGCGATGGCCTGCGCGACGCGCTCGACCCGCGCCTGCAGCAGCAGGAGTGACGAACCCGGCCGGCGCGACTCCGTCGGTGCAGCCGGCTTCCCGGCCCAATCGATGGTGCGCCTGAGCCGC
>DATKRJ010000487.1:0-3636 GCA_035532355.1 Thermomicrobiaceae bacterium | reverse complement strand
CGCGGCCGCCATCGCATGGATCGCCATCATCGCGTGGTCGTCCCAGGATGGGGCGATGTCCGGCACCGTGGGCCTCGCGCTGCCGGCATTTCTCGTCGCCTGGACCGTGATGATGGCCGCGATGATGCTGCCGTCCGTCGCTCCGGTGGCCTCCCTCTACGCTCGATCGATCTCCGGGCGCCGCGCCCTGCGTCTGACCATGTTCACCAGCGGCTATCTGGTGGTCTGGGCGTCTGTGGGCGTGCTCGCGTTCGCGCTCGGCGGGCTCATCTCCCGGCTGGCCGAGGGGGATGCGCGACTCGGGACCGCGGCGGGGGTCGCCGCCTACTTGGGTTGCGGCCTGTACCAGTTATCGCCGCTCAAGTACCGCTGCTTGGCGCATTGCCGCTCTCCGCTATCGCTCTTCCTCATGTACAGCTCCTATCAGGGCGTACTGCGCGACGTGCGTGTGGGTGTCCACCACGGCGCCTACTGCCTGGCCTGCTGCTGGGCGCTCATGGTGGTCCTGCTCGCTCTTGGGGCGATGAGCGTCGTGCCGATGGTCATCCTCGCGACGGTGGTCCTCACGGAGAAGCTCTGGTCGCGGGGTGAAGCCTTCGCGCGAGTCGTGGGGGTTGCCTGCCTGGTCCTGGCCATCGCGACGATCCGGATTCCCGAGCTCGCACCCGGATTCATGCCAAGCACGCCAGGCATGTAGCGACCACCGACCCGCGCGTCTCGGACGCACGAGGCAAAGCCTCCGGATCCATCCGCTGTGGTCCCGAGCGTGGGGACTGAGCAGGAATCGGCTCACTCATGTGCTCGTTCGCCGACTTCGCCAAGAGCACATGACTCCGACAGAGCGCATACCTGACACGAACGCCTTCGCACCGTTTCATGGGCTTCGCTACTTCGCGACCGATGCGCCACCACCTCGACCGCGCCCTGCTCACGTGGGCCGCGTCAGATCGGCGACGACGGCGCTCGGCCGACGACCCAGGCCGGATTTCAGCAGTGCCTCATCGAGCGTAACGAGCTCGGCACCGCGGGCCCGGGCGACGGCCGCATAGGCCGCGTCGTAGAGCGTCAGCCGGTGCCGCTCGGCTAGCATTGCCGCTTCGCGCAGGTCGATCTTCGTTGGCGTGACCTGCGGGCAGATGTCAGCCAGCGCGTCGAGGACGACCGCCACCCGGTCCGCGGCGACCCGCGCTCGGCCGCGGAGAAGGGCGTTGGCCACCTCGTACGGCGTGAGGTCGAGAACGACGAGCCTGATCGCCTGTCGAGTGTAGTGCTCGAGCAGCGCCCGGGCCGGTTCGACCTCCTCTTCGCCCTCGGCGTGAAACCACTTGAGGACGACGCTGGCGTCGCTAACGACGTCGATCGCCGGCATCGCGTACCAGGCGCTGCTCCCGGATGAGCCTGGCCGACTCGAAGCCACCGACGCTCGCGAGGGCTTCGCGCCCCCGCGTCAGGGCTGCCTCGAGTGCGTTGCCCGAGGGCCACCCGAGTTCGCGGCGGGCGGCGTCCTGGAGGAACCGGCTGCGGTTGCTTCCGCGCGCATCGGCCTCACGGTCGATTCGCTCGAGCAGATCGTCGGGCATCGAGATCAGGACCTTTGCCATGCAACGAGTATATCCAGTGTATATCGCGCAAAGCAAGTCCGCCGCGTGAGCGTCCGATAGAACCGCATGCCTGAACGGCGAAATCCGGTTCCCAGGCGGTCGACGCCGGCGACCGGAATGTCGGCCGGGCAGCTCGATGTGGCGGCGGTCATGCACCCGCCTTCTGTCGCCTCCTGGAGGGTGGCGGTCGGACCGCGGCGTAGTCCAACGGCAGCTCGGCGACGCGCAACTGCGACCCCGTGTCTTGCTCGGATTCGAACTCGGCCAGTGCCGCACCGAGATACCGGAACGTCCATTCTTCGGCGAGCGGCCGCGTCTCGAGGAAGACGATCGAGAGTTCAGGGTAGCGGACCTGGACGCGAGCAAGCATGTCCGGCAGGAATCCGGCGGGCGTATGCGCGTGCTTCAACAGGTTCCCGTAGCGGTCCTCCACAACGATCGCGGCGCGCGGCATCTCGCTGAGCTTGGCCAGCTCGAAGACAAGCGTGCCGCTCGAGAGGGCGCCCGCGAGGTCTGTGAGCGACTTCCGCTCGACCACCGCGACCGGCGCCCCGGCTTCCGACCGAACCGCGTAGTCGCCGGCTGTCAGCGCGGCGCGGACGGTCGTCGCCTGCTGGTTTCGAAACCCACATGGGTAGCGCTCACGGGTATCGACGACGATGACGAGTTCGCGGATGCCGCTCGCGCGCCGGCCCGGGATTCGGGCACCCGGTCGGGCGGTCGTGACGACCTTGCGGGTCTGCCAGAAGATTCCTTCGCGTCCGGAAGGCAGGGTCGTGAAGACGAACTGCGAGCGGTCCTCGCGCGGCCGCTCGAGGACCAGATCAATGGCCACGCCTCTGCGCCGACAGAGCGTGACGGGAACTTCTTCGACGATCTCGGCCTCAGCCGGCCAGCCGCCCTCGACGCGGGCGCAGAAGACCCGGCTTGTGCGCGGCCAGGTGTCGCGGACCTTGAGGATCAGGCCTCCGTCGATGGGAAGCCGGACCAGGTACGGCAGCCGCGAGTCCGGGTCCGGATTGCGCGCGACGAGGAACTGCATGCTCGAAGCGTACGACCCGTGATGGACCATCGCTACAGCATCGAACGCGATCAGCGGGAAGGCGTTCTGTCGTGGGACGGAGGTTGCCGCCGTCGGTGACCGCCGATATCCTGTTCGTCGTGGCGGAGTAGCTCAGTGGTAGAGCAGGGGACTCATAAGCCCTTGGTCGGTGGTTCAAATCCGCCCTCCGCTACCAGACCTGCCGCCCCGCCTGATCCCTGATTCTCGTCAGGTACTGCAACGGATGATGCTGGAAGGGATCAGATCGGCCGCGACCGCGCGTGCTCCGCGATCGGAACTGCCGATCGGGCATGCGACCACGCACGGTCGACCTGAGATCCATGCTGGTCAGCATCGATAGCCCAGGCCGGCCACATCCCACGCCCGCCCCGGCCAGGCCCAGGCCAGGCATGCTGTGCTGCGCGGCGTATCCAGCGTTGAGCGCCTGACGCCGGGTCGCCTGCACCGGCCCATTCCTCCTCAGGGCGGTCCCGGAGTCCGGCGCTATACTCGGCCACGACTCCGTCGCACGACCGGCGGGTCCTCGCGCATCCGGAGGCTCCCTTTCTTGAACGCCAAGTTCCTCCGCAACGGCATCGTCATGCTCGTGCTCGTCGTGGGCACCGTTGCGCTCCTCGCCGCCGTGCTGATCAGCCCGAGCAGCACCGGTACGACCAAGTCATACACCGCGTTCCTGCAGGACGTCCAGAACGGCAGCGTCACCTCGGTGGTGCAGCAGAACACGACGTTGACCGTCAAGGAAGGGACGGGCCAGTACACCGTCATCGTCCCCGGTCTCCTCGCCGACGCGTACCCGGACATCCAGGCCGCCGCGAAAGCCGGCGGCAAGGCGGTCCCGGACCTGACGGCCGAGGTTCCGCCGGATACCTCGTGGTTCCTCTCGCTGCTCGGGATCCTCCTGCCCGTCGTGGTCATCGTCGGTTTCATCATCTTCATGATGCGGCAGGCCCAGGGGACGAATAACCAGGCGCT
>DATKRJ010000486.1:0-4124 GCA_035532355.1 Thermomicrobiaceae bacterium | reverse complement strand
GGCGCCGAGCCCTACCCGGGGTGGTGTGGCCGGGTTGGCGTGGCTTGGGCATGGCCGTGATGGCGTTCAACCTCATGTTGGCGGCTTCGCTGTTCGTGCATGGGTTGGCGGCGCTCGGTGGTGATGGGTCGGCAGCGTTTGGCGTTGATCGGGTCTCGCGTTGAGGCGCCTTGAGCTGGCGAGTGCTGCTCGGGCTGGGTGGTTGCGTGTCAGAGCGGCTGGATGGGTTTGGCGACCAGGGCTGTCACTGGTGTCGCGGTGATGCCGATGCGGTGGAGACCCTCGATGAGTGCGCGCAGCTGGGCGGGTGCCCAGTCTTGGGGTGGGGTCGTCAGGACGGTGAGGTCGAGGTCCAGGGCGAGAACGACGCGGTGCATGTCGGGTTCCCAGTCGGGGTCTGGCTCGTGGTGCGGGTCGTGCTTGGGGGGCATGGTCAGTCGCGGGTGAGCTCGGCGACGGCCTTCTTCGCGCAGCTGTCATCGACGAGGTCTTTGCTCTCGGCGGCGGCGGCCATGAGTGCGGCGGTGGCGGCGTTGTTCAGCGCGCGGGGTAGGCCGTTGGAGACGCGGTGCAGCCGGGCGGTGGCGTCGTCGGCGAAAAGGGGTTCGTCTCGGCCGGCGAGCCGCAGGTGGTGGCGCAGGTAGTTGGCGGACTCGGCGATGTCCATCGGTTTGATGGTGAAGCGGGTCGCGATCCGCTGGTCGAGGGCGGCGAACACTCCCATCCGTAGCTGCCGGTTCAACGTGGGCTGACCGATCAAGAGCCCGGCGAACGGGGACGCCGAATCCATCTCCGAGTTCGTCAACAGCCGGAGTTCTTCCAGTTGCGCGGGATCAAGCAGGTGCGCCTCGTCGCAGACCAGCACGACCTTGCGGTGCCGTTCGGCGGCCTCAGCGGCGAGCAGGTCCGCCGCCTGGGCCATCAGCTCGGCCTTCAAATAGCGGGGTTCGGCGCCCAGAGACCGCACGATGGTGACGTAGAGACCGCGGGTGCCGAACGCGGGGTTCGCGATATAGATGACCTGGTGCCGGGTGGGGTCCAGGGCGGCGACGGCGGCCCGCACGGACACGGTCTTACCGGCACCGACATCACCGGTGATCACGCCCAGGGCGGACTCCAGCACGCAGAAGTTGATCCGGGCGACGGCCTCGTCGTGGGCTTGGCGGGCGAACAGGTCCTTGGCGGGGATCGCCTTACCGAACGGGGTGCGGTCCAAACCGAAGTGCGCGACCCACGGTGCCCGGCTCACCGGATCTCCTGCTGCTGGTCGCCGGTGGGCATGGGGAGTTGGGTGAATTCGATTTTCGCACCGGTGCCGGCGGCTTCCTCGTGGGCGGCGGCGACCAGGGCGAGGTAGTCGATGCCGGTCTGCTCCGGTGCCGGCTGGGTGGCTTGCGGGACGGCACGGTGCACGTGCCGGGTGGTGCGGAACGGGCGGGCGACCCCGGCCGGGGTGCCGTCGAGGTAAACGTCGATGCGGGTGAGGTCCTCGGGGTCGTAGCGCAGTTCGACGCGGCGCCCGACCAGAGCCGGGTCGACGCCGTAGGCGTTGCCCTCCAACGGCACGGTGGCGGTGCGGGTGACTTTGCGGGTCACTGACCAGCGGAACGCCTCGCGGAGCAGGCCAGGGTCGGCCGCCCGGTGCGGGCCGGCCCGCTCGAACCGGACAATCGGGGCCTGCCCGGTCTCGGCGTGGATGCGGGTGTTGGCGACCTGTTCGGCCCACGCGCCGAACAGGTCGTTGAGCTCATCGAGGGAACTGATGCCCTGGTGGGTCGCCTCGTCCAGGAACGCCGCCCGGATATAGCGGTTGAGTCGTTCCTGTTTCCCCCGGCCTTGCGGGGAGTACGGCTTGGAGTGCACCAGGCGGATCCCGAGCACCGCGCAGGTCCTACTCAGCCACGCATTCGCGAAGGGCGCTCCGTTGTCGGCGTAAAGAACCTGGGGCAGGCCACGGCGGATGATCGCCCGACGCAGCAGTTCCTGACCTGACCGGGTGTTCTCGTGGGCGAAGAACCGCCCATCGACGAGCAGCCGCGAATGATCATCGACGATCAGAAACAGTCGGGCCCGCACCGAGGAGGGCTGCTGCGGCCAGGGCACCGGGGGGCCGATGAGCACGTCGGTGATCCACCGCTCGTTCGGCGCCGCAGCCTCATACCGTCCGAAGACCTTCGGTTCGGCGGCCAACGCCTCCCGATGTAGTCCGCGGCGGCGCAGCTGCCCGCTCACCGTGCGTTCGGCGACCCGCACTCCGTGGCGGTGGAACAGGATCGAGGCGATCTGCGCGGCCGAACGCGACGGCAGTTCCAGGCGCAACGCGGCCGCCTCGGAGAACAGTTCCGGATGCGCCCGGACCGCACCGGTGTCAGAGCGCGGTGCCGGCTTGAGCCCCTCCAGGCCGCCGGCCCGCCAGGCGCGGATCCACCGGTCGATCGTGCCCCGCGAATAGCGCCGCTGCGCCCCGTCCGGGTCGGTGTGACCGCGGCCGGCGATCCGGCGGACCACCGCCCCGCGTTCGGCGGGGCTCAGCCGGGCATTCGCGGCCTCGGCGATCACCGCCCACCGGTGCAACGCCACCCGTTCCTGCGCCTGTGCGTCCATCCCAGCTCCGTCCTGTTCAGCCCCGCAAGGGGATCGGGGGCATGAAACGACGCTTGCCGACGATCAGATAGGGCGAGGTTGTGTTGGCGGCGATCAACCTGCCGCCGGTCACCGCGCAGGCGAACCGCCAACAGCCCACGACCAGCCATCCCGGCAGCTCGCTGGCCGCGGCGAACGCCTCCCCGATCGCGGCCAACGCCCACCGGCCGGTGTCCGCGGCCGGACCGATCGACGGCCCGCCCAGGTCCACCGCCAGCGCGGCGAACGCGACCGCCAGCCCCGAGGCCCGTCCGGCGAACCGGCGCACCCAGCCCCGCGCTGTCGTATGCGGAACCCCGACCCGCGCCGCGGCCGGACGCACCCCAGCCGGACCCGACAGCACCTCGGCCAGCACCGTCCCAACCGTGTCCGCGACGTCCAACCGGCCCGCCAGTACGAACGCCGGCAACACCGCGTGCGTCGCCGCGCAAACCCCGCAGCGCGCCCGCGGAACGAAGATCCGCCGGCACCCCCCAGCGTCACGCACATGACGCCAGTACCCAGCCCACAACGTCATCTGCGAGGCACAGCCCGGACAATCCGGCCGTGGCACCCGCACCCCCCGACCCGCAGCCACGTACTCATCGACCGACACCGGACAGGGCCATACGATGGCCACGGGGCGCACACCGCCTCGGACCCCTCCCGTCTTCAGCGTCCAAACTGCGCGGGAGGGGTCCCTCACGTTTCTGGGGGACCCCGCATCCTCCCGCAAAGATCAGCACGCCCGACGGCCAACCCCATCGCCAAACAGCGCAGCCGACAGCCGCCCCACGATGCTCAGGAAGTCAGGCCGTCAACACTCGCCGACATGCGCGCGGCCAAACGCAAGGTCCTCGAGAGTGTCGGCCAGCGCTCGGGGCTGCTGCCGAGAACGGTCCCGGACCCCGACGGTGACGGCGGGTCGAGTGTGATCTGGTTCGGACCCGATGCCGGCACCGCCGCGCGCTTCGTGGCCGCCTTGCAAGCGGAAGGGATCCCCTCGGCACAGCTGTACGATGGCGCGCCGGTGTACCTCAACCGGGCCTACCTCGAACGCCGGACGGTGTCACCGAACCGCTCGCCATGGGCACGCCACCCGGTGGAGGTGACCTACCGGGCGGGCCTGTGCCCGGTGGCGGAGGACCTGGCCGCCCGGTCGATCGCGGTTGCGATCGGGCCGGACTACACCGGTAGCGATCTCGAGGACGTGGCGGCCGCGGTTCACAAGGTGGCCGACGCATTGCTGTGAAGGTCCGATCCGGCGAAGTGACCGGCTGCGCCGCGATCGCGACGGGGGAACGGCCCGTGCGGACCTCTCTCGACAGTGTCGGGTAGTTCGTATAGTTTCCCTACATTATGTGTCTGAGGTAATCCGGAAGACGGGGGACGCATGGACCGCAAGGCTGCGGCGCCGCGCCGGCTTCGTCGCGGGCCGCTGGTGGGCTGCGATGGCTAGGCCGCGGGTTCTGGTGTTCCTGGCGCTGCTCGCGCTGGTCCCG
>DATKRJ010000485.1:0-8146 GCA_035532355.1 Thermomicrobiaceae bacterium | reverse complement strand
CGACCGAGCCACGCCACCACGGTAGCACGAATCGTGCTACCCCGACCGAGAGTGTCGGATCTCGCGCACAGCAGCAGCGTGCTCGGAGGCGGTTCCGTAGCGTGCTCGGAGGCGGTTCGGTAGCGTGCTCGCTGGAATGCGGCTCGCTCGGCTCGCACGAAACTGTCTCCCCGCCGGGTTTCTCTGCGTCGCACTGGCAGCGTTCGGCGGAGGCAGTGCGGTCGTGCCGAGTTCGCTGCTGCATGCGCTGGCCGATTCGCACTACGTACTTCCGGCCGGGTACACGTCGGCGAAGTCTTTGCTCGTGACCGAACGCGGCGGCAACTCGGTCTGGCGCTGTCACGATCCAAGTCCAGGGGCCTAAGCAACACGGGCTGCGCTACAACGGCATCGTCTACTACACCGTGTTCAGGAGCGCCGCCGACGCGAAGGCTGCAGCCGCAAGGCCCATTGGCGGCCCCACGGAAACGCTGCACGTGGTCGCCCGCAGCGTGCCGGGTTTCAGTTCGTTCCCCGGCTTCCGCTTCAGCGGCACCGTAATCGGGACAAACAAGGCGGGCCGGAAGACCACACTGACCTCCTCCGAGGCCTCGATCGCAGACGGCAGCGTCGCGGTATTGGTCCAGACGATCAACGCCCCCCAGGACGAGATCCCAGTCCTGAGATCGGCCGTGGCGCATCTGCAATCGGCTGAACGGCTCGCAACGCGATAGCGGCGACCCGGGCCACGCGCTGATTGCTGCTCGCGCGTGAACGCGACAACGCGACCGGCTTTCGGATTCCCCCGACCGGCGAGCACGCAGCGGCCCGCGGTCAGGCGGGTCGCCGTCACGCCGACGAAACGATCGGCCGCCCAGGCTAGGCCGTCTCCGTGGAGGACCGCTCGAGTTCGGCCGGCCGCACCGCAAACACGCGCGCGACGAGCTGCGCATCCTCGGCGCGCGGCACGTAGTGGAGGTAGCGCATCGTCGTCTGGACGTCGGCGTGGCCCATCCACTCCTGGACGCGGCGGATGTCGGCTTGGGCGATCATGCGGGTGCCAAAGGTGTGGCGGAGATCGTGGAAGCGGAGCGGGCGCAGGTTGGCTCGCTTGAGCGATGCCTTGTAGCGCTTGGTCAGCGCAGCGCCGTCGAGGTGGCCGCCGGCCACGCCGGCGAAGACCGGATCGTCGTCGCCGGTGAAGTGCTGCCGCTGGCCCAGGCGGGCGAGCGCTTCGGCGACGTCGGGGGCGAGCGGGACGGAGCGGACCTTGCCCGACTTGGGCGTGGTGACCGTGCCGAGGCCGTAGCTGCCGGCGACGCGGACGATCGCTCCCTGGAAGTCGATGTCGCGCCAGCGCAGGGCGAGCAACTCGCCCTGGCGCAGGCCGGTGAAGGCGGCGGTGAGGAAGATCGCTGCGTCCTGCTCGGACTCGGCGGCGCGGACGAGCGCCCAGACCTCCTCCGGGGAGAAGACCTGCACCTCACCCGCCCGACCCTGAGGGAACTTCTTGACGTCTGCGACCGGGTTGAGCGGGAGGCCGTAGACCTTGCGCGCGCGGCGCATGATGCCGTGGAGCAGGATCAGCAGCTTGTTGCGGGTGCGCACAGAGCCCTGGGCGGTCGCGATCCACCGCTCGACGCGCTGCGTCGTGAGGTCCTCGACCGGGGGCTTGCCGAAGGCGGGCAGCAGGTGCGCATCGATCATCGAGCGGTAGCCGCGCAGCGTCCACGGTTTGCGGCCGCGGTCGTGCTCGACGTAGCGCATGAACTCGGCGCAGGCGTCGGCGACGGTCGCGCCGGTGCGAACCATGCCGGGGAGCGTGCCGCGGCGGGCCTGGTCGAGGACGTCGCGCAGCCAGGCCTCGGCGAGCCGCTTGGTTACGTACCCGGCGGGCGGCCGGCCGCGCTCGGTCCAGGCGGGACCGATCTTCCTCTGGACCTGGCGCCCGCTCGGCAGCCGGTACTTCGCGAACCAGACCGGGCCGCGCTTACGCTCGACGCGAAAGACGTGGCCGCTGGGGTCCTGAATCTCAACTCGCCGGGACATATTCGGGACACGGTCGCACCGCGAGGCGTCGCCGAGAAAGCGAAAAGCCCGCGATTGCGGGCTCTTTCGATGAGGTCGTCACGTTTGCGTTTCGCCCTGATCTGGCGGGGGGTTTGGGAGGCCCTTAGCGGCCTGGCCACAGGTTAGGCGCGCGCTGGCCACACTGCGGTGTGCGTTATTAGTGCTGCTGGTCGGCTTCGAGGCGGGCGATGCCGATGGCTTCGAGGCGGGCGAGGAGTTCGCGGAGGCGGCGGTCGTTGTCGATCCAGCGCTGGGATTGCTCGGCTTGGTCTCTCTTGAGGTATCTGCCGGCGGTTTTGTTGGCGATTTTGCGGGTCCAGTGCCAGTAGGGGCCGTGCAGGCGTGGGGGGTCGTGGTGGCAGGCGCAGTTGGGCTTGCCGCAGCGGGTGTGTCGTTGGGTGATCGTGCCGGGCAGGACGTCGGCTGAGCGCGCGATGCGGGCGAGCTCGGTTGCGATCTGGCGTGCTTCCTGGCGCTGGGCGGGGTCTGGCTGCATCGGTTGAGTTTGTCAGTCGGGGCGGCCGGATTCCGTCCGCTTCCTCCGGTAGACATACCGGAGGATAGCTGGGGTGATGCGATGACCGGCGCTTCTCGGGATCACGCGAACGGGACCCGTGCCGCTGAGGGCGCGGCGGTCGCGTTCGCGCGCGAGCTGGTCGCCGCGGCGGCGCCGGGGAGCGCGGCGCGCGCGAAGGCGCTGCTGTTCGCCTGCTCGCGGCTGGCCGTGTTCGCGCAGCAGGTCGGGCTTGGACTTGAGTGCGAGCGCGTGCTGTGCGAGGCGACGGTCGAGCGGTTCGTGCTGGAGGGCTGCGCGCGCTTCTCGCCGGCGACGGTGCGCACGTTGCGATCGAACCTGCGCTCGCTGGCCAGGGCGCTTGAGCGCTATCCGGCGCCGGCGCCGGTGGGGCTGCCCAGGGAGCGTGCGAAGGCACCGTACTCGCCCTTTGAGATCGAGGGGTTTCTGCGGCTGGCTGGCGCGCAGTCGACGCCGGCGCGGCGGCTGCGCGCGGGCGCGCTGGTCTGTCTGGGCGCCGGCGCGGGGATCATCACCGGCGAGTTGCGCCACGTGCGCGGCGTCGACGTCGTCGCGCGCGCGGGCGGCGTGCTGGTGATCGTGTCGGGGCCCAGGGCGCGGCCGGTGCCGGTCCTGGGCCGCTACCAGGAGCGGCTGCTGGCGGCCGCCGCGTTCGCGGGGCCGGGGCTGATCATCGGCGGTCGCGATCCGGGCCGGCGCAACCTCACCGACACGCTCACGGCCGCGCTCTCAACAGACCCGTCGCTACCGCGCCTTGAGGCCGGCCGGCTGCGCTCGACGTGGCTTTGCGAGTGCGCGGCGCAGCTCGGGCTGGGCGCGTTCATGGCGGCCGCCGGAATCCGCTGCAGCCAGCGGCTGGGCGACCTCGCCGCCGCGCTGCCGGTCGCGAGCGAGACCGAGCTGGTCGCGCTGCTGGGAGGATCGCGGTGAACACGGCGGCGCTCGCGCGGCTCGAGCAGATCATCGACGCCGCCGCCATCAGCGAACAGGTCGAGACACTGCTGCCGGTCGGTGTCAGGCCACGGCAGCTGAGCGTGCGGACGCTGCTATTGGGCATGCTGATCGTCGCCGTCGAGGGCCGTCCCGCGCACCTGCGACGCGTCCACAAGGCGCTGCTCGCGCTGCCCGAAACAGACCAGCGCCGGCTCGGCGTGCTCGCCTGCTGGAAGAGCGGCTGGCACTCCCTCAGCTACCGCCAGGTCGAGTACACGTTCGCGCTGACCGTCAAAGCCCTGGCCAAACCCGTGCCGGACGGCGCCCCCTCCGCGCTGCTCTCCCGGGTTCTTGACCGGCTGCTGGAAGCAAGCGTCCAGGCCTGCGGGGTCCCGGCGTCCGGCTCGCTCGCGCTCGACTGGACCGACCTTGAGACCTGGGCGCGCCCGCCGCGCAAGGACGGCCACGGCCGCGCCGCCGACCCGGAGGCCGCCTGGGGGCACCGCAACAGCAACCATCCCGCCCGCAACGAGACCTTCTACGGCTACTACCTGCAAGCCCTCACCACCGTCCGCGACGAAGGCGGCGCCCAGGTGCCCGAGCTCGTCCGTCGCATCCACCTGGCAGGCTGCCAGCACGACCCGCCCGCCCAGATCATCCCCACCATCCAACGGATGCACCAGGCCGCGATCCCGACCGGCGACCTGCTCGCCGACTCCGGCTACTCCTACCGCCAGCCAGAAACATTCGCGCTCCCACTGCGCGCGCTCGGCATCCAGCTCGTCGTTGACCTGCACCCCAACGACCGCGGCCCAAAAGGCACCCACCAAGGCGCGATCACCGCCAACGGCCAGCTCTACTGCCCCGCCACCCCCCAAACGCTGCTCACGCTCGGCCCGCTCTCTCCCGCCGCCAGCCCCGAGCAGACCGCCCACCACGACCAGCAGACAGCCGAACTCGGCCGCTACAAGCTCGCACCAGTCAGCGCCCCCGACCCCGACGGCTACCGGCGGGCCGGCTGCCCCGCCGCGCACCACAAGCTGCGCTGCCCGCTATGGCCCGACTCGATGACACTCCCCTACGAGCGGCCCACCGTCCACGACCCGCCCGAGCACCCGCCCGTCTGCTGCACCCAGAAAACGATCACGATCCCGCCAACCGTCAACGCCAAAACCAGCCAGAAACACGACTACCCCTCAGCCGCGCACCGCCACAGCTACCACCGCCGCAGCGCCGCCGAACGCGCCAACGCCAGCATCAAAGACCCCGCCACCACCAACCTCGCCCGCGGCCACTGCCGCCTCAGCGGCCTGACCCCGCTCGCGCTCTTCACCGCCACCACGCTGATCGCCCGCAACCTGCGCACCCACGACGCCCACACCGCCCGCAACACCGACCCCCACCACAGCCCCCGACACCGCCGCCGACGCCGCCAGCCACTCCACACGCTCATCATGGCCGCCACCGACAGCAGCCCCTGACCCCCGGCCGCCCCGCCACGCCGACCACCACCGACACCCAACCCCACAGGCCAGCACACGCCCCGAACACGCCGCGCCAGCCCCGCCACGCCCCAGCCGCGACCCGAGCGCAGCCACGACCGTCCCCGACCACGCGAACACGCACCCACGCCCACACCAACCGACGCAAACGTGAACATCCAAGGCCCCCAAACGTGAAGACCTCTGCAATCGGGGCGCCCGGACTCGAACCGGGGACCTCACCGACCCGAACGGTGCGCGCTACCAGGCTGCGCCACGCCCCGACAGGGGGCGGAGTATCCCACAGTGGCGGCTCCGCCACCGCGCTCGAGGGCCTGGCGGCCGTCGCGGTCGGCCGGCGGATCGGTCGTGGGGACGCATCCGCCATCCGCCGGGTTCGCGCCCGCTTACCGATGTCCGCGGCAAAACCGCTTGTATCCGTCCACACGAAGGAGTACAAGTAGAGTTGGTCACGATCACAGGAGGCACACGCCGATGGCGAATCACCTGACGCCCACCGAGCTCGCGCGCGAGGCTGGCCTGGAGCGCCGCGAAGTGATCTCCAAGTGCATGGAGATGGGCGTCCCGATCTTTCAAGGTCGGATCGACAAGGCTCTGTTCCTGGATAACCTGCAGCATCTCGGTCTGCTCCGCCAGCCAGCCGAGGTGTAGCCGGTACCCGAGCGCTCGCGTGCCGGCGTGGCACGCGAGCGTCGAGGGAAACAAGTTCTCTACCCGTTCGCCCGGCGGGGCGGAGCCGTCGCCTGGGGTCCGAGACCCCCTCCGGCGCTGGCGTGCTCACATGAAGCCCCGCCGGGCGTCGGCATGTCCCGCCGCCTTCCCGCCGAGTTCGGCACACGAGCGTCGCGGCGTGCGCGACGGCGACGTCGAGGTCCGTCGTCGCGGAGAGACGCCGCCGTCGACAAGGTCGCGGTCGCGGACACGGACACGGACCGGCGCGTAGAGCACCGGCAGCGCGGTCCACGCCGCCACCGCGCGCGAGATCGCCACGTCGTCCCGGCCCTGCTCGCCGAGTATCAGTCGCTCGCAGCTGTCGAGCTCGAGCGCGCGCCGCGACAGCGCCGCGCCCGACCGCACGAGGCCGCCGAGGTTGGGCGTGAGCAGCATCCCCGGCTCGATGCCGGGCAGCCCTGCCGGCGGTTCTGAGAGCAGCGCGGCGGCCATGTCGCGCGACGCGATGCCGTTCGCGGCGAGCGCCGCCAGCAGCGACCCGGACGACGTCCCGACGTAGACGTCGAAGTCGTTGACCGTGCGCCCCGCGAGCAGCAGGTCGACCGCGCGCAGCGCGCCGACGCCGTATGCGCCGCCGGTGATCGCACCGCCGCCGATGATGGGCGCGACCTTCCCGTCGGACGGGTCCCGCCGCTCGGCGCTCGGTTCGCGGGGAACGCGGGGAACGGCCGTGCCCACCCGCAGCCGACTCTGTGACACCGACGGCCGCGGCTATCCTTGGGCGCAGTGAGGATCCGCCCAGCGGCTAAGATCGCGGCGCTGCTCGCCTCGGCGGCATTGGGCCCCGCGGCCGCGCTCGCGTCCGCAACGGGCGGCACGTCGCTGCCGGGAACCGGCGCGATGGCCGCGCCGACCCGCCCGTCGGGCGCCACCGCGGCGACCGGCACGACCGGCCGCCAGACAGGCCACACCGGCCCGGCCGGGCACACTGGCGCCACCGGCCCGACCGGCCCGACCGGGCACTCCGGGCCGACCCGCCACACGACCCACCCCGCGCCGAGCAGCCATGCGCTCCCGGCCGCGCCGCTGCTCAGCGAGGCGGCGCTCGGCCGGCTGCAGCGCGTCGTCGCCACGGCGATGAAGCCGCTCGGCGCCGACTCCGGTATCTACGCCGTCGACCTCGCGACGGGCCAGGTCCTCTACGACGACGCCGCCACGACGCCACGCAATCCGGCCTCCGTCGAGAAGCTCTACACGCTGACCACGGCGCTCGCGCGCTTCGGTCTGAAGGGCAGGCTCACGACGAGCGTCTACGCCGACGGCAGGCTCTACTCGGACGGCACGTTCCGCGGCGACCTCTACCTGCGCGGCGGCGGCGACCCCACGTTCGGTGGCCGCCACTTCATCGGCGAGCACTACGGCGGCGTCGGCACGACCGTCGGCGCCCTCGCGGTCAAGCTGGTCGCGGCGCTGCACGTCCGCAAGATCGAGGGCTCGATCATCGGCGACGAGTCCGACTTCGACAGCCGCCGCGGCGGACCCTCGACCAACTTCGCGGTCGACGCCAACCTCGTCGGCCAGCTCAGCGCACTCGCGTTCGATCGCGGCGTGATCGCCGCCGGCTATCCGACGCCACCCGCCTACTCCGCCTTCCGCCTCGCTCAGGCGCTGCGCTCACGCGGCATCCAGGTCACCGGGCGCTCCCGGGCCGGCACCCTCCCCGCGACGGGCGCCCGGTTCGTGACGAGCATCGCCTCGCCGACGATGACCCAGCTCGTCGCCCTCACAGCGCGGCCGTCGGACGACTTCTTCGCCGAGATGCTGCTGAAGGCACTCGGCGCACGCTTCGGCGCCGGCGGCACGACCGCGGCCGGCGCGGCGGTCGTGTCGCAGTTCCTCGCCCGCCTGCACCTGACGCCGGCGGTCGCCGACGGCTCCGGTCTCTCGCGAGACGACCGCACATCCCCGCTCGACGTCGTCACGCTGCTGCGCGACCTCAGCACCGGCGGCGTGCCGGCGCTGCAGGCGGTCGGCGCCGTCATGCGCGCGTCGCTGCCGGTCGCGGCGGAGAGCGGCACGCTGATCTTGCGCCTCCACCACACCGTCGCGGCCGGCCGCTGCGTCGCCAAGACCGGCACACTCAGCGACGCCTCCGACCTCGCCGGCTGGTGTGACGGCTCGTTCGCCTTCGCGTTCCTGATGAACCATGTCAACGTCTACTCGGCCGAGAACGCCCAGGACGCCCTGGCGATCGGGCTCGCCCGGCTCGCGACGCCCGCTCAGTCGCCGGCGGGGGGCGCCAGCAGCGCCAGCAGGCCCGCCTCGTCGAGGACCGCGACGCCGAGGCGCTCGGCCTTCTCGAGCTTCGAGCCGGGACTCTCGCCGGCGACGACGTAGTCGGTCTTCTTCGAGACCGAGGTCGTGACGCGGCCGCCGGCAGCCTGGATGCGCTCGG
>DATKRJ010000484.1:0-3974 GCA_035532355.1 Thermomicrobiaceae bacterium | reverse complement strand
TACAGCAGATGTGGAGCCAGAACCTGGGGATCAAGGTCAATCTCAACGCCATGGAGAGCAAGGCGTTCTACGCCTACCGCGGTACGCTCAAGGATAAGCACTTCGACCTGATGCTCAACAGCTGGGGCTCCGACTATCTCGACCCCTTCGATTGGTTCAACTTCCTCTTCATGTCGAACACCGACTACTACCACTCGCACTGGGCCAACACCGACTTCGACAAGCTGGTCAGCCAGGCCGCGGTCGAGACGGACCAGGGCAAGCGCGGGCAGCTCTACCAGCAGGCCGAGGTGCTGCTTATGACTGACATGCCCAACGTCACGCTCTACCACAGTGCGACGCCCTACCTGATCAAGCCGTGGGTCAGCGGCTACGTGCACAACGCGGTCGGCGGCGACCCGTGGTCTCCGATCCAGATCGCGCAGCACTGACAGAACTCGTCCGCCCGCCCGGATTGTTGACGTAACGGTAGCTGGCGATCGATAGCGAGGTCGGACACGGAGGGAGGCTCGGTCGGGTTCCAGTGACGTATCTCTGGCATCGAAGGGAGTACGGACCATGGCCATCACGCATGCACCGGTAGCGAGCAGCGAGGGCGCGATCGATCGGGAATTGGGCGCCGAGCTCGAGCGGGACTTTTTGGCCAACCCGAAGAACCGGCTGGCGCGCAACGCGGTCACCCGAGTGAGTGTCGACGAGGTGGCGCTCAACTACGACGTCGCCACGGCGATGGACCACACCTTCTCGCACCGGATCGACGACTGGGCGGTGACAGCGCAGAAGGCGTCCGGCCGCTGCTGGCTGTTCGCCGGGACCAACACCCTGCGCGTCGGCGCCAAGCAGGTGATGGGGATCAAGGAGTTCGAGTTCAGTCAGAACTACCTCTTCTTCTGGGACAAGTTCGAGCGGGCTAACTACTTCCTCGAGGGGATCATCGAGACGCTGGAGCGCGACCTGGACGACCGCACGGTGGCCTTCCTGCTGAGCCGCCCGATCGGCGACGGCGGACAGTGGAACATGTTCGCCAACCTGGTGCGCAAGCACGGGCTGGTGCCCAAGGCCGTCATGCCCGAGACCGAGAGTTCCTCCAACAGCCGCCGCCTGAACACGGTGGTCAACACCAAGCTGCGCCAGGGGGCGATGGCCATTCGCCGGTTGCACGCGGACGGGGCGCGGATCGAGGCGCTGCGGGCAAGCAAGCGCGAGACGCTGGCCGCGGTGTTCCGCATCCTGTGTATTCACCACGGCACGCCGCCGGAGCGCTTCGTCTGGGAGTGGACCGACCGCCAGGGGGAGTTCCACCGCGACCCCGAGACAACGCCGCTGGAGTTCGCGGCGAAGTACGTCACCATCCCCATCGACGACTACGTCTGCCTGGTCAACGACCCGCGCAACGCGACGGGGCGGACCTACACGGTCGAGTACCTGGGCAACGTGGTGGGCGGGGAGATCGTCAAGTACCTGAACGTCGAGATGGACCTGATGAAGTCCATCGCGCAGCGCATGGTGATGGACGGTGAGCCGGTCTGGTTCGGCTGCGACACCGGCAAGATGCTGCGGCGGGACCTGGGGATCTGGGACCGGGACCTGTTCGACTACGCGACGGTCTACGATACCGATTTCACCCTGAGCAAGGAGGAGCGGCTGCTCTCCCACGAGACGGCGATGAACCACGCCATGGTCTTCACCGGGGTGGACGTGGTGGACGGCGCGCCGACGCGCTGGCGGGTGGAGAACAGCTGGGGCCCGGACAACGCGGACAAGGGCTTCTACACCATGAACGACTCGTGGTTCGGCGAGCACATGTTCGAGATCGCCGCGCCGCAGGGCCTCTTGCCGCCTGACCTGCAGCGGGCGCTGGAGCTGCCGCCCATCATATTACCGGCCTGGGACCCGATGGGCTCGCTGGCGCGGTAGCCGCTGCCCCGTTCGCTGGCCGCCGCGTCGGGCGCGGGGTTGGGGCCCCGGTGACTCCGACGCGGCGGCCCGCTACCCGGGGTGATGTCGGTCCGGCGCCTCCCCTCGACCGGTCCCGGTTCTCCACCGGCGGCTGGTCCCGACGGGAGGGGCCGCTTGCGGGCGGCCGAGCACCCGGCATGTCCTCGATCCGCCCGGACCCGGGCGGCGAACGGCTCGGCCCAGCCTGGGGTTGGCGGTGTGATCCGAGCGCGGAACCGGCGCATGCCAGCCTCGCTATCCGCACCAATTTCCGGGAGCGCGATCGGTGAATCCCGCCGCTGACGCACGCGCCGAAGATCGCGGCGCCTGCGCAGACCTCGCGGCTATCTGTACCGGCGGTCGTGCCGGAGTACATGTGGAACAAGCCATCTGCCGCGCTGGCGACCGGGGTACACGCGTCGCCGGCCACGGCTGTTCGGCGCCTAACCCTGTGGACCGCGTCGTCACGGACGCGTCTAACGTCATCAGGCGACTGGTGGAGGCCGCGGCCCAACGGTGAGAATCCGCTGCCACGGCTACGCCGCGTCGGTGGTACGCCCCTTGATCATCTATACAATGGATAGGTGGTGGCGCGCGTAGGCGTCAAGCGCCGGTCCGTCAGTGAGCCGGGCGCCGCTATAGTGAGGCCGCGTCGCTGACGTGGCTGCGGGCCCATTTCGCCAACTCCAGCCGGTGAACGCCAGTGCAGGCGGGCGCGGACCTGGATCCGGGCGTGACGTCGGAACCGGAGAGGTGTGATCGATGCTGGGCCTGGCCCCGGAGCTTGCGGAGCGCTGGATGCCGCGGGGCGACCTGCGGCGCCTGGTCGTGGTGCGCGCGCTCCGCAGCCTGGTCCAGGGCTACGTCATGGTCGTCTTCTCGATCTACCTGGGGCAGATCGGCTTCCCGGCCTGGCTGATCGGCCTGACCCTGACCATCGGCGGCGTCGCCAGCGCGTTCCTGACGCTGCTGACCGGCGTCGTCAGCGACCGGCTCGGGCGGCGGCCCTTCCTGCTGGCCTATGGGTTCCTCCTGCTCCTGTCCGGGCTGGTCTTCAGCTGGGTCACGCTGCCGTGGGTCCTCATCGCGACGAGCGCGCTCGGCGGACTTGGCCGGGGCGGCGGAGGTGGCGGACAGGCCGGGCCGTTCGCGCCGGCCGAGCAGGCGATGATCGCCGAGAAGGCGACCGGCGAGACCCGTACCCGGGTCTTCACCGTCAACAGCGTCGCCGGGACGTTGATGGCCGCTGTCGGCGCGCTGCTCGCGGTCGTCCCCGAGTGGCTGCGCGGCGCGGACCACCTCTCGCTGGTGGCGTCATATCGACCGCTCTATCTCGGCGTCGCGGTGGTCGGGCTCCTGTCGATCGTTGTCCTCTGGCCGATTACCGAGGACCGCCGTGAGCCCCGCCAGCGCCCCCGCGACGAGGCGGGACGGGCACGGCGCAGGCGAAACCGCCAGCGGATCAGCCAGATCGCGCTGGCTGGCGCGATCAACGGCTTCGGGTTCGGTTTCCTCGCCGGGATCGTGCCGTACTGGCTGCACGTGCGCTACGGCGTATCCCCCGGGGCCATCGGCCCGGTGCTGAGCGCGAGCTCGCTGCTGACGGCGATCGCGTCGCTGGTGGCGGTGCGCCTCGCCGCGCGCTTTGGCGACGTTCGGCTGATTACCGGCTCGCGTGCCCTCGGCGTGGCCCTGACGCTGGCGATCCCCTTCGCGCCGGTGTACCTGCTGGCGGCGGCGCTCTATGGCGCGCGCATGGTGAGCGCGATGATGGCTATGCCCGTGCGCCAGTCGTACACCATGGGCATCATCGAGCCGGAGACACGCGGCAGCGCTGCCGGAATCAGCGGCGTGGCGCGCCGGCTGCCCGCCTCGGTCTCGCCCTCGGTCACTGGCTACTGGATGAGCGTCGATGCGCTCGAGCTGCCCTTTATCGCCAGCGCCGTCTGTCTGGCCGTCAACGCGGGCCTCTACTACTGGTGGTTCCGCGGCGTGCGTCCGGACGAACATCCTGTCGCGGCTCCCGCGACGACACA
>DATKRJ010000483.1:0-4664 GCA_035532355.1 Thermomicrobiaceae bacterium | reverse complement strand
CGCCGCAGCGGCGCACGATCTCGTGCAGCGCCTCCGCCTCCTCCGGTGTCGCTTGCCGGAGCTCGTGGTCCATCGGGCTCCCCTCAACGCTGACGATCCGGTGCGGGGATTGTACGGGACGCCGGCGCCCGGGGACGGCTCGGACTCCGAATGCCGAGAGCCGGGTTGTCGGTCTCTCGGGGCTGGGGTATCGTGCCCGGACCGCGGAGGCGGCACGCCGGTCGGTTCGCGACGGCGGCCGTCCTCCCGGGGGCGATGCCGCGCGACAGCGTACGTCGGCACGAATGGTCCCTGGTCGAGGTTGGGGCGCGCCCCGTCCCACCCCAGGACCGGGCGTTCCGCTCTGGGAGGTGGCATGAAGACCGGAGAGACGATCCCCTCGAACTACGCGCCGCGGTTCGGCATCGGCACCGGCAATCGCCGCCCCTTCGCCGAGCTGGCACGCCAGTGGCAGCAGATCGAGGAGTTCGGCTTCGACACTGCCTGGGTCGTCGATCACCTGCTGGCCGGACCCGACGAGAAGATCCCCTACTACGAGGCCTGGACCCTCATCACCGCGCTCGGCGTGCTGACCCACCGGCTCCGCTTCGGCATCATGGTCAGCAGCAACACCTTTCGCAACCCCGGCCTGCTGGCCAAGGAGGCGCTGACCATCGATCACGCCACCAACGGCCGCGTCGAGCTGGGCATCGGCACCGGCTGGATGGAGCGCGAGCACGAGGCCTACTCCTACCCCTTCCCGACCCCGGGTGACCGGGTCGGCATGCTGGAGGAGGCCCTGCAGATCATCCGCGGTCTGATGACCCAGGAGCTGACTACGTTCCACGGCCGGTACTACGACTTCGTCAACGCGCCGTTCGAGCCCAAGCCGCTGCAGCAGCCGCACATCCCCATCGTCGTCGGGGCCAGCGGACCGCGCATGCTGGAGGTCACCGCGCGCTACGCCGACAACTGGAACACGCGGGCGGACCCCGAGCGCGCCGCGCCGCTGGTCGCGCAGCTGATGGCCGCCTGCCGGCGCGTGGGCCGCGACCCGGCGGAGATCCGCCTCTCGGTCTACACCTGGCACCACCCCTTCACGACGGCCGACCACCTGCGCGAGGTCGTGGCGAGCTACCGGCGGATCGGCATCACCGACTTCATCTTCCCGATGCCGCCGGACGACGAGATCTCGGCCATGGAGCGGTTGGCCCGCGACGTGCTTCCTGAGCTGCGCCGCGCGTGACGGAATAGTCCGGACGATATCGCGTTGAACGCTACATGCGAGCCAGGCAGATCGGCCGTCGCGGCACCGGACAGATCCGGCCCACCGCATGTCCGACGCGGATCAGGCACGTCACGAGAGCCACGGATCGCGGCTCGACATCGAGGAGCACACGATGCTGGCAGCTGAGCGCTATCCGGGGGCGATGACCGTCGACCAGTACATCGCCCAGATGCGGGAAAACCGGGACCGCTTCATCGAGAACATCGACGCCACGCGGATCAGCCCGACCGATCGGGCCCGCTTCGGCGCCGCGCCGCTCAAGGTGCTGGTCCTGACCGAGGACTGGTGTGGCGACTCGGCTCAGTTCGTGCCGGTGGTCGCCCGGCTCGAGCGCGAGCTGCCGACGGTCGAGCTGCGCGTCCTGCGGCGCGACCTCAACCGGGATCTCAACGAGCAGTTCCCGCGCAAGGACGGCTACCTGGCCATCCCGGTCTTCATCCTGCTGGACGAGAACCTCAACGTGATCGGCTCGCTCGTCGAGCGCCCAGCGCGCGCCAGCGACGAGATGGCGGCCGAGACGCGGCGCTTCCAGAAGGACCATCCGGACCTGCCCGGCGTCACCCGTAGCTTCGACCGGATGCCGGACGAGACACGCGCCGAGATCAAGGCGAACATGGCGCGCTGGCGGGTGGATCAGCAGGAGCGCTTCGCGCGCTACATGCTCGACGAGCTCGCCGAGACCATCGCCCGCGCCCGGAGCGAGCGGGCGGCCTGAGCTCCGCGCGGAGCGACTCGGCCGCGGAACTGGCCCGTTTGACAGCCGCGACGCCGCCCCCGTACCATGGCGGTGGGTCGCGGCTGTTCGCCGCGCGTCCCCAGTGTCGCGACCGGGATGAGGACACCGACATGCCCGAGGACCCTGAGCACGCCGAGCATTCCGAGCGCGGCATCCACCAGACCGTCTACAAGCAGCCCGCCGGCAACGTGCCGACCGAGGCGACCGAGGTGTCGCGGACGTCGGTCGGAGAGGTCCAGGCCGAGACGGTCATCCTCACCCACAGCGCGGCGACCTCGGTCACCGGCGAGCGGGTGCGGGTCGAGCGGTCTTCCGTGCGGACGATCCACGCCCGCAGCCTCCAGATGGACAACTCGGCGGCCGGCGCGGTCCAGAGCGAGCGTGCCGTCCTCCAGCGCAGCCGCAGCGCCCGCGTCGCCGCGCAGGACGTCCGCCTGGTGCGCAGCCAGGCTCTGCTGGTGACGGCGCGGCACGCCACCTTGGAGAACGCCCAGGCGCTGGTGCTCACCGGCCGGGCCGAAGGGGACGTCCGGGTGGCCTTCACGCTGCCGGCCGCGGCGGCGTTCGGCGCGGCGATTGGCGCCGGGCTGGCGGTGGCGGGCTTCCTGCTCAAGCTGGCATTCGCAAGGAGGTAGCGCTCATGGGCGTGATCCGAGGGTTCCTGAAATTCGTGGGCGGGGGCATGGTCGGAGCCGCGGTCGGCGCGGCGATCACCGTCCTGATGGCGCCGCGGAGCGGCCCGGAGCTTCAGGCCGAGATCAAGGCACGGCTGGCCGCCGCCCAGCAGGCGCGCGGTGAGGCCGAGGCCCAGACCACCCGCGAGCTGCAGGCAAAGTTCCGCGAGGAGGTCCACGACCCCGACGCCTTCAGGCCCAAAATCGGCCTTCCCTAACGTGGCTCAGTACCTGGTTTGCCATTCCCTGGGTACCGCGTCGCTCGTAACCACTGTCCGGAGCTCAGCCCTTTCAGTGGGCTTCGTTTGGTCAGCGCGGCGGCTTGATGGTCTTTGCCACACCACGTCGGTACCTCGGCCGCTCGCCCGTGCTCCGCGCCACCCGCGCTCCCAGCCCCTTCAGTGGGCTTCGTCTTGTAGCCCGGCGGCTTTAGCCCCGGGCGCCGTCCGCCCCGTCGACGTTCGTCCCGCACGCATGCGCGTGCCCGTCACCCCGGCGCCTCTCGCCCCGCACGCATAGTCCGCTAGCCACCCGCTAGCGCCGAGGTGTTGACTGACCGCGCTCCGTTCGGCGAGGGTCACGGCTACGGCCGCCGCAGCACCTGCACGCCCTCCGCACCCCCGACGATCACCTCGTCCGCGATGTCGACGAACAGACCGTGGTCGACGACGCCGGTGATGGCCTTGATCGCCCCGGCCAGGCGGGCGGGGTCGGGAATGGGGCCGAAGGTTACGTCCAGCACCAGGTTTCGGTTGTCGGTCAGGAACGGTGTGGCATCGGCACCCGTGCGCAGCGAGACCCGTCCGCCCAGCCGCTCGAGCGCCCGCGCCGGTAGCCGCCAGCCAAAGGGCACCACCTCGACCGGCACCGGGAAGCGCGTGCCGAGGACGTCCACCACCTTGGAGTCGTCGACCACGATCACCTCGCGCTCGGACGCCAGCGCGACCAGCTTCTCCCGCAGCAGCGCGCCGCCGTGGCCCTTCAGGATCGCCAGCGTGACCGGGTCGACCTCGTCGGCGCCGTCGATGGTGACGTCGATGCGCTCCACCTCCCCGATCTCGGCCAGGCCGATGCCCAGCTCACGGGCCAGTTCCGCCGAGCGGTTCGACGTGGGTACGCCGACCATCTTCAGGCCGCGGCGCACCCGCTCGCCGAGCGCGCGAATGACCAGGTCGGACGTCGTCCCGGTTCCGAGGCCGACGATCATGCCATCCCGCACGTCGTCCGCGGCACGCTGCGCCGCCAGCCGCTTGCGCCGCGTCTGCTCCTGACTCACCCACCGGTTCCCTTCGACCCGTGACCTGGGACGTCCCCGCCGCGCGTCCGTGCCGGCGGCAGCGCCATCATCGGGGATCAGCCGCCACCCGCCACTCGGGTCGCCTCCTCGACGATGCGGTCCGCCGTCAGGCCGTAGTGCTCGAGCAGCTGCTCGGCCGTGCCCGACGTCGCGTAGGTGTCGCCGACGTCCACGTAGCCCATCCGGCAGGGGTGCAGCCGCCCGACTGCCATCGCCACCACGCTGCCGAGCCCGCCGTGGTGCAGGTGCTCCTCGGCCACCACGATCCCACGCGTCTCCCGGGCCGCCGCCAGCACCGCGTCCTCGTCGAGCGGCTTGACCGTGTGCATGTCGAGCACACGTGCCTGGATGCCTTGTCGGGAGAGCCACTCCGCCGCGTCCAGCGCCGCCGCCACCATGATCCCGTTGGCGACGATCGTCACGTCGCCACCCTGGCGGACCGTGTTCGCCTTGCCCAGCTCGAAGGGCACCCCGCCGTCGTAGACGACCGGGACGGCGGAGCGGCCGACCCGCAAGTAGGCCGGCCCATCGTGCTCGACTACCGCGCGTGTGGCGGCCCGCGTGCTCGGCTCGTCCGCCGGCACGACGACGGCGAACCCGGGCAGCGCGCAGGCCAGCGCGATGTCCTCGATCGCCATCTGCGACGGGCCGTCCTCGCCGATGCTGATGCCGGCGTGGCTGCCGACCAGC
>DATKRJ010000482.1:0-8061 GCA_035532355.1 Thermomicrobiaceae bacterium | reverse complement strand
GTCCGGCTCACACCCGCTCCGGACTCGCTGGGCGCGTGCCCCGCGTACTCGGTTCCGTCACAGCCTGTGCGATCTCGAACGCCATTGTATCAGCGCAGTCGACCGCGCTGCATGGGCGGGCCGAGCCGCCGGGAATTCGGCTGGGTGGCCCGGAACACCAGCTTCGCCGCCGCGACCACGATGATCGCGCCCACAGTGGCCGGAATGATCGCGATCCCGGCAATGGCGGGACCCAGGTGGCCCAGTAGCAGCGCCCCAAGCCAGGTGCCGAGCAGTCCCGCGACGACCGCGCCGAGCAGGCCGTACGGGATCCTGCCGGGCACGATGCGCTCCGCGAGCAGCCCAATGAGCCCGGCGATGACCAGTGCGACCACCAGTCCGACCAGGTGCCCGATAATCCAGAAGGCGATCAACAGCACCAGCAACACCAGCAGCAGTCCAATGAGAAATGGCATCCCGCACGCTCCTGTTAGCTACTCAGGCCCAGCCGAGCCATCATGTGCGATCCTAGCAGAATCCGGACAGCGCGCCACTGACCATCAGGACCTGACGTCCTGGCCAGGATCCGGTACCATCGACGCCTACCGGCTCCGACCCGGTCGCGTTACGTTGAGATCGGCGCCGACCCCATGGGGCACGGGGATTGGCCGCCGCCCGCAATCGCGGGCACGCCTGGACTCCGGGGGAAGGGAAGCCATGGGTGCCATGCCACGTTTCCATCAGCTCCGGTATGCCGGCGGCTCCAGATCGGTCCAGATCACGCTGGCGGTCGCACTGGCTGTCCTGCCGCTGCTCGCGCTTCCGGGCGGCCCTGCCACAGCCGCTACGACCACCACGGACGAGCTGACCCAGGCCTTCAACGAGATCAACACCTACCGCTCCTGGTTGGGCCTGACGCCGATGCACCGCAGCGCGGCGCTCGATGCTTCAGCCAGCGCACACGCCCGCTACTACGAACTTAACTATGGCGACCCGAGCCTCGCCGGTATGGGGTTGCACGCCGAGACCGCCGGCAAGCCCGGCTTTACGGGCGCCGACATGCAGGCACGCGCTCAGGCGGCCGGCTATTCCGGCTGGGTCAATGAGAACATCGGGCTCAGCGGCTCGATGCTGGTCAGCCTCGACTGGTTCATTGGCACGATCAACCACCGGCTCACGCTCATCGATCCGCGCTACCTGGACATCGGGCTGGGCGCGGTCAACGACGGCACGGCGAAGATCGAGGTGATCGACGTCGGAACCCCCAACTGGAGCGACACCGCTACCCCCAACTGGGTCGCCTGGCCGCCCGACGGGGCGACGGGTATCGGACTGTCCTTCGACGGTGAGACGCCCAATCCGTTCCCGGGTGCCAGCTACCCGGTCGGCTACCCGATCACCCTCAAGTACCTCGGCCCAGGCAGTGTCAACTTCCAGAGCGCGGCGATGACCACCGCTGGGGAGTCCGTCCCGGTGAGCGCCTCGTCCGGGACGGGCTGGCTCACCCAGCAGACCTATCAGATCGCGGCGACCAAACCGCTGCAGTCGGGCACCTCGTACCAGGTTACGGCCAGCGGCACGGCGAACGGCGCGCCGTTCACGCGCAACTGGAGTTTTCGCACGGCCGCTACGAGCGCTGAGCCGCTGGCCGTCGGTGTGCCCGGCGACGCGTCGCTCCCACCGGGAGTCGCGGCCGCCGATCCGGCCGTTCAGAAATTGTGGTGGCAAGCCGACGGCTCTCTCCAGGCCCAGTCCACGGATCAGACCTGGCTGTGGGGACCGGATACGTGGGCGGCGCCGAAAGAGCCCTACGCGCAGTCTCCCGGGGGAAGCCGGCAGGTCTACTACTTCGATAAGAGCCGCATGGAGATCACCCAGCCGAGCGGCGACCGCGGCTCACCGTGGTACGTCACCAACGGGCTGCTCGTCCGCGATATGATCCTCGGCGCCATTCAAACGGGCGACAACACCTTCCAGCCGTCCCAGCCGGCACCGGTTCCGCTGGCGGGCGACCCCGCGCCGCAGAACACAAACGCGCCGACTTACGCCAGCCTGCACGGCCTGGCGACCCTGGCGAACGACCACCACGTGCCGAATCTCGCCGGGCAGCCGGTGACCGCGGCGCTCGACAAGGCGGGTAACGTCACGACCGCCCAGTCGGTCCCGAACGGCGTGACGGTCGCCGCATACGACACGGTAACCGGCCACAACGTGGCGTCGGTCTTCACCACCTTCTTCGCGGCGCAGACTTGGGATCCGGTCTACGTCGTCGGCCGTCCGCTCACCGAGCCATACTGGATCCGCGCCAACATCAAGGGCACCCCACAGTGGGTGCTCGTTCAGGCCTTCGAGCGCCGGGTGATGACCTACACGCCCTCGAACCCGGTTGGCTGGCAGGTCGAGCTGGGCAACGTCGGTCGCGCCTACTACCAGTGGCGCTACGGTCAGGCACCCCCCGGCTCCTGACGTTCGCTTCGGCTCACGGTGGCGCTCGGGCGTACAATCGCCGGGGATGGCTCGTCCGACGCCTCTACTGAACCCCGAGGAGCCGCCATGACCAGCTACCGGGCCATCGATGTCTACGCGGTCGCCCGCGACCAGCTCGCGCAGCTCTCCCGCCAGGAGCCGGGGCTGCAGGGCCTCTACGACGGCGTCTGCCGGATTCTCAACGAGACGATCCCCACGTTCAGCTGGGTCGGCATCTACCTTGTCGACGGCTCGGACCTGGAACTGGTCGCGTGGCGCGGACCCGCCTCGACCGAGCACGTTCGCGTCCCGATCGGTGTCGGCGTCTGTGGCGCGGCCGCCGCCGGCGCCGAGACGATCATCGTGCCCGACGTCGACGTAGACCCACGCTACCTCCAGTGCTTCCTGAATACCCGGAGCGAGATCGTGGTGCCGATCATGGCCGGGGTGGAAGTCCTTGGAGAGATCGACGTCGACGGCGACCAGCGCAACGCGTTCGGCGCGGCCGACCAGGAGATCCTCGAAGTGGTCGCGTCCGTTCTCGCACGTGCAATGACCGCCCTGGAACGGCGCTGAGCTCTGTGATCCGATCGCGGTGATGCCTGGTCGCTCCACGCGCACGCCGCCGGTCTGGCCCGATCTGGTGGCCCGACCCTTTCCGGCGGATCCGGGCAGATGCGCGGCGCGTCGCCGTCAGCGAAAGCCGGCCGCGGCGAGCGCCGCCATGACTGGAGTCGGGTCGTCGCTCGCAATCCCGTCCACCCCGCACGATGCCAGGCGTAGCGCCTCGTCTGGCCGGTTGACCGTCCAGGTGAAGACCCGGTAGCCCAGCCGGCGGAGCAGGCGCACTACCGTCGGTCCGACGCTGCGGCGCTGCAGCATCGCCGCCCGCGCCCGAGCCAACGGTATCGATGGGATGAGCAGGAGCGGCAGGGTCGCCCGCAGCCACAGACCGGCTGCCGCCCGGCCGGGCTCTCCCGGAGCGCTGCTGGCGAGGTGCCCGCGCGACAGGCCCAGCGCCAGTCCCGGCTCGATGGCCGCCAGGCGCCGCAGGCTCGGTACGTGGGTGGACGAGACGAGCACCCGGTCACCGGCACCGTGGTGCACCAGTACCCGCGCCAGCTCACGTTCCCAGCCTGCCGCTTTGAGGTCAACGTTGACCGGGATGCTCGGGATGAACTCCTCGAGGAACTCGGGCAGGGTCAGCAGCGCGGGCACGGCCGCGCGGAGCTCGGTGAGCGGCGTTACCGACACCGGACTCGGCCCGCCGCCCAGCGACACCCGCGGGTCGTGAAGTAGCACGAGTGCCCCGTCGGCCGAGCGCCTCACGTCACACTCGAGCATGTCCACCCCCGAGGCGAGGGCGTGGCGGAACGCGGCCAGCGAGTTCTCGGGGTAGCCGGGCGCACCACCGCGGTGCGCAATGACGAGCGGAGATGCCACGGGCGGCGGCTCAGCAGACCGCGTCGGGGTTGGCGTCGAAGCTCAGCCAATCGCGAACGCGGCGGTACAGGGCGACTAGCCCGAGCAGGTACGCGGTGCCCAGGAGGTACGAGGCCAGCACGTCGGTCAGCCAGTGATGGCCCAGGTAGATCCGGGACGGGCCGACCAGCGCGGTGAGCGAGGAGACGACCGCCACGGTGAGCCAGCGCCAGAACGGGTGGCCGGCTCGGGTGACGACGACGTAGCTGAAGAATCCCCAGAACGCCGTGTAGTGGAGCGTGTGCCCGCTCGGGAAGCTCGTGTCGTGGATGTCCGCCTCGACCACCCGGATCAGCGGGTTACCGGGTCGCGGCCGCCTGACCAGCAACTTGGTCACGAAGCTCAGGAAGCTGCTGGCCCACGCCAGCACGAGGAACAGGCTCTCCAGTCGCCGCCGCAGCGCCCAGGTCCCGGCGATAACCGACAGCGGGAGCAGCACGTTTTGCGGCTGGAAGCCGAACCAGCTGACGGCGCCCATCAGCCGGGCGAGCGCGGGATGGTCCTGCCGCTGAAAACGGATCGTCGTCGCCAGGTCCGCCCGCACGGAACGGTTCGCCCGCACCAGCAGGAACAGCGCCAGGTAACCCAGCAGTGCCGTGA
Organism: Thermomicrobiaceae bacterium; assembly: GCA_035532355.1. Lineage (GTDB taxonomy): Bacteria > Chloroflexota > Chloroflexia > Thermomicrobiales > Thermomicrobiaceae > DASSZN01. Next base: position 3,534 of record DATKRJ010000482.1, on the reverse strand, counting down.
AGGAGACGGCCAGGAATGCGCGCTCGCGGCCGCGCCGGCCGCCGTTGCCGTTGACGTCGCCGAAGACTGGTCTCGGCACGCGCATCCCTTTCCCATGCCCGGCGACCGCGCAGTCGAGGCGGCCTGCCGTGTCCGACAGGCCGCCGATATCGTCGAGTCTCGTGACGAGGCTAGAACGCGGGAACCTCGTCCAGGCCGCGATGGCGAATTCCGCCCTCAGGCGCGGCGAAGCCCCGCCCGACCAGGTGGGACACCACGCTCTCGATCACGTCGTCCGGCGTGGACGCGCCCGCCGTGACTCCCACATGCTCGATGTCCTGGAGCCAGCGGTCCTCGATGTCCGCCTCGCTCTCGACGTGGTAGCTGGGCACGCCGTAGCTCCGGCCCACCTCCGCGAGGCGCGCGGTGTTCGAGCTCTTCTTGCCGCCGATCGCCAGGATCAGGTCGACCTGGCTTGCCAGGCGACGCAGCGCGTTCTGGCGCTCCGAGGTCGGCTCGCAGATGGTGTTGCAGATGCGGATCTCGCCGCCGTCGCGTGCCACCATCTCGGTCAGCTCGGTGACGAACGTCATGAACTCGTCGACGTTCTTGGTCGTCTGCGATACCACGGCGACCTTCCGCGGGGGCACCATCGCCTCGGGGTCGTTGCTGCCGCGCGCGGCCTTCCAGGGCAGATCCTCGATATGCTTGGCCGCTGCCGCCCGGTTCGTCTCGGCCCAGGCAATGACTCCGCGCACCTCAGGGTGGAGGTGGTCACCGTAGACCACCAGGAAGTAGCCCTGACGCACCAGCTTCTGGCCCAGCCGCTGGACCTTTGTCACCAACGGGCAAGTCGTGTCGATCAGTTCGACGCCGCGCGACTCCGCCTCGCGGGCGCGGTCGGGCCCGGCGCCGTGGGCGGTGATCGCCACCCGCCGGTAGCCGCGCTCCACCGCCGCGTCGACGCTCTCGGCCGTCTGCACGCCACGGCCCCGCAGCCGATCGACAACCTGGGGGTTGTGGATCACGTCGCCGATCGTCGCGACCGGACGTTGGGCGTCGCCGGCCTTGGTGATGATGTCGAGCGCTCTCCGGACACCCCAGCAGTAACCGAGTTCGTCGGCCATGATGATCTGTCGGGCCATCGAGAATCCTCACTGCTGCTCCGGGCGACCGTGGTTCGCGCCGGGCGAGCGTCACGTCGTGGACCCGACGCTCCCAGTCGTGCGGCAAGGAGCGATCCGGTCGGCCCCTGTGGGATGGTCACCGTCGCGGGATAACCATCACTGTCAATCATTATAGCGGCATCGGGTGGAAGGACGTGATGCGCCCAGCGGGCGGCGGACGATGCGTCAGCTCGCCAGCGGGGAGGCATCGAATCCGAGCAGCGGCAGCAGGTCGCGGAGGTCGCGGACTTCGAAGTCCGGTGCCGGGCCGCCCGGCCACGTGCGTCCGCCCCGGTTCACCCAGACGCTGCGCAGTCCCGCGGCGCGCGCCCCGGCAACGTCGTGCTCCGGGGAGTCACCCACGTACACCGCTTCGGCCGGGCTCGCCTGGCCCAGCTCCAGCGCGCGGTGGAAGATGGCGGTGTCAGGCTTCCAGGATCCGACCTCCTCAGAGACCAGCACGAACGGGAAAAGCTCGCCAATCTCCAGGCGCCTGATCTTGTTCCGTTGGATCTCACTCGGGCCGTTGGTGATCATGCCCACGCGTGCTTGGCGCTTGATCGTCTCCACCACGTCGAGCGACTCGTCGAACAGGCGCAGCCCGCGGTAGCGGTCCGCGGCGTAGTGGGCGACGGCGCGCTCGACCCGCTCCGGATCGCGGACCCCGCGCGCCGCCAGCACGTCGCCGAAGTGCTCAGTACCCGCCACCGATCGCTCGACGGCGGCCGCCACGGCCGCGTCGAGGTCGATCCCCGGCAGGTCACGGCAGGCGGACGCGAACGCCAGGCGCAGTCGCAACCGGAGAGACCCGTCGTGGTCGCAGAGCGTGTCGTCGAGGTCGAAGAGCACGAGTCTGGGCCGTTGCCCGGAGCGTCCGATCGTATCAATCACCCTCGCCTCCTACCGGACGCGCGTCGCGCGGCTTTCGCCCGTGCGAACCGCCACGGGCTCGCGCTGTGGGAAATTCCAGAGCATCGCCGCGGTTTCCGCCACCTGGGCCGCTATCCCACCAGGAGATCGGTGAGATACGACAGCGCGGCGCCCGCCGAGCTGCGGATGACATAGTCCGCGCGATCGTCGAGCGGCGTGGGTTCGTTATTGATGATCGCAAGACCCGCACCCGCCTGCTGCGCGACCTGCGGGATACGCGCCGCTGGATTAACCTGCAGCGACGAGCCCACCACCAGCACGAGGTCGGCCCCACGCGCAATCTCGAGCGCGCGTCGCAGATCCTCGACCTCGAGCGACTCGCCGAAGGAGATGGTGGCCTCCTTGACGATGCCTCCGCAGATGGGGCAGGTGGGCTCCATGACCGCTTCCGGCAGCGGGAACTCGTCGGCAACGAAGATGGTGCGACAGGCCACACAGCGGATATGGTGCGCCGAACCGTGCAGCTCGATCACCGTTCCAGCGGGTGAGCCGGCCTTCTGGTGCAGGCCGTCGATGTTCTGCGTGATGATGTCGCAGAGATACCCTGCCTGCTGCAGCCGCGACAGCGCTCGGTGTCCCGGGTTCGGCTCCGCGCCGGCCAGCACTGGGTAGCGCGTCCGCCGGCGCTCCCAGTAGCTCAGCCGCACGTCGGGCCGCGCCAGGAAGTCACGGTACTTCGTCGGCTTGGACCGTTTCCAGAGCCCGCTCGGCCCGCGGAAGTCGGGGATGCCCGACTCGGTGGAGATGCCGGCGCCGGTGAACGCGACCACGGGCCGGCGCACGCGGATCTCCGCGGCGAGATCGTCGAGCGTCAGCCGCTCCCGTTGGTCCAGGGTCATCGGTAGAGCCATCGCGTGTCCATCTCCATCGGGTAATTCTCTACCGGAATTTTACGAAAGATGTCAAGCCGTGGCGAGCGATGCCGTTGCCCCATCGGGGGTGGCATGTCACGTGCCAACTCCTCAGCCAGTGTGGCGACACGCCTGGAATATCGCGGGAGCCGCGGTGTGTCGACGATGTCCACCATGGCTCCCGACTCGGCGAAGGACTGTCCGTGTCACTCGCACTGCCGTCCAGTCTCGCCGGCCGCTATCGGCTCGTCGAGCGTCTCGGCGAGGGCAGCTTCTCCGAGACGTACCGCGCCGCGGACACCTCCTTTGGGAGAGGGGTGGCCGTCAAGGTGCTGCGCGAGCAGTACGCGCGCGACCCCCGCGTGGTCGCGCGATTCGAGCGTGAGGCGCGAGCCGCGGCGGCGGTTCAACACCCGAACGTGGTGCGCCTCTTCGCCTCGGGCCGCGATGATGACCGGCTGTTCATCGTCATGGAGCTGGTGGAGGGCGGGACGCTCAAGCAGCACATCCGGGAGCACGCGCCGCTGCCCATCCCCGCGGCCCTCGCCCTGACCGCCCAGGTCCTGCAGGGTCTGGCCGCCATCCACGCCGCCGGCATCGTCCACCGC
>DATKRJ010000481.1:0-8351 GCA_035532355.1 Thermomicrobiaceae bacterium | reverse complement strand
TGTTGCGCGTCCGGCTTTCACGTGTTCCTGATATGATGACTCGGCCGTCTCCGTGCCACGCTTTGGCCTTGCGTGACTTGATTCTGGACTTCTTTTTCGGAGGATGATGATCTCGTGCGAGCGCTGATCACAGGCGGAGCGGGCTTCATCGGATCGCACCTGTCCGAGGCCCTGCTCGACAACGGGCACGAAGTGCTCGTGATCGACAACCTGTCGACCGGTTCGATCGACAACATCGCGCATCTCAAGGGCCGGCCCGGCTTCCAGTACACCATCGATTCGGTCACCAACGAGCCGCTGCTGGCCGAGCTGATCGACCAGAGCGACGTCGTCTTCCATTTTGCGGCGGCGGTCGGCGTCCGGTTGATCGTGGAACAGCCGGTCCACACGATCGAGACGAACGTGCACGGCACGGAAGTCGTGCTCAAGCACGCGAACAAGAAGAAGAAGCTCGTCGTCATCGCCTCCACCTCCGAGGTGTACGGCAAGAGCGCGGATATCCCCTTCCACGAGGATTCCGATCTCGTCATGGGGCCGACGCTGAAGCACCGCTGGGCGTACGCCTGCAGCAAGGCGATCGATGAGTTTCTCGCGCTCGCCTACTGGAAGGAAAGGAAGCTCCCGGTCATCGTCGTCCGCTTCTTCAACACCGTCGGCCCCCGTCAGACCGGCCAGTACGGGATGGTGATTCCGACGTTCGTCCGCCAGGCGCTGGCCGGCCAGCCGATCACCGTGTTCGGCGACGGCACCCAGTCCCGCAGCTTCACCTACGTCGGCGACGTCGTCGGCGCGCTGATGAAGCTGGTCAGGGAGCCACGGGCCGTCGGGCAGGTCTTCAATATCGGCAATCCCGAGGAGGTCAGCATCCGGGCGCTGGCCGAGCGGGTCAAGGCGATGACGGCGAGCGGCTCGGAAATCCGATTGATCCCCTACGACGAGGCATACGAATCGGGGTTCGAGGACATGCCGCGGCGCGTGCCGGATCTGGCGAAGATCCGGGCGCTCATCGGCTATGAGCCGACCGTTGGACTGGAAGACATCCTGCGCTCCGTCATCGACCACATGCGGAAGAACTGACGGCGCGCCAGGCCTGTCGGGACGGTCGGGCCCGGTTCCGCCGTCGCTCCTGCCCGACCGCCCGGATGTTGTATATTTGTCGTCGCCACTTTCTGGCTGCTGCGACGTCAAGTACTATCGTGACTGACCTCTAAACCATGCAGTCTCAAGCGCTCATCGATCGGCTTCGTTCGCGTCAGGCGCATCTTGGAGTCATTGGACTCGGCTACGTCGGCCTTCCGCTCGCCGTGGAATTCGCGAAGGCCGGTTTCGCCGTCACCGGCATCGACCTCGACGAACGCAAGGTCGGCAGCCTCAATCGCGGCGAATCGTACATCCTCGACGTCTCCTCGTCGGATCTCGCGGCAGTCGTGAAGAGCGGCCGGTTCAGGGCGACGACCGATTTCAGCGCGCTCGCGGAGCTCGATACCGTCGACATCTGCGTGCCGACGCCGCTGCGCAAGACGAAGGACCCCGACATGTCCTACATCGTGTCGGCGGTCGAGCAGGTGGCGAAGTATCTGCATCCCGGCCAGCTGGTCGTCCTGGAGTCGACGACGTATCCGGGGACGACCGATGAAGTGCTGCAGCCGATGCTGGAAGCGGGCGGACTGAAGGCCGGAACGGACTTCTTCCTGGCCTTTTCACCCGAGCGGGTCGACCCGGGCAACCCGAAGTGGCACACCGGCAACATCCCGAAGGTGGTGGGCGGCCTCAACGAGGCGTCGACGCAGGCGGCCTGCGCGCTGTACGAGCAGGTGGTCGGCTCGACGATTCCGGTCGCGTCGACCCGTGTGGCGGAGATGGTGAAGCTGCTCGAGAACACGTTCCGGGCGGTGAACATCGGGCTCGTCAACGAGCTGGCGCTGATGTGCCACGAGATGGACATCAACGTCTGGGAAGTGATCGACGCGGCGAAGAGCAAGCCGTTCGGCTTCATGCCGTTCTACCCCGGCCCGGGGCTCGGCGGCCACTGCATTCCGATCGATCCGTTCTACCTGAGCTGGAAGGCCCGTCAGAACGGCTTCGAGAGCCGCTTCATCGAGCTGGCCGGCCACGTCAACGCGAACATGCCGCGGTATGTCGTCGGCCGCGTGACCGAGGCGTTGAACAGCGCGAGCAAGGCCGTGCGCGGCTCGCGCGTGCACCTGTTCGGGATGGCGTACAAGCCGGACGTCAGCGACCCGCGGGAGTCGCCGGCGATCGACGTGGCGCAGCTGCTCCAGCGTCAGGGAGCGATCGTGTCGTACAGCGATCCGCACGTCCCCGTGGTCGAGCATGGAGACTTCCGGATGGAGGCGGTGCCGGAGTCGACCGCGTTCGCCCGGGGCTTCGACTGTGCCGTCGTCACGACCAATCACCAGGCGTTCGATTACGACGTGATTGTGAAGCGGTCGCCGCTCGTGGTGGACACCAGGAACGTGCTGAAGGATTATCCGCAGGCGCACATCTTCAGGCTGTAGCGCCTGTGGATCCCGGAAGACGGACGTAATTGACCATGGTCATTGACCATAGTACGATAGATCGATGGAAACCGTCAGCATTTCAGAATTCAAGGCCACCTGCCTGGCCCGGCTCGAGCGCGTGCGGCGGACGGGCGAGCGGTTGCTGGTGACGCGCCGGGGGAAGCCGGTCGCGGAGATCGGGCCGCCGAGCCACCCCGCCAGGTCCCGGAGCTGGATTGGCTCCGCCCGGGGAACCGGCCGGATCACCGGCGACATTGTCAGCCCGGCCGTGCCGGCGGACGAATGGGAAGTCCTGCGCCGGTGAGGCTGCTCCTCGACACACACATCTGGCTCTGGAGTCTCCTCGAGCCGGACCGGCTGACGCGCCTGGTGCGTCAGGCCCTGGACGATACGAGCAACGAGCTCTGGCTCTCCCCGATCAGCGTCTGGGAGACGTTGCTGCTGGCGGAACGTGGCCGGGTGACGCTCGACCCGGATGGGCCGACGTGGGTGGACGAGCGCTTGAAGGCCGGGCCGTTGCGCGAAGTGCCGCTGACTCATGCGATCGCTCTTGAAAGTCGGGCGGTTCCACTTGGCTGCAAGGATCCCGCCGATCGCTTTCTCGCCGCGACCGCGCGCGTGTTCGATCTCACGCTCGTCACCGCCGATCGGCGGCTCGCGCGCATGAAGGGGATCGACGTGCTCCAGAACGGGTCGCGGTGAACGACGTCCAAATATCTTATACTCCCCAGATGTCTCGCCGCGCGCTCATCACCGGAATCACGGGGCAGGACGGGTCCTACCTGGCCGAGCTTCTTCTCGAGCAGGGCTACGAGGTCGTTGGCGTGGTGCGCCGCGCGAGCGCCCCGAACCTGTGGCGCATCGAGCACATCCTGGATCGGATCACCCTGCGGCCGGCCGACCTCCTCGACCAGCTCTCGCTGATCCGGCTCATCGACGACGTGCGGCCGCACGAGCTGTACAACCTGGCCGCGATGTCCTTCGTGCCGGCGTCGTGGGATCAGCCGATGCTGACCGGCGAGTTCAACGCCCAGGGGGTCACGCGGGTCCTCGAGGCGATCCGGCACGTCGATCCGGCGATCCGCTTCTACCAGGCCTCGTCCAGCGAGATGTTCGGCAAGGTGCGGGAGGTGCCGCAGACCGAGCTGACCCCCTTCTATCCGCGCAGTCCCTACGGCGTGTCGAAGGTGTTCGGGCACTACATCACGGTGAACTACCGCGAGAGCTACGGCATGTTCGCCTGTTCCGGTATCCTGTTCAATCACGAGTCGCCCCGTCGCGGTCTGGAGTTCGTCACGCGCAAGGTCACCGACGGCGTCGCGCGGATCAAGCTCGGCCTCGCCGGCTCGCTGTCGCTTGGCAATCTCGACGCGCATCGCGACTGGGGATTTGCCGGGGACTATGTCAGGGCGATGTGGCTGATGCTGCAGCAGGACCAGCCGGAGGACTACGTGATCGCGACCGGGATCAGCCACTCCGTGCGGGAGCTCGTTGAGGCGGCGTTTGCGCACGCCGGTCTTGACTGGCGCGCGCACGTCGTGCAGGATCCGAAGCTGTTGCGGCCGGCCGAGGTCGAGCATCTGGTCGGCAACGCCGAAAAGGCGCGCCGTGTGCTTGGATGGAAGCCCGGGGTCGACTTCCGCGGGTTGATTGCCATGATGGTCGACGCCGACATTCAGCGCCTGTCGGCCGTGACGCACGTCTGAACCTCGGCGGGGTCCGCCGCGCGTGGACCTGAGACCGCCGTCCCCTCCGGCCGAACGGGTCTCCCAGCCGTTCGGTGCCTCGGGTTCTTCAGGTCAGATTCTCTGCAGTTATCGTCCGGGGCCCTTGACGGCGGGGGAAATTTCGCGTTCAATTGTTGAACGCCAAGCAGGCTCCTGGCATGCGGGCGTGCGCACAGAAATTCTCCCAACCGGCTGTGTCGGCTGCACTTGGCCACAGCCGGACCTGTGACTCAGAGGGCGGGAGCCTGTACGGGCACCTCATCAATAGTCTTGTCAGCCCGGTTGCGAATCGCTCCAGCGTCTCCGGGCGGCGCTGCCCCTCCGATCAGCGGCCGTGCATGGATCCCGAATCCCGTCGTGAGCTGACGCTGCTCGAGGCCGTTTCGGAAGACGGCGGGCGCGTGACACAGCGGGGGCTTGCGACCCGCATGGGCGTCGCCCTCGGGCTGACGAACATGTATCTGAAGCGGCTGGTGCGGAAGGGCTATATCAAGTGCGTGAACATGCAGTCGAACCGCCTGCTGTATCTCATCACGCCGGCGGGGATCGCCGAGAAGACGCGGCTCACGTACGAGTACATGGATTACTCGCTGCAACTCTACCGGGACGCCCGACGGTCGCTGCGGCGTACGCTCGAGGTTCTTGTGAGCGGCCGCGACCGCGCGACCGCGCTGTATGGAACGGGTGAAGCGGCGGAGCTCGCGTATCTGTGTCTGCGTGAACTCGGGATCGAGCCGGTTGCGATCTTCTCCGAGGACGGTGAAGGCGCGTTCTTTGGTGTCGTCGTCACGCCTGTGTCGGCGCACCGCACGGTCGCCTTCGATGTGCTGGTGGTCGCGACGCTCGACGATCCTGCGCCGCTCATCGACGCTCTACAGGCATGGGGAATAGCCCGAGGGAAGCTCGTGCCGATCCGGCAGCCGTTGTCTCAGGGCGCCGGCAGCTGAGCCTTCGTCCAAGGTCCTGCTCTTGATGCTGCGAAACTTCGCGATCACAGGCGTGGCCGGCTACATCGCGCCCCGCCACCTGAAGGCGATTACGGACACCGGGCACCGTGTCGTGGCGGCCGTTGATCCGCACGACGCCGTCGGGATCCTGGATCGTTACAGTTTCGATGTGCGGTTCTTCACGGAGTTCGAGCGTTTTGACCGGCATCTCGAAAAACTGCATCGGGGCCCCGAAGAGAACCGCGTGCACTTCTTGAGCGTGTGCTCGCCCAACTATCTCCACGACGCTCATATCCGCCTCGCGTTGCGGGTCGGGGCGGACGCCATCTGTGAGAAGCCGCTCGTCATCAACCCCTGGAATCTGGACGCGCTCGAGGAGCTTCAGGAGGAAACGGGCCGCCATGTCTACACCGTCCTGCAGCTCCGCCTCCATCCTGCGCTCATTGCGCTCAAGGAGCGCCTGGCCGGTTCCGGCCGTCACGACGTAGTGTTGACCTACGTGACGTCGCGCGGCCCCTGGTACGGCGTCTCGTGGAAGGGGCTGCCGGAGCGCTCGGGCGGCGTCGCGACGAACATCGGCATCCATTTCTTCGACCTGCTGCTCTGGCTGTTCGGCCCGCCCCTGGATTCCGAAGTGCACCTTTCGGAGGCCGCGCGGATGAGCGGGCATCTGGAGCTGAAGTCCGCGGGCGTGCGCTGGTTCCTGTCGACCGACCGGCGGGATCTTCCCGCCCAGGCCAGGGACGCCGGACGCCCGACGTTTCGTTCGATTTCGGTGGATGGCGACGAAGTCGAGTTCACCGATGGATTCACCGATCTGCACACGCGTGTGTACGAGCACGTCCTGGCCGGTGCCGGCTTCGGGATCGCCGACGCCAGACCGTCGGTCGAGATGGCCCATCGGATTCGTCATGCCGCCGTGTCGAAACCTGGCCTCGAACCGCATCCGATGTTCGTGGTGGAGAGACGATGAACGAAACGCGGCCGTATTTCGTCCACGAATCCTCGTACGTCGATGATGGCTGTGAAATCGGCGAGGGGACGAAGATCTGGCATTTCTGCCATGTGATGGCCGGTGCGCGGATCGGGCGTCACTGCAACATCGGGCAGAACGTGGTGATTTCTCCTGGCGTGACGATCGGCAGCAACGTCAAGATCCAGAACAACGTGTCGGTCTACACGGGCGTGGTTCTCGAAGACGACGTGTTCTGCGGTCCCTCGATGGTCTTCACCAACGTCATCAATCCCCGGAGTCAGGTCTCGCGCAAGAGTGAGTACCAGCAGACGCTCGTCAAGCGGGGGGCCAGCCTCGGGGCCAACAGCACCATTGTCTGCGGGCACACGATTGGCCGGTATGCGTTCGTCGGAGCGGGCGCCGTGGTCACGCGCGACGTGCCGGACTATGCGCTGGTGACGGGCAGTCCAGCCCGCGTGGTCGGCTGGATGTGCGAGTGCGGGGTGAAACTGATCGGCGGCGCTGAACTGCCGGTGGAATTGAGATGCGCAGCCTGCGGCGCGGAATATCGGCGCGTCGGGGACCGCCAGCTCGTTTCCACGAGGGAGCGGGATAGATAGGAGAGAGGCATGGATATTGAGGGTTCGCGGCTCATGCTGATCGGCGGAGCCGGCTTGATTGGGTCGTATATCGCAGATCGGCTGGTCAGAGAACCGGTGGACGAAGTGATTGTGTACGACAACTTCGTAAGAGGGCGTCGCGACAATCTGGCCGAGGCCGTGAAATCGCCGAAACTCCGTATCGTCGAGGCGTCGATCACAGATCGCGACCGGCTGGATCGTGAGTTGGAGGGGATTGACGGCGTGTTCCTTCTGGCGTCGCTCTGGCTGGGCGAGTGTGTCACCGAGCCCCGCAGCGCCTGGACGGTGAACACGATGGGGACCTGGAACGTCGTCGAGACTTGCCTCGCCCGCGGTGTCAAGCGCATCGTTTATTCGTCGTCTGCGTCCGTGTACGGAAATGCGCTCGAGGTTCCGATGACCGAAGATCACCCCTTCAACAACCGCACGACGTACGGCGCGACGAAAATTGCCAACGAGCAGATGTTTCGCGCGATCTATGAGCAGCACAAGTTGCCGTACGTGGGCATGCGGTACATGAACATCTACGGTCCGCGCATGGATTATCAGGGAACCTACGTCAGCGTTATCATGAAGGCCCTCGACAAGATCCTGGCCGGCGAGCGCCCGATCATCTTCGGCGATGGCTCTCAGGTCTACGACTTCATTTACGTCGATGACGCGGCCGAGGCCAATGTGCTGGCGATGAAGGCGGACTGCGCCGACGAATGCTTTAACGTCGGAACGGGCGTCGGGACCAGCATCAACGACATCATTCAGCGGGTATTGAAGTTCACCCGCACCGACCTGACGCCCGAGTACCGGCCCCAGGCCCAGAGCTACGTCACCAACCGGATCGGATCGACCGAGAAGGCCGAGCGGCTACTCGGCTTCAAGGCGAGCACGCCGCTCGACGAGGGGCTGGGAAGAGTTGTGGAATGGCGGCTTGGCCAGCGAGCGATCGCATGACGACCGTGCGTATTCCGATTTCCCGTCCCTTCTTCGGCGCCGAAGAGCGCGAAGCGATCCTCCGTCCTCTTGAAACCGGCTGGGTCGTTCAGGGGCCGTATGTTCAGGAGTTCGAGCGGAAGTTTGCCGCGTTCACCGGAGCGCCGCACGCCGCCGCGGCTTCCTCCTGTACGACCGCGCTGCATCTGGCGGTGACGGCGCTCGGATTGAAGCCGGGCGACGAGGTGATCGTCCCGGCGTTCACCTGGGTCTCGACGGCGAACGTCGTCGAGTACATGGGGGCGACGCCGATCTTCTGCGATATCGATCTGACAACGTTCAACATCGATGTCGCCCGTGTGGAACCACTGATTACGGATCGCACTGTCGGTCTGATCCCGGTGCATTTGTTCGGGCTGCCCGCCGACATGATACCTCTCCTCGAATTGGCCAAGAGTCATGGCCTCTGGATCATTGAAGACGCAGCGTGTGGGCTGGGTGCCTCGTATCACGGACGACATGTGGGGACCTTTGGTGAGATGGGCTGCTTCAGTTTCCATCCCCGCAAGTCGATCACGACCGGCGAAGGCGGCATGGTGACGTCGACGGACGCCGGGCTGGACGGACTCGTG
>DATKRJ010000480.1:0-2121 GCA_035532355.1 Thermomicrobiaceae bacterium | reverse complement strand
GCTTGACGCTTTCGCGGATTCGCTGGATCCGGTGCAGCAGGCTCTGACCGTCATCCGGGCCCGGATCACGCGGTCGCCACCGTCGAACCCGGCCCCAGTGCGTCACGACGAGCGGGCCGCTGAACTTCGTGAGGAGTGACTCGGCGTCCTCGAGTCCCTGGACGTGGATCACGTCCGCCGAGGCGATGCCGGGAAGCGAAGCCACGGCATCGAGCCAGCGCCGCCGCCGCAGGTTCGCTGCGAGGGTCCGGATGCGCGCAGGGCTGAGCTTGATCAGCCGGTCGAGCCAGGCGGGCCAGCGGAAGTACGTCGTTGTGACCCCGTCCAGGCCGGTGAGGTAGCCCATGCGACGGCCGCCGACGAACAGCTCGACATCCACGTCGAGCCGCGCGAGAGCCCTGGCGAGCTGGACCATCCCGATCTGTCCGCCCGGGACGCCGGCTCCGCCCGGGACGCCGGACTGGCTTCGCATGATGATCACGACTCGCATGTGCGCCCGCAGGTGAGGTCGGCCGCGGTCGTCTCGACGGGACCGCGGCGCAGCGCCGGTGATCGCACGGCAGGGCTCTCCACTGGATGATGCTCTCCAAGCTGCGCCATTACTTCGGGTGCCACTGCCGACATGCGGTAGATCGACACGCGGCCCCTTTCCGCTCCGTAGATCTCGACGGGGAGGGCCATCTGCCACACGATCCGGCCGTCCATGGTCAGCTCGAACGCCGCGCCCGCGGTCGAGTTGGTGACCAGGATGTTGCCGTTCGCCAGCGCCTCACACCCGCCCGCCAGCGGGCAGAAGAACGAGCGCGGAGGGTGCGCTGACCAGCTCCAGACCACCTCCCGCGTGGCCGGATCGACCGCGACCAGGCGGGTACGGCGCAAGCCGACGCCGTTGTCGAACACAAGGACCCGCCCGTCGGGCAGCACCGACGGCTGGTGCGGGCCGGACAGCTCACCCAGGCCCCACCGCCACCGGACTTCGGCGCGGGCGAGATCGACGACGGCGATCGTGTTGAGCTCACGCATGCACAGCAGCAAGTCGCCGCGCTCCCACATACCCCCTGGGTGCGCGTCCAGGAACTCGAGCGTGTTGGTGTGCAGGACGTCGCAGGGCGAGCCGGGCAGGTCGCGCAGCCGCCGCAGAGCTCGCCGTCGCTCGCCGTGGTAGGTCGCGGTCCTGAGGATCGCCTGAGTCTCCCGGACCACCGCAGGGGGGACGTCGTCGTCGGGCGTCGGCCATCCACGGTACCGGAACTCCTCGCTCCGGCGCCGGATCGAATTGTCGATGAGCCGTCGCAGGCCTGGGTCCGTCCTCAGGACGTCGTAGAGCGAGATCTCGGTCTTCACCCAGCCGCCCAGGTCGATGAACGTCACCAGGTTGTCTAGCACGACGTGGGAGCGTCCGCCGGCCAGCACTCGCCGCGGTGCCTCCGTCAGGATGAGGACAGTTCCGGCACCGTCGATGGCGAGATCGTGGTGCGCGGCGACGTCGCAGGACCACTCCAGCTCCGACTCCGGCGTGAGCTTGAGCAGGGCACGGAGCGGGACGATCGCGAACAGGTTCCCGCCAGCATCCACCTCGACGTGGTTCCAGCCGCGGAGGTAGCTCGGCGGATCGTCTTCTGGCCTCGGCTGATGTGCCGGGTGGCTCCACGTGCGCAAGATCGCGCCGGTGTCGTCGGCGATGTACGCCGCCGGAGAAGGATAGCAGGAGGCCGGCGAGAACAGGAAGCCACTTAAGCGCTCGTCGCGCCGGTCATGACTCCGGGGCTGCGTCATGTCGCGTGTTGACCTCCGTGGCCGCCTGCCAGCCCTAGTATACGGAACGCTCGCGCAGTGGCGAGCGTCGTGCGGGCCCAGATACAGTCGCGGCCGACGGGCGGCGTTTCGTCGCCTGGTCAGCGAAAGTACGCCGATGGCCGGCAGGAGGTCGCATGGCACCCCCAACCTTCTGCGCCCGATGACGCTCGGTAGCAGGCCGACGCTCGTCGTGGTCAGCGGACGCCCGGGATCCGGCAAATCAACGTTGGCGCGCAGGCTCGCGGACGCCCTGGCATGTCCGCTGGTCTCGCGCGACGAGATCAACGAGGGTATCTTCCGCACGTTCTGCCATGACCCTGAGCT
>DATKRJ010000479.1:0-3359 GCA_035532355.1 Thermomicrobiaceae bacterium | reverse complement strand
TCCGGTCGCCCGCGCCAGCCGGCCCGGTGGTAGCGGAGGAAGGTCGACCATGCCGTGGATCAATCCCTTGCGGAAGGTCCGGTGCCCGTTCTGTTTCGAGCGGATCCGGATCGGCCACTGCGCTATCGCGGGCGCGCGGGTGGAGTCGGACGGGCTGCGGGACGCGTACGTCGCGGAGGCCGGCGAGGAGCTCGACCCGCCACCCGAAGGTTGGCGCCGGCTCCTCGCGTTCTTCTATGTGCGCCCGGCCTACGGCGAGCGCTACGTCGGGAAACAGGCCGGCCGCGTCTGCCCCCACTGCCATAGCCTCCTCCCCCTGCGCGCGGAGTACCTGAGCGACACCATCATCGGCATCATCGGGACGGGCGCGTCGGGTAAGAGCCATATCGTGGCGGCCATGATCCGCGAGCTGACGGATCGGTCGCGCCTCAAGCACTACGGCGCCCTGCCGGTGGATGCCATCGACGAGAGCACCGAGAGCTACTACCGGCGCTTCTACTTTGACCCGCTCTTTGGCGGTAACCGGGTCATCTCGGGGAATCCCGCCGTCGGAGCGGAATCGCCCGAACCCCGCTTCAGACAGAGCAACCGGCCGCTCATCTACGTGCTGCGCTACCAGTCGCCGGCGCGAGTGGCGCGCGTGCTGGCGGCCGCCGACCTCGCGACGCCCCGGTGGCTCGGCTGGCTCTGCCGCGACCGGGAGCGGTCGGTCAATCTCGTCTTCTACGATGCTCCGGGGGAGCAGCTGCTGCGCGGCACCGAGCGCATGCGGTATCACCGCTACGTCCACCATGCCACGGCGCGCCTCCTGATCGTCGATCCCCGGATCCTGCCTGCCCTGTACCGCGACGCCGAACCCCTGCTCGACGAGAAGTGGGAGCCGGGGGTGCTCGAGCAGAAACGGCGCGACACTCAGTCGCTGATCGCGAGCGTGCGAGAGGAGTCCCGCGGCATGGTGCGCTGGCGCCGGCGCCACCCTACCGCGGTCGTCCTGGCCAAGGCAGACCTGCTGCACTACTCCACCTTGCCCGGAGCGAAGTCCTTTTTCGACGACGAGCTGGCACGCGAGCCCGACTACAGCACGTGGACCGACGCCCGGGGGCAGAGTCTGAGCGATCGGGTCGAGCAGCTTCTGCGGGACGCGGGCGGAGACGCCATCTGCGATACCGCCAGAGGCTTCGACCGGTCGGGCCGTGGGGTCCGCTTCTTCGCCGTCTCGGCAACCGGTCAGCCTGATCGACACGGGCAGTTTCAAGCGGTCACACCGCTGCACTGCCTCGATCCCATCGTCTGGATCCTGGATCGCCTCGACGTCCTCGACGTTCCGCGCGGGGTCGCCGAGCCGCGACCGGCGACGCCCGGGCGGCGGCTGATCCAGCGGAATGGAGCGGGCAAGGAGCGGGTTGGGGAGGAGACGATCCGGGTGCCCGGGGGCCAGCCGACAAGACGCGTCCCCCGCGCGGACCCGGCGGTTGTCGCGGCGCCGACGGTGGAGCATCCTCGTGGCACCGGCACCGAGGAGATTCCGACCGGAAAGACCCAGCAGTACCGTCGCTCCGAGCGCGACTCCGCCTTCCAATCACTGGTGCGTCGCTGGGGACCTCAGTCCGCTGCCCCATCCGTCTCCGGTGACGGCGAGGACGCCCGTGATGGCTGACCAGATCTGGTACGCCTGGTCACGGAACGGGTTGCGCGGTCGTGATGGATGGCAGCCGCGTGCCGTGTCGGCGGGCATCCGATCGGTCGAGGATCCGCGCTTCAAGACGATCGCTCCCTACCTGGTCTTCCACCTGCCGGATGACGTGGACCCCGTTCGCATGGACACGGCTGAGGCGCCGCTATGCCTCACGCTGGCGGTGGCCGGGGACGAGCGGGTGCTGGTCCATCGCACGATCGTCGGGGCCAGAGACACCAGCGGTCGACCGACGGTCTACTTCACGCACGCCCTCGCCGGGCTGCCCCCGGAGATCACGGCACGGGAGGCGATCCGGCTCTGGCGCGCACCCTTCTGGCAGTCCTCGGACGAACGGCTGCCGGGCGACCAGATCGCGCTCGAGTCCGTCGTGCCCGAGCGTCTCGCTGCGGGCCCGCTCGAGCCTGGGGCGTTTTCCCGACCGGGAGTCGTGGCGCTGCTGGAGCCGGCCATCGCCGCGTACTGTTCGCTGCGGCCCGATCAGCGTCTCTACATCGCCGCGGTACCCGACGACGTGGCCACCGTCATCTACGGGCTGACCCGCGCGCTGCCGCGCGGGCTGCTCAGCGGCCTGACGTTCACGACCTACCAGCCTGGCCAGGCGGTCCTGCGTGCCGAGACCCGGCTGGTCGGTACGAGTTGGTGGCGTGGCCAGCGCGGCGTATTCGCAACCCCGCAGGACGACCTCCCGGCCCGCTGCTATCAGAGCGGACTGGTGGTCAACGGATTCGACCGGGAGCGCTCGTCGGTGCCGGATTCCGACCCCGTGGTGGCCCGCTTCGCGCGTTTCGCCGCCGAGCGGCTCACGTCAGGACAACTCCAACGGCTCGACGCCCTCGTTGCCAGCGCGGAGGAAAGCGGCGTCGTCGAGCTCGGCTCCTACCTGACCCTCTTCCGCCTGCTCGAGGCCGACGCGCTGCGGCGTGACGATCTGCCAATCCTCCTCGACTACCCAGCCGTCGCCGCGCGACAGCTCGGGCTTGCCCCGGTGCGGCGGTTCTTCCTCGACCAGGCCGTGACCGAGCCTAACTGGTGGCGACGCGCGGTGGGGCCGAGGCTGAGCGGGCCACGCCGCGCACGACAGCCGGAGCTGGACGCGGCACTCCACGCGCTCGCCATGGAGGCGGTCGAGCGCGCGGGCCGCCTGCTAGTTGAGACGCGGGATCTGGGTACCGCCGGCTTTCTCCTCGACGATGTCGCCGCGGTCGTCATGCCGGGTGAGCGCCGCCGGCAGACCGCGGCCTTCTTCCGGTTCGTCACGAAGCTGAGCGCCGGGCCACCGGACGAGCGCTTCCCCTGGGAGGTTCGCGCCTGGCTGCTCGAGCGCTGGGCCGGGGCGGCCGGCGACGTTCGTGGTCCGCGGTTTCTCCACTGGCTGCCGGCGTCCTGGTCGGAGATCGAGGACTTCCTCTCCCTGGCACTCCCGCGCGAGTGGCACCTGGCCGGCATCGAAGCCCTGGTGCAGGAAACGGGCCGGACCGGGCAGTTCCCCGCAACGGCCGCGGCGATCCTGGTACGGTACCGTCCGGAATTTCAAGCCGCGCTGGCGGATCTGCTCCGTGGCCGGGAGGAATCCGAGGGAGTGACGGGGTTCTATGGCGCACTCCGGGCCGGAGCGACGCCGGATCTGAAGCAGTGGTTGACCTTCCTCCTCGAGTGCCCCGCG
>DATKRJ010000478.1:0-2221 GCA_035532355.1 Thermomicrobiaceae bacterium | reverse complement strand
CTCGTGCCCGACCGGTGTCCCCGCGAGCAGGCCGCGGACGGTTTCGACGACCGGCGTGATCGGCTGGTGCTCGGCGAACCAGCGCACCGGAGCCGGCATAGCCGCCGGACTGACGAACGCCGTGCTGAGGAGCGGCAACAGCTGGAAGGCGAGCGTGGAGGTGTTGGCCCCGGTGGGGGTACCGGTCACCAGGCCGAAGGGGATCGCGAGCCAGGAGATCGCCAACGCGAACAGCGCCAGCAGCCCGAACGCCTCGACCCACTGCAGGGGGCCGGCGCCGGAGCGGAAGCCCATCAGCAGGGTGATGCCGATGACCGGCACGAGGCTAACCAGCGTGCGGAACACGTTTGCGAGCGCGTAGCCGATCAGCAAGGATCCGCGGGCGATCGCCATGGTTCGGAAGCGGGTCACGATGCCCGCGGTGAGGTCGTAGGCCACGCCGATAGCGGTCGTCCCCGCGCCCATGCTCACGACCATGACGATGATGCCGGGAACCAGGTAGTCGACGTAGGGCCCGCGGCCGGGTTCGGCGGCGCCCATGCCGGCACTCAGCGCGCCGCCGAACACGTAGTTGAAGAGGAGCAGGAAGACGACCGGCGTGCCGATCGAGCCGAGCCCCAGCACGGGGTTGCGGAGCGTGTGCCGGAGATCGCGGCGCAGCATCGTCGCCGAGTCGACCGGGGCGTGGGAGCTGGCAGTCATCGCGCGCACTCCTTTCCGGCGCCGGGGCGCCCGGTGAGGGCGAAGAAGACGTCGTCGAGGTCGGGCGTGTGCACCGACAGGCCGCCGACCGCGAGCGCCTCGTCGTCGAGCCGGTCGAGCACGGCCCGGACCGACCGGGCGCTGCCGTCGCTGGGGACCTGCAGCGTCAACGCCGCGTCGTCGCGGGAGACCTCGTCGAGCGCCCGCGCGGCCGAGTCGAGCCGTTCGACGTCGGTAAACTGCAGCCGGATGTGGCCGCCCGGAACGAGGCGCTTGAGCTCGGCCGGGGGTCCCTCGGCGACCAGCTTGCCGCGGTCGAGAACGGCGATCCGGTCGGCGAGCTCGTCGGCCTCGTCCAGGTGCTGCGTGGTCAAGAAGATGGTGACCCCGTCCGCCACCAGTTCGCGGATGATCAGCCACATCGTGTGCCGGCTGCGCGGGTCGAGCCCGGTGGTGGGCTCGTCGAGAAAGATGATGCGCGGGTCGCCCATCAGGCTCATGGCGAGGTCGAGCCGCCGGCGCATGCCGCCGGAGTAGGTAGCCGGCGTCCGGCCGGCGGCGTCGGAGAGCTCGAAGCGCTCGAGCAGCGCGGCCGAGCGCCGCCGTCCCTCCCGCCGACCCAGGTGGTGCAGGTCCGCCATCAGGATCAGGTTCTCCTCGCCGGTGAGCACGTCGTCCACCGCGGAGAACTGGCCGGTGACGCCGATCGCCGCGCGCACGGCCGCGGGGTCGCGCGCCAGGTCGTACCCGGCGACGCGGACCTCGCCGCCGTCGGCCGGGAGGAGGGTGGAGAGGATCTGCACGGTGGTGGTCTTGCCGGCCCCATTGGGGCCGAGCAGGGCGAAGATCGACCCCGCGGCGATGTCGAGGTCGATGCCGTCAAGCACGACGTGGTCGCCGAACGCCTTGCGCAGCCCGGTCGCCGCGATGGCCGGCCGGAGCGGAGCTGCCATGATGTCCCCTCGTTTCGCGACGGGACGACCCGTTTGAGGCACAGCACCTCCCTGCTCGGCCGACCCGGCGTTGCGCCGCGTCCGGCCGGTTCGCCGGGTCCGTCCGCATCAATGGGTCAGTGACCGCGACACACGGATCGCCGGCGGACGGGCCGCCGGGACGGCGCGCGTCAGATGTCGAGGTCCTCGACGGCGGGCTGGTCGGCCACCGCCGCGACCATGTCGTAGAGCTCGCCCGGCATCTTCTCGCGCAGCGCCTCCAGCGAGTCGGCCACCTCCAGCGTCGACTCGGCCTGAGCGAAGCCCCAGTCCTGCTCCGGATTGCCCAGTCCGAGGTACTTGAGCCAACCCGGAGGGGGCTTCTTGCCCCAGCCGCCGGACCAGGTCCAGTCGGGCGTGTGCTCCAGGTACACCGCGAACTTGCCGGTGCGCGTCCGGTAGACGCGATACTCGTCGATCCGTATGCCGTCGGTGTGGCGCCACTGTCCGAGGAGCACCCCGGAGAAACGCACCTTGCGCCGCTGACCGGTACCGACCTCAACCGTGACCTCGTCGTAGCCGCCCCG
>DATKRJ010000477.1:0-2083 GCA_035532355.1 Thermomicrobiaceae bacterium | reverse complement strand
AAGTCCGTACATGCCGCCCATATCCCCTCACCCGCCCGGCTGAGACCAGCCGGGCGCCCGGTAAGTAAACCCGTTGCGCCCCTGCGCGTCAAGAAAACCGAAGGCAGCGGGTGTGCGACGTCGTTGTAGGTAGCTCTAGCTTCCAGCTTCGATTCACTGGTAATCTGAGTGACGCCCGCACTCAGGCCGCCAACCCAGGAGTCGAGATGACGTCTCAGCACGACGACCTACCCCAGCTCGAAGTCCGGCGCCGGCAGCTCTATGAGCAGATGAGGGAAGTCGGCGACTTCCGTCGCGGCTCCTTCCACGAGGTCCGCCGCCGCTGCGGCAAGTCGAACTGCGCCTGTGCCGCTCCCGACCATCCGGGCCACGGCCCCCAGTACAACCTGACCCGCTCGGAGGGTGGCAAGACAGTCAACCGACATCTGCAGCCGGGACCGGAGTTGACCAAGGTCCGCCGTGAGGTGGGCAACTACCAGCGCTTTCGGGCCCTGGTCGACGAGGTGGTGGAGGTCAACGACCAGATCTGCGAGGTGCGCCCGGTAATCCCGACCGCCGAGGCCGAGGCGGCGGCGGAAAAAAAGGGCTCCAAACGGCGCTTCGGGCGGAGATCGCCAGCGAAGTAGACCGCCTCGTCGACCGCATACTGAGCCAGGTCGGCGAGCTGGGCAAGCTGGATCTGGCCGCCAGCGAGATGCTCATCCGGGCGGGAGTGCATCGGCTCGGCGGCAACCTCCTGGAGAAGCTGCTGGACGTCGACTCCGGCCACCGGGGGCCGCACATCGACTGTGGCCAGGGCCACCAGGCCGAGTTCGTGAGCTATCGGGAGAAGAGCCTGACCACGGTGCTGGCGCCCATCACGCTGCGCCGCGCCTACTACCACTGCGACGCCTGTGACAAAGGCCGCGTCCCCAAAGACGAGGACCTGGACGTGGTCGGCACCAGCTACAGCCCCGGCGTTCAGCGCATGCTCTCCCGGACCGGCGGCCAGGGGCCGTTCGAGCGGAGCCGCCGCGATCTGAGCGAACTGGCCGGCATCGACGTCACCGCCAAGCAGGTGGAGCGCGTGGCGGAGGCGAACGGCGCCCGCATCAAAGCCCGGCTCGAGCAGGAATGGCAGGGCCTGCTCGACGGTAGCCTGATCCCACTTCCCTCCGGACCGCCCATCCCCAGGCTCTACGTCACCATCGACGGCACCGGCGTGCCCACCGTGCCCAGGGAGAACGTGGGGCGAGCGGGCAAGGGCCCGGACGGTCGGGCGCACACGCGTGAGGTCAAGGTCGGTTGCATCTTCACCCAGACCAAGGTCGACGAGGAAGGCCGGCCAGTGCGCGACCCCAGGTCATCCAGCTACCTGGCCGTCGTCGAGTCTGCCGACCGCTTCGGCCAGCTCCTCTACGCCGAGGCCGCCCGACGTGGCGTCGACCGCGCCAAGGAGGTGGTCGCCATCGGGGATGGCGCTCACTGGATCTGGAACGTGGCCGACGAGCACTTCCCCCGCGCCACCCACATCGTGGACCTGTACCACGCCCGCGAACACGTCGGTGCCTTCGCCAACCTGCTCTACTCACCCGGCGATCCCGACCGTGCTCCCTGGCTGAACGCACGAGTGGCCGAGCTGGATCGCGGGGACGTCGAGGCAATCCTGGAACGACTGCAGAAGCTGCTCAAGCCGGGACGGGACGGCGACCCTATCCGCCAGCTGATCTCCTACTTCGACAACAACCGCGAGCGGATGCGCTACGCGGACTTCCGCCGGCGCGGTCTATTCGTCGGATCGGGGACGGTCGAGGCCGGATGCAAGACGCTGATCGGTCAGCGCCTGAAACTCTCCGGCATGCGCTGGACTGTGCGCGGAGCAGAGGCGATCATCGCGCTGCGCTGCTGCGAGCAGAGCGGCCGTTGGGACGAGTTCTGGCAAAGCCTCCACACTCAGATCGAGGTGGCCTGACCCCCATCACCTACAAGATCGTCGTGCACCCGTGGGCCGGTGTCTAGTGGATGGAAGCGAGGAAGTCGAAGTAGAGCTTGTGCCAGCGGTCGGCGGCGTCGGCCGCCGGGAAGTGGCCCGATCCCTCGAACA
>DATKRJ010000476.1:0-5037 GCA_035532355.1 Thermomicrobiaceae bacterium | reverse complement strand
CAGTGCGAACAGCGCGAGCAGGCCGGCGATGCCGGCCAGCAGCGCGCTGCCGACGGGCAGGAGCTGGTGTGCCTGCGTCAGCAGGTGCGCCAGCAGCCTCTGGAGGTCGGGCGGGTGCGTTAGCAGCCGCCCGAGACGGCCGTGCGGACGAACAGCATGCATTGAACTGAGGGTGAGGAGTCGCCGATCAGCAGCGAGCGCGAATCCCGCTGACCATGCCGGCTTCACGGCAGTCGAGGTGGTCGTTCGTGGAACGACCACAAGGAACGACCACAAGGAACGACCAGTGCCGACCCGCCTGCACGGCGCTCTCACCGCCCTGCTCCTTCGCCGTTGGAGGGGCGCGTAACCCCGACGAGATCGCCCCAGCCGCTGTACGGCTCCAGCCTCACTACCGCACCGGTATGGGGCGCGTCGACCATCTCATTCGCCGCTGGGTTGACCACGATCCCGACGTGCTCGACCGCGGTAGGGCTCCTGCCGAAGAAGACGAGGTCGCCCGGCTCGAGCGGCTGCCCGGCCGGCACCGGCGGGCCAGCATCGAGCTGCGCCTGCGCCACCCGCGGCAGCTCGACACCGGCGCTCGCGTAGGCGGCCTGGACGAGCCCGGAGCAGTCGAAGCCGCCCCGCCCATCGCCGCCCCAGCGGTAGGGAGTGCCGAGCTGGGCGAGCGCGTAGGCGACAGCCGTCTGCGCCGCTGAGCTCGCCCCAGCAGCCGTGCCGAGGGCGGGCGTTGTCGCGGCGGTGGTGTCAGTGGTCGAGCCGGGGTCGGCTTCGGCGTAGAGGCCGGCCCAGGCGAGCACCTCCTGCACGTAACTTTGCGAGTGGTTGTAGGCGTAGAGCGCCGCCTCGTCGTTGCCGGGGGCGCCGCTTGCTTTCAGGTAGTTGGCGGCGCTGAAGATCGCGTCCGCCGGGTCCCAACGGTCCGCTTGGCCGTCGTTGTCGGCGTCGAGGCCATACGTCGCCCAAGTGCTGGCGAGGAACTGCATCGGCCCGCCCGCACCCGCCTTGTTCTCGACGCCTTGTTTCCAGCAGGCGGGGTCCGGGTTTCGGCCGTGGTCGCATTCGACCTTGCCGACCCCGGCAAGCAGCTGCCACGGCAATCCGGAGGCGATCCCCGCCTGCTCGTAGAGGGCGAGGTACTCGGGCGGGATCGTCGTGGCCGCGGTCTCGGTTGGGGCGGCGACGGCGATGCCGCCGGTGGCGGCGCTGATCACCAGCACCGGCAGCAACAGGACACAGGCGGCGCCGATCAGCAGCAGCCGACTCACAGCGAAACCTCCGCGTCCGCGTCAGCGGCGGTGAGCTCGGCCGGATCGGTTGCAGGAAGTCGCTTGAGTTCGCTGGGGGTGTCGGTTCCGCAGTGGGCTTGCGTTCTGGGCTTGCGCTGCGCTTGCGAAGTTGACGGTTCTTCATCTTTTATGAAATAAATCCGGGAGTTCAGACGCTCAGTCATCGAGAGTGAAGCGGGGTGGGTGTGGGGTTGGCGGTAGTGCGGTCGTTGGAGTGGGCGCGGCCGCTTCGGACGGCGCAGGACCTGGAGGACTTCGAGCAGGAGCTCGTCGACCAGTACTTGCTGGCTGCGGTCAGTTCTGGTTTCAGCGACAGCTCGATCGCCGGCGACCGCTCGGCGCTGTTTGAGTTCGTCCGCTTCCTGGGTCGCCCGGTCTGGACAGCGCAGCCGAGCGACGCGGATCGCTTCCTCGCCTTCCAGCGGCGCGAGCTGGGGCGGGCGCGGTTGACGGTGCAGCAGAAGGCGTGCGCGCTGCGTGGCTTCTTCGAGTTCTTGATCGCGCGTTACCAGGGCGACATCCACGCTCTGACCGGTCATGTCGTCGCGCAGCCGATCGATGAGTTCAACCGGCCCGCCAATCCGGACTACGGCGCGATCCGGGTGCCGCCCTCCGAAGACGAGGTGGAGATGCTGTTTGTGGCGTGGCGAGAGTGGCTGCCGGGTGCACGCAAGTTCTTGCCGGCGGCGCGCGACTACCTGGCGGCGTCGCTGTGGCGTCGCGCCGGCTTGCGGATCCAGGAGAGCTACATGCTCGACATCCGCGACTGGCGACGCGACCTCGGCGAGTACGGCAAGCTGCACGTCCGCTTCGGCAAGGGCAGCCGCGGTCGCGGGCCGAAGACGCGGCTGGTGCCGGCGATCAACCAGGTCGACGAGCTCTTGGACTGGTGGCTGGTTGAGGTGCGGCACCAGTTCGGAGACGACTACACCGATCCCGAGGCGCCGCTTTTGCCGAGCGAGCGGCGCGACCCGCACACGGGCTTCTGCCGCCGGATCGGCGACGAGGGGCTGCGCAGCGGGCTCGCCGCCGCGGTCGAGTGCTGGCTGCCTGCTTGGAGCGGCCGGCTGACGCCGCACACCTTGCGTCACTTCTGCGCCTCCTCTCTGTATGCGCGGGGGATGGACTTGAAGGCGATCCAGGAGCTGCTCGGGCACGAGTGGCTCTCGACGACGACCCGCTACATCCACGTCCACGCCGACCACATCGAGCACGCCTGGGCGGCCGCCAACGAACGTGTCGCCGTGCGTCTCTCCCAACCTGAAGGAGGTTGAGATCGTGCGTTGGAATCTGCGCATGACCGCCGCCGAGCGCGGCATCTGGAAATCAACCGAGATGCGCCGCCGCCTCGGCGAGGCGGGCCTCGAGATCAGCGCCGGCAAGATGTCGGCGCTCTGGTCGGGGGCGCCGAAGAGCGTCCGCCTTGACGACCTCGACGTGATCTGCGCGGTGCTCGAGTGCGGCCCGGCCGAGCTGCTGATCGCCGAACCGGACAAGGTCGCCGCGCGCAGACCGGCGGCCAAGCAGGAGACGGGCACGCAAGGGCTGCCGCCGCCGCGGCTCGGGCGGCACCGCTCGCTGCCGCCGGCGTGAGCGGCCCGGGCCGCTGCCGCGTCTGCGTGACGCGACCGGCCGCGATGGTCGGCGCCGGCTTCTGCTTCGACTGCTGGCCGGGCGGACCGGTCGTGCCACCGCCGTGTCTGCGCTGCGGCGCGAGCAGCGGCTACTACACCGGCGGGTTGTGCGGCCGCTGCCACCCGCGCGCGCCGCAGCGAGTCGACGCCTGCCGCGATTGCCACGCTTGGGGCGCGACCCGGACCCGCAAGTGGCGCTGCAAGGGTTGCGAGGGCTGGCGGGCCCACCACGACGAGGGCGAGTGCCGCAGCTGCGCCCGCACGCTCCCGCTCGACCGGGAGGGCGCCTGCCGGCTCTGCCGTAGACAAAGGACGCGGGTCCTCCGGCTCGAGGGCCGCTCGCTCGCGCGCTTCGTCACGCTCGCTGATGCGAATAGGCATGGCCAGCAGCTGTTCCTCGCCGACATGTTCCGCGCCGGCGGCGGCCCCAAGGCCAAGGCGCACAGACAGGCAGCGCCGCCGGCAGCAGCGCCCGCGCCGATCGAACCGGTCGCCCACCGCCAGCTCGTCCTGTTCGAGTGGCCGCGCGACCTTCAGGCGGGTCAGCGGCACGGCTTGCCGCCGCTCCCCGACCCGTGGCTCGCCGACGCGTTGCAGCGCTTCGCCGCCGAGCACGCCGCCCGTTACGGCTGGCGGGCGTCGACGACCGAGCCGGTGCAGCGTGGCATCCGGATGCTGCTCTCGATCCAGGACACGCCGGGCGCGCCGATCCGCGAGAGCGAGGTGTTGCCGCTCTCGCAACTCGGGATCTCCGCTCGCGGCGTGCTCGACGTGCTCGCCGCCGCCGGCATGCTCGAGCCCGATCGGGAGCCCGCGATCGTCGGCTGGTTCGCCGTCCAGCTGGCCGCGTTCCCGGAGCAGATGCGGAGTGAGCTGCTCGTCTGGTTTGAGGTGATGCGCAACGGCAGCGCCACGCCGCCCCGCTACCGGCCCCGTTCCGACCAGACCACCGCAAGTCAGTTCCGCTTCGCGCTGCCCGCGCTGCGAAGCTGGGCGGCCAGACACGAGTCGCTGCGCGAGATCGCGCGCGAGGACGTCCTCGCTGCGCTGCCTGCGAGCGGGACGCCGCGTGACCGGATGCTGCAGGGGCTGCGCTCGATCTTCCGCGTGCTCAAGGGCCGTCAGCTCGTCTTCGTCAACCCGGCTGCGCGGTTCAGCGTTCCCAAGCCGGAGCAGCCGATTCCCGCGCCGATCGATCTCGCCGCGCTGCGGTCGCTGCTCGACTCCGACGACCCGGCGCGCGCCGCACTCGCGGCGCTCTTGGCCTTCCACGCCGTCCGCGTCTGGCAGCTGCGCGAGCTCAAGCTGACCGACCTGCGCGACGGCCGCCTCCACATCGGCGCCCAGACGATCCTGCTCGCCGACCCCGTCCGCGAACGGCTCGCCGCCTACCTCGACTACCGCGCGCGCCGCTGGCCGGCGACCGTCAACGCGCACCTGTTCGTCAACGACCAAAGCCACGGCCGCACCCGGCCGGTCACGCCCTGGTGGATCCGCAAACGGCTCGGGATGTCGCCGCAGGCGATCCGCCAGGACCGCATCCTCGACGAAGCGCACGCCAGCCGCGGCGACATCCGCCGCGTCTCCGACCTGTTCGGCCTCTCGACCGCCGGCGCCTACCGCTACACCGCCGCCATCGACCACCTCGACCGCGGCGCGACCGCCGCTCCGGCCTGAGCCATGCATCCACCGGACAGCCCCGCCCGGCCAGCGAGCGTGACGCTTCCCGTCGACGAGCTTGTTCTGCTCGCAGAGCTCCTGGGCGAGCTCGACGAGTTCCTGCGCAGCCCCGCCCATCACGACGTCGTCTTCGGCGCGCTGCGCACCCACGTCACCGGCGGCGGTCGACCCGACGCCGGCTACCTGATCGACGCCGTCCAGCTCACCGCCGCCTATCTCCGCCGGCTGGCAGCGGTCGTCGAGATCGAGGCCGAGCAGGCAGCCGCGACCGAACGCGTCGATGGCGACGAGTGACGACTGCGCCGCACCCGGTCGCCGCGGCCGCCATCCGCGGGTCCACGAACTCACCGGTCCGCGCATCATGTTCAACGCCCCTCCGTCCCGGAGTTCTCGCCTTCACGTTCCAGAGAAGCCAGGAACTCCGGGCTTGT
>DATKRJ010000475.1:0-12882 GCA_035532355.1 Thermomicrobiaceae bacterium | reverse complement strand
GACCTTGATGACGGCCAGGTCGTCGCACGGGGAGATGCCGACGAAGCGGGCGGGTCGCTGCTGGCTAGACCCCGCGGCCGCGACGGTGATGTCGGCGGCGCCGTCGACGACGTGGGCGTTGGTCAGGATGTAGCCGTCACTGGTCATGACGATGCCGGTACCCGACCCCAGGCCGGCGTCCTGCACGGCGCTGGCCGGGAAGTCGGCGCGGATCATAACGGTCGAGGGGCTGAGCAACTGGACGACCTGCTGCCAGGTGAGCGTGGGAAGGTTGCCGGTGCCCGCCGGGGCGGTGGCGGCAGACTGCGGCGAGGCGCTCGTCACGGCGGTGGACGCCAGCTTGGAAGCGCTGGTAGGTGTGGGCACGCCCGTGGTGCCCCCGCCGCACGCCGGCAGCAGCACCAACGCCAGGAGCACGGCGCAACTCGCCAACCGCTTGAGCATGTCTCTCACGCCTTCCATCGCCCTGCGGCCGGCGGTCGCCGGTGTCGAGCCGGACGCGCCTGGCCGCTCCTCCTCATGACGCCGCGACGGCCGACACCTAAGTGTCGACCACACCGCTCCCGGCCGCACCCCGCGCCCGGTGCCGCCGTGCCCCGCGATCGCGCGTCCTCGGCCCGGTGCCCGCGCCCTGCTCGACGTGTCCGTCGCGTTCAGGCGTGGGCTGGTGGTGAGCCGCGCCGCGCCCGCGGGTCGATCTCCAACGGCGCGCGGTCCCACGCGTCGCCGTCACCGTCGCCGCCAGCCAACGGCCGCGTCGGCTGACGATTCCTCCAACGATGGGCCTACTGTAGGGCGGAAGCCAGCGGAAATCAAGAGGCGAGTTGCGATAATCTGGCCGACGCCGTACCGGTGCAGGAGTGACCAACGGACCGTCGAGCCCGCATGGTCACTCGCGCTCACCGGTACGGCGCTGCCTCAGTAGAGAGGCGTATCCGGCCGCACACTCTCCAGCCAGTGCTTCACCGTGCCCAGGAAGCGTGCCGCCGACAGGCCGTCGAGGATGCGATGGTCGATCGACAGCGACAGGTTCATCATGGGACGGATCGTGATGGCGTCCTCCACCACCACCGGCCGCTTGACGACCGCCTCGGTGCTGAGGATGGCCGACTGCGGCTGCACGATGATCGGCGTCGAGAGGACGGTCCCGAAGGTTCCCGGGTTGTTCACGGTGAAAGTCCCGCCCTGGACCTCGTCGACCGCCAGCCGGCCGGCGCGCGCCCGCAGCGCGAGGTCGCGCACGGCGCGGGCGATCCCGACGATGCTCTTGTCGTCCGCGTGCTTGATGACCGGCACGATCAAGCCGTCGTCGAGGGCCACGGCGACGCCGATGTTGATGGCCTTGCGGCGGATGATTCGCTCCTCGTCCCACACGGCGTTGACGTACGGATGCTCGCGCAGGGCGTGGACGGTGGCCTTGATAACGAACGGGACGTAGGTGAGTTCGAAGCCCTCCTCCTGCCGGAAGCGCTCCTGGGCGCGGGCGCGGGAGGCCACGACGCCCGACATGTCCACCTCCATCCAGAGGGTGACATGCGGAGCCGTCCGCTCGCTGCGCACCATGTGCTCGGCGATCTGGCGGCGGACCGCGCCGACCGGCAGGACCTGGTCTCCCTCCCAGATGGCGACCTCGGGCCGCGCCGCCGCGGCCGGTAGCTGCGCGACCGGGGGCGGAGGTGCGGCGGGCTGAGGAGCCGGCCGCGCCACGATCTCCCCGGGCCTCGGCCCGGTGACGATCTCCTCGATCGCGCGGCCGGCGGCACGCACGGCGGCCGGGGGTGGCGCGACCTCGACCGGCGGGGTCGGCGGCGCGGCGTGCTGCTCGTCGACGTAGCGCAGGATGTCCTGCTTGGTCACGCGTCCGCCGAGGCCGCTGCCCTGGATGCGGCCGATGTCGACCCCGTGCTCCTCGGCGATGCGACGGACCGCGGGCGACGAGCGCGTGCGCAGCACGTCGGCCTCGCCCCCGCCGGCACGTGGCGGCCGGGTCCCGGCGCCGTGGCCGTTGGCGCGACTCGCGGGCTCCGACGCCGCGGGCGGCTGAGCCGCCGGGGCCAGGGTGCCGGCGGCCGTGCCGCCCTCATCGATGACGCACAGCTCGGCGCCGACCGGCAGCGTGTTGCCCTCCTCGGCCCGGATCTCGAGGATCACGCCGCTGACCGGTGCGGGCACCTCGGCGTTGACCTTGTCGGTGGTGATCTCGACCAGTGGGTCGTACTTGTCGACCCGCTCGCCGACCTGCTTGAGCCACGCCCCGATCGTCCCCTCGGTGACTGACTCGCCGAGCTGGGGCAAGCGGACCGTGGTCCCGCGACTGGTTGTCGACATGAACCGACGCCTCCTTCCGGAAGGCACCCGCGATCGGGGCAGTCTAGTAGGCAGCGAGCCGGTCGAGCGCCGCCCCGATCTTCTCCTGGTTGGGCAAGTAGGCGTGCTCGAGCGGCGGGCTGTACGGCATGGCCGGAACCTCGGCCCCGGCTACCCGCATGATCGGCCCATCGAGGTAGGCGAAGGCCTCCTCGGCGATCATGGCGGCCACCTCGGCGCCGACGCCGCCGATCTTGTTGGCCTCGTGGACGATCAGGACCTTGCCGGTCTTGGTCGCTGAGCCCAGGATCGCGTCGCGGTCGAGCGGCCGCAGGGTGCGCAGGTCGATCACCTCGACGGAGGTGCCGTCCTTCTCGGCGGCCTTCTTCGCGGCCGCCAGCGACTCGAGCAGCATCATGCCGTAGGTAATGATAGTGACGTCGGAGCCCTCCTGGACCACCCGGGCCTTGCCGATGGGGATGGCGCCGTCGTTGTCGGGCACCTCGTCCTTGACCAGGCGGTAGCCCTTCTTGTGCTCCAGGAAGAGGACCGGGTCCTCGTCGTGGATGGCGGTTTTGAGCAGCCCGTGCGCGTCGGACGGCATGATCGGCGCGACGACCTTGAGGCCGGGCTCGCGCGTGAAGATGGCCTCGATGCTCTGGGAGTGGTAGAGGGCGCCGTGAACGCCGCCGCCGTACGGGGTGCGGATGACGATGGGGCAGTTGAAGTCGCCGGCTGAGCGGTAGCGGATCTTGGCGGCCTCGTTGAGGATCTGGTCCATGGCCGGGTGGATGAAGTCGAAGAACTGGATCTCGGCGATAGGACGCAGACCATGGAAGGCGGCGCCGATGGCGACGCCCACGATCGAGGCCTCGGCCAGCGGTGTGTCGATGACGCGGTTCTCGCCGAACTCGTCGACGAGCCCGGCCGTGACGCGGAAGACGCCGCCGCGCTTGCCGACGTCCTCACCCATGACGATCACGCGCTCGTCGGCGCGCATCTCCTCGAACATCGTGTCGCGGATGGCATCGATGAGCAGCTTGGTGGCCATCGTGGCGCCTCCTCAGGCCCCGTACACGTGCAGCATCAGCTCGGACGGATCGGGGTACGGCGCCTGCTCCGCGAACTCGGTGGCGTCGTTGATCTGCGCCTTGACGCGGTCGCGGATCTCTTTCTCCTGCTGCTCGGAGAGCACGCCCAGCTCCATCAGCCGAGCGCGGAACATGGGGATCGGGTCGTGGGCGCGCTCCTCCTGGAGCTCGGCGGCCGGCCGGTAGGTCCGGTCGTCGTCGTCGCTGGAGTGTGGGGTCAGTCGGTGGACCTTGGCTTCGATGAGGGTCGGGCCACCGCCGGAGCGGGCGCGGTCGACCGCCTCCCGGGCCACGACGTAGGTGGCGATCGGGTCGAGGCCGTCGACGGTCACGCCCGGCATGGCGTAGCCGGCGGCGCGCTCGGCGACGCTGGCCACGGCCATCTCCTTACGCTGGGGGACCGAGATGGCGTAGCCGTTGTTCTCGACCACGAAGATGACCGGCAGGTGGTGGATCGAGGCGAAGTTGAGCGCCTCGTGGAAGTCGCCCTCGCTGGTGCCGCCCTCACCGACACAGGTCATGGCGACGGTGTCCTCGCCGCGCAGCTTGGCCGCCAGCGCGACCCCGGCGCCGTGGAGGACCTGAGTGGCGACCGGGCTGGAGCCGGTGATGATATTGAGCCGCCGCGAGGAGAAGTGGCCCGGCATCTGCCGGCCCTGGCTGGTCGGGTCACCCTTCTTGCCGAGCAGGCTGAGCATGAGGTCCCGCGGGGTCAGGCCGAAGACCAGGGCCATGCCGAGGTCACGGTAGTAGGGGACGAGGACGTCCTTGCCGACCTGGAGGGCGGAGGCCAGGGCAACCTGGGCCGCCTCGTGGCCCTGGCCGGAGATGACGAAGGCCGCCTGGCCGCCGCGGTTGAGCAGCCACATGCGCTCGTCGAGCGACCGGGCCAGCACCATCCACTCGTACATGCGGAGCAGATCGGCGTCGGTGAGACCCGCGGGAAGGCGATCCCGGGTCTGAAGGCCGGCACCTCCCGAGTCGTGTTGCTTCATGACGCAGCCTCCTTCGGCTGGGGTACTCGCGCCACTCGGGGCGGTTTAGATGTGGATCTGCATGCCGTCGACGGCGAGGGCAGCCTCGGTGATGACCTCCGAGATCGTCGGGTGCGGCTGGACGTTGAGTCCGATCTCCCAGGGCGTGGCCTCGAGCAGCTTGGCCAGCGCGGCCTCACCGATGAGCTCGGTCGCCGGGCCGCCAATCAGGTGTACCCCGAGGATGTCGTTGGTGTCGGCGTCGGCGATCACCTTGGCGAAGCCCTCGCTCTCGCCCTCGATGCGCGCCTTGCCGTTGGCGGTCAGCGGGAACTTGCCGACCTTGATCGTGTGCCCCTGGTCGGTGGCCTCCTTCTCGGTCAGGCCAACGCTGCCGATCTCCGGGTGGCAGAAGGTCACGTTCGGCACGCGCAGCAGGTCGAGCGCCATCGGGTTCTCGCCGGCGAGCATCTCCATCACGATGATGCCCTGGTGCATCGCCGTGTGGGCCAACTGCTGCTTGCCGATGACGTCGCCGATCGCCCAGATGCCGTCCGCGCTGGTGCGGCCGTAGTCGTCGGCGACGATGTAGCTCCTATCGGTCTTGATGCCGAGCGCTTCGAGCCCGATGTCCTCGATGTTCCCCTGACGACCGGTCGCGACCATCAGCGTGTCGGCCTCGACGACCTCCTCCTTACCGTTGCGCGTCACGCGCAGGCGGACGCCGCCCTCGGTGATGTCGAAATCGTCCGCCGTCGGGCGGTAGTCGGGGACGATCTTGATGCCGGACCGGGTGAACGAGCGGGTCAGGACCTGCGAGACCTCGGCGTCCTCGTTGGGGACGACCCGGCCCACCAGTGTCACGTCGCAGCCGAAGTCGCGCCAGATGGTGGAGAACTCGACCCCAGTCGCCCCGCCGCCGCGCACGATGACGCGCTTGGGAAGCCAGTCGGCCCAGGTAGCGTGGTCGCTGTTGATGACGCGGGTGCCGTCGAACTCGATGCCGGGGATGGCCCGGGGACGAGAGCCGGTGTCGATGATGATGGCCTTTCCGCTGACGTCCTCGGTGCTGCCGTCGGGCCTGGTGACGCTGACGGTGCGGTTGTCCTTGAGGCGGCCGGTGCCGTCGATGAGGGTGATGTTGTGCTTACGGAAGAGGAACAGAATGCCCTTGTAGTTCTGGTCGACGACGCGGCCGGAGCGCTTGACCGCCTGGGGGTAGTTGATCTCGACGCCGGTGGCGGTGACGCCGAAGTCGGCGCTGTCGTTGAAGAGCCGGGCGACCGATCCACTCTTGAGCAATGCCTTGGTGGGGATGCAACCGCGGTGGACGCACGTCCCGCCGACCTTGTCCTTCTCGACGACCGCGACCTTGAGACCGAGCTGCGCGCCGCGGATCGCGGCCACGTAGCCGCCGGTCCCGCCGCCGAGCAGGACCACGTCGTATGTCTCCCCTGGCATGCCATCTCCCCTCTACTGCGCTGTAGCTCCGCGCACCCGGCGGTTCATGGGGCGAGGCCAGCCGGCTGCTCCGCTCGGTCACGACGCCGGCCTGACAGCCGGTCGCGCCCGAAGGTGGGTGTGATGCGGGGCTCTCAGACCAGAGGTGGCGGTCGCACGTTCTATGCCGAGCGCGGTTCGCCACCACCCCGCCCAACGGCCAGTATAGCAGCAGATTCGGCGGCCCAGACCGGCCGTTGGTCCAGGATGCTTGCGCGTTTTGCCAAGGGTCCGGCGGAGCAGTCCTGTGACGATCCTGGTACGCTGATGGGGACAATGGTTGCCTCTCTGCAACGCCGCATGGCCTAGAGTGGGGGGCGGCGGGCGGGCGCTCGCCGTCGACGACGATGCCGGACGGGAGCCGCGGCGCGTGCGCTCCCGGCGGGCTGCGCAGGGAGACAACGCTATGGGCAGGACGGAGCAGAACCTCGAGGCCGCGTTCACCGGTGAGGCGCGGGCGAACCGCCACTACGTGGCCTACGCCTACCAGGCGATGCAGGAGGGGCATCCGGAGATCGCACAGCTCTTCCTGGAGGCCGCCGGGGCGGAGACGATCCACGCCCTCAACCACCTGAAGGTGCTCGGCGCGCTCGGCGACACCGAGGCGAACCTCGACGAGTCGGCCAACGGCGAGGGCTACGAGATCGACGAGATGTACCCGCGCTTCATCGCCGAGGCCGAGGAGGACGGCCGGACGGACGCGGCGGCGACGTTCCGGCTGGCGGTGGAGCGGGAGCGTCACCACCGCGACATGTTCCGGGAGGCGCTGGCGCAGTTCCGGGCGGGGATGCCGGTCGCACGCTGACGACTCCACGCTGTGCGCATGGGGCCCGGGGAGCGCCGAATCCGAGCTCCCCGGGCCGCGTGTAGACACGCGCCCCGCTGCCCGTTTTCCGCGCCAGTCCGGCAAAAACCGCTCGTCTGTGGCATACTTAGCCCCGAGTTGAGCGACCATGAAGGGGCGGAGGGTGCGCCGATGAAGCCCGTGAACGTGATCGAGATGACGGTCCCGAACGCCACCTGGCGGCGCATGGCGGACAAGGCGACGCGTGAGGGGCTGCGGGCCTATCGCCTCAACGGAGACAACCGCTCCTGGGCGGTGACCAGCCACAGCGACGACGCCAGCGCCTACGAGGTGACGATTCTGGACGGCGACCTCCTCTGCTCCTGCCGCGGGAGCGAGTTCCACCGCTACTGCAAGCACCGAGCGCTGGTGCTGGCCTGCCTGGGCCTGCTCGCCGAAGACGCGCGCCACGAGCGCTATCCGCTCGTTCCCGACCGGGTGATCGCGGCCCTCGAGTCCGCCTGACCCAGCGTCCCTCCCGCGCCGGCCCGACGCCGCTCCGCGAGATACGTTATGATCGGGTATGGTCTGATCCGAGCACCCAGCACGGACCGAGGGGGCGGATGGCACAGCGGTCGCCACAGGCGCGCCGGCACGATGAGCCGTTCGGCTGGTGGGGATACCGCGCCGACCTGCCGACGCCCCTCTCCATGGTGGAGCTCATCTCCCGTGGCAGCCTCGATGCGCGCACGGCGGCCTTTCTCTGGCTGGCCCTCGAGCAGCGTGCCTCGCTGGTGGTCGCCGCGCGGCCGCCCGGGGCCGGCAAGACCACGACCCTCACCGCGTTGCTCGACTTCCTGCCGCCGGAGGTGAAGCCGATCTACCTCCGTGGCTGGTACGAGCGCTTCGACTTCCTGGAAGAGTCCGCACCCGAGCAGTCCTACCTGCTGTGCAACGAGATCAGCAGCCACCTGCCCACCTACCTCTGGGGGCGTGGGGTGCGACGGCTGTTCGAAGCCGTGCGCGACGGCTACGGCATGGCGACCACCGTCCACGCCGGGGGCGCGGCCGAGGTCATCAGTGTGCTGGAGGCGTACCCGCTGGAGGTACCGCACGAGCTCGTCTGCGGCATCGATCTGGTGCTCACCCTGGGCGTCGGGCTCGGTCCCAGCGGGCTGGTCCATCGTCTGATGGCCCTCGAGCTGATCACCCCGGGGCTTGCGCGGCCGCTGCTCGAGACGATCGCGGCGCGCGACGTGCTGCTGGGACCGCTCGAGGCTCCCGCGGGGCGACTGATCGGCGTGTTGGTCGAGCGCTTCGGTCTCGCGCCGGAGCAGGCGATCGCCGAGCTGGCCGGGCGCGAGCGCTACCTGGAGCGGCTGCGGGACCGTGGCGTTCTCGCGGTCGACGCGGTGCGCCGGGCGATCGGCTCCTGGCCCCCGGAGCCGGACGGCGTCGATTGACATAGCCCGGCCCAGTAGTACGATAGGGTGCACTGAACAACTGCCCGTCTGACAACCAGGGTCGGCCTGCCGACCCCGGCGAGACCGTCCCGAGCACCTCTTCCACGAGGCAAGTAAGGAGCAATTCAGCAATGGCGAAGCCGCGGACACTCGGCGATCTCCGCGAGAGCGGGTACACGGTGCTCTCGGTGCGGGAGGAGATGCGCAAGAACCTCATCGCCAAGCTGCGGTCGGGCGACGCGATCTTCCCCGACGTGGTGGGCTACGAGGACACCGTCGTCCCGCAGGTGGAGAACGCCATCCTTTCGGGGCAGGACATCATCTTCCTCGGCGAGCGCGGCCAGGCGAAGACACGCATGGCGCGGGGTCTGGTAAACCTGCTCGACGAGGAGATCCCGGTCGTGGCCGGCAGCGAGATCAACGACGACCCGTTCGCCCCGGTCAGCCGCTACGCGCGGGACCTGACCTTGGAGAAGGGCGACGAGACCCCGGTCGAGTGGGTGCGTCGCGACGACCGCTACGCCGAGAAGCTGGCCACCCCGGACACGACCATCGCCGACCTGATCGGCGAGGTCGACCCGATCAAGGTCGCCGAGGGCCGCTACCTGTCGGACGAGCTGACAATCCACTACGGCCTGATCCCGCGCACCAACCGCGGCATCTTCACCATCAACGAGCTGCCCGACCTGGCGGAGCGCATTCAGGTCGGCCTGCTCAACATCCTGGAGGAGCGCGACGTCCAGGTACGCGGCTACCGGATCCGGCTGCCGCTGGACGTCTACGTGGTGGCCAGCGCCAACCCCGAGGACTACACCAACCGCGGCCGGATCATCACGCCGCTCAAGGACCGCTACGGGTCGCAGATCCGGACGCACTACCCCGAGACGATCGAGCTCGAGATCGACATCATGGAGCAGGAGCGGGCCCGCTTCGAGACCGACGGGGTCGAGGTGATCGTCCCCGAGTACATGCGCGAGATGATCGCCGAGCTGACGCACCTGGCCCGGCGCAGCCACGACGTCAGCCAGCGCTCGGGCGTCAGCGTGCGCATGTCGATCGCCAACTACGAGAACGTGGTCAGCAACGCGGTCAAGCGCGCGATCCGGCTCGGTGAGAAGCAGGCCGTGCCCCGTGTGAGCGACCTGCGCGCGGCGGTGGCCTCGACCAGCGGCAAGATCGAGCTCGAGGCGCTGGGGGACGTGCAGGAGGACCGCATCGTCGACAAGCTGATGCAGGGAGCGGTGCTGACGACCTTCAACCGCTATTTCTCGGTGCGGGACTTCGACGACCTGATCCTGGCCTTCGAGAACGGGCTGGCAGTCGAGGCGTCGGACATGATGCCGGCGATGAGCTACGTCCACCAGGTCTCGCATCTGGACGGCATGCGCGAAGCGGCAAGCCGACTCGGCGTCTCCGGCAATCCGACGGCGATCGCCTCGGGGGTCGAGTTCGTGCTGGAGGGCCTGCACCTCAACCGGCGGCTCAACAAGGATCACGGCGCGGGTCCCGGCGGCGCGCGCTATCGAGGGTAGGACACCATGGCCGATAGTTACGCGATCCGCTACCGCTACTCGCGCTGGGACGGCACGCAGAAGATCGACCCGTTCGACGCCGACCAGATCATGGAGGCCATCTCCGACGACCTGCTGTCGGACGGCGACCTGACGCGAGCGCTCCAGCGGCTCTTCCGCTGGGGGGCAGATCGGCCCGACGGCTCGCAGATGAACGGGATGCGCAACCTGCTGGAGCGCATCAAGCAGATGCGCCAGCGCGAGATGAACCGCTACGACCTGGGGTCGGTGCTGGACGACCTCGCGAAGAAGCTCGACGAGGTGATCGAGACGGAGCGTGCCGGAATCGAGCGGCGGCTCGACGAGGGGCGCCAGCGGCTCGAGCGCGGCCAGCAGTCGCCCGAGGGGGGCGCGCAGTCGCCGTCGGGGCAGGAAGGCGCCGAGCAATCTGGCGAGGGGGACCGGCAGTCGTCGCGAGGCGGTCAGCAGCCGCGCCAGGGCGGGTCCCGGTCGCAGTCGGGCCAGGCCGGAGGAGCGCAGGGCTCGGAGTCGGCGTCCGGCGAGCCTGGGGAGGCCGGCGAGTCGGGCGAGGGCGGCGAGGGCGAATACGACGAGAGCCTGCACCGGCTGCTCGAGCGCATGGCGGCGCGCAACCAGCAGGCGCTCGACGGCCTCCCGTCGGACCCGGCCGGCCGGATCAAGGGTCTGCAGGACTACGAGTTCATGGACCCGGCGGCGCGGCAGAAGTTCCAGGAGTTGCTGGCGATGCTCCAGCAGCAGATGCTCAATCAGACCTTCCAGGGCATGCAGCAGGCGCTGCAGAGCATGACCCCCGAGGACCTGGCGAACATGCGCCAGATGCTCCAGGAGCTCAACGAGATGCTCGAGGAGCGCATGCGCGGCGGCGAGCCAGACTTCGAGCGCTTCATGCACAAGTACGGGCAGTACTTCGGCCCAGGCATCAACAGCCTGGACGACCTGCTCGAGCACATGGCGCGCCAGATGGCCGCCATGCAGAGCCTGCTCGACTCGATGACGCCCGAGATGCGCCAGCAGCTGCAGGACGCCATGGACGCCATCATGAACGACCCGGGCATCCAGGATCAGCTGCAGCAACTCGGCCAGAACCTGGGGCGCATGATGCCGGACAACCCCTATCGCAACCAGTACCGCATGGGGGGCGACGAGGAGCTGACGCTCGGCGAGGCGATGCGCCTGATGGAGCGGCTGCGCGAGATGGAGGAGGTCGAGGACCAACTCAAGGGCGTGCGCGACTGGCGCGACCTGCAGCACGTCGACAACGACAAGATCCGCGAGCTGCTGGGGGACGACATCGCCCAGGACGTGGACCAGCTGCGCCAGCTCACCAAGCTGCTGGAGGACGCGGGCTACGTGCAGCGCACGCGCCGGGGCTACGAGCTGACCGCGCGCGGCGTGCGCAAGATCGGCCAGAAGGCGCTGCAGGACATCTTCCAGCACCTGAAGAAGGACCGCTTCGGCCAGCACGAGCTGGAGCGCTCGGGCCGCGGGGTCGAGCGCACCGACGACGTCAAGTCGTACGAGTTCGGCGACCCGTTCCTGCTCGACCTGCCCAAGACGGTGATGAACGGCGTCTACCGCGAGGGTGTCGGCAGCCCGGTCCACCTCGAGCCGTCGGACTTCGAGGTCTACCGGACGGAGACGACGACGCAGTCCTCGACGGTGCTGATGGTCGACATGAGCCGCTCGATGCTCTACAACGGCTGCTTCACCGCGGCGAAGAAGGTGGCGCTGGCGCTCGACAGCCTCATCCGCTCGCAGTTCCCGCGCGACCACCTCTACATCCTGGGCTTCTCCTACGTGGCGACCGAGCTGAAGCCCTCGATGCTGCCCAACATCACCTGGGACGAGTACAACTATGGGACGAACATGCAGCACGGCTTCATGCTCGCCCGCCAGCTGCTGGGGCGACACAAGGGCGGCAACAAGCAGGTGATCGTGATCACGGACGGCGAGCCGACGGCGCATTTCGACGGCACGCAGGTCCGCTTCTCCTACCCGCCGACCTACCAGACGCTGCAGGAGACGCTGAAGGAGGTCGCGCGCTGCACGCGCGAGCAGATCACGATCAACACGTTCATGCTAGAGCGCAGTCCCTACATGGCGGGGTTCGTCAGCGAGATGGCGAAGATCAACAAGGGGCGCGCGTTCTTCGCGACGCCGGACCACCTTGGGGAGTATATTCTGGTGGACTACGTCGCCAACAAGCGGACCCACGTCCGCGGCTGACGATGGGGATCGGCGGGAGAGCCTACGGGGTGCGAACGAGAGCGAGGGGCACGTGAGCACCGACGGGCAGCAGCGTGGGGTGGTCCGCTACGAGGACATCCTGCGCGCCATCGGCCGCTACATCGACGCGAACAGCCTCCAGGACGTCATCGTGCTCCAGTCGCCGGATGGGATCCTGCTGCGCGGCTACCGCCAGCCGGAGATGGCCCAGCGGGGGCCGACGCTGGTGCAGCACCTCTTCACCGTGGCGGACATCGCGACCATCGACGAGGAAGCCCGGAAGCGGCGCGGCACCGGCTCCCGCCTGATGCAGTAGGGGATAGGGTTCAACGCCGCGGAGCGGCCCGGATTGGCCACTCCGGTCGCGCGACCTCAGATGGCGGGAACCGGCCCGCCTTACGCGAATGGCGACGACCGCGGCCGGGCTCGCGCGGGGCTGAAGCCGCCGCGCTATGAGACGAAGCCCCCTGAAGGGGGCTGGTCAAGCGGCCGCCTGGTCGGTCCGCGATGCATCGTTCCGGTTCCAGCCGGTGCTACACGCAGCGTGCCCCGGCCTACGGCAGGATGTAGGTCCAGTCGCGGGTGCCGTAGCGGGTGCGGATGAGCTCGCCGGCCTCGGCCATCTCCTCCTCGCTGAGCTCGTCCTCCTCCAGCGGCGCGCACTCCCGGGTGAACGTCGCGATCATGCGCTCGACGATCACGTCGCGCGGCAGCTCGGTCTGCCGGCGCAGCGGGCCGACCCGCCTGGCGGCGCTGGTGATCCCCTTGTCGCTCAGCTTCTCCTGGCCGATGCGCAGCACCGAGAGCATGCGATCCGAGTTGAGGTCGTAGGACATGGTGACGTGGTGAAGGACGGCGCCGAAGCGGCGGGCCTGCGCCGCGCCGCCGATCTTGCCGCCGCTCGACGTAATGTCGTTGATCGGCTCGTACCAGGCATTGATCCCGAGCGACCGGAGCGCACGAATTACCCAGTCGTCGAGGAAG
>DATKRJ010000474.1:0-4039 GCA_035532355.1 Thermomicrobiaceae bacterium | reverse complement strand
GGAGCCATGACGCACCGCGGTTCGGCTACCCGGCCGTGCCGCGCGACTGAGCTGGCTTGACGCCGCAGTAGCCGAGATCTGCATGCCCGCCGCTCAGGCCGGGCCCAGGGCGTGCCGTCGAGCCTGGGCGGGCCTAGCTGGTTTCCACCATCTGCAGCTCGATCACGTTGCCCTCGGGGTCGGCTACGTAGCACCAACTGACGAGCCGGCCGGCGTCGATGCGCGTCGTCACCACGTCGCCGACCGCGCTGCCGCCGGCCGCGAGGACGGCGGCGCGTGCCTGCGCCACGTCGCCCACGGCGAACGCGAGGTGTGCGATCC
Organism: Thermomicrobiaceae bacterium; assembly: GCA_035532355.1. GTDB lineage: Bacteria > Chloroflexota > Chloroflexia > Thermomicrobiales > Thermomicrobiaceae > DASSZN01. The sequence continues at coordinate 3,718 of DATKRJ010000474.1, read as the reverse complement.
CCTGCCGGTTCACCGCCATTGGCGGGCGGTCCGCTCCCGGGCTGTACTGGAAGATCTCCAGCGTCGGCCCATCGTCACTGTGCCCGGGCAGCCGCAAGTGGACTCCCCGCGCCGTGGCAGTCGGCACGCCCGTGCCGCGCTCGAACGCATCTCCCTGGAGGTCGCGCTCGGGCGGGACTGCCGAGCAGCCGAAGACGTCCCGGTAGAACGCGGCCAGGCGGCGCCAGTCCGCTGCGACGATGCTCGTGTGGACGAAACGTGGCCCAAGCACGGCCGACGTCCTTTCCACTGTTCCCCTACCTCACCACGCCGCCCAGCCGAACGGCGCGCGATTCCCGGTCAGTCGGCGGCGACGGCCGGCTGTCGCGCGGGCAGGTTGAAGACCGTGCGCGCGTTCTCGGCGAAGACCCGCCGTCGCATCTCCTCCGGCAGCGCCGGCAGCGACAGCTCCGGCGAGTCGTAGTCGAAGTGCGGGTAGTCCGAGGCGAACATTAGCGTCTGCTCGGCGCGCCCCCACTCGAACACGGTCAGCAGCCTTCTGATCGGCTCGGGCTGCTCCATCGGCTGCGTCGTGAAGCGGCAGTGCTCGAAAACGTACTCGCTGGGCGCCCGCTTGACCCAGGGCGTTTCGTTCCCCAGCGCCTTCCAGTCGGCGTCCATGTGCCAGAGGAAGGTCGGCAGCCAGACGTAGCCGCCCTCGACGAAGACGACTGTCAGGGTGGGGTAGCGCTCCCAGAGGCCCTCGAACACCATGCTGGCCAGGTGCTCCATGTAGCCCAGCGGCCGGCCCTGACGCTTCTCGATGTAGTAGGAGGCCTGCCCGTTCATCCCGTCGCCCTCGCTGCCGGTATGGATCACCAGCGGCAGGCCCAGGTTGACGCAGGCATCGTAGATCGGGTCGTAGAAGCGCTGGCCATAGGGGAAGCGCGCCCCGTTGGGCACCAGCGCGCCCACGATGTCGGGCCGCGCGCCGATGCGCTCGAGCTCCTGCGCCGCCATCCGGGGGTCCTGCGTGGGGATGAGGGCGCAGCCCTTGAGGCGCGGCTCGGGATCCAGCCAGCGCTCGATCATCCAGTCGTTGTAGGCCCGCGCCAGTGCCGCGGCGTAGTCGACGTCCGGCAGCGACGGGATCGGGCGGTACTCCTGGCCGAGCAGGATGCCGTACTCCACGTTCGACGGGTCCAGGTGCTGACGCCGCATCAGCTCCAGGCTGGAGCCGGCGGGACCGCCGTCCTCCGGCCAGGAGTCGGCGCGGTAGCCCCGGTCGCCGCCGTTCGGGTAGCCGACGCGCTGGCTGAGCCCCGTGCCGAAGAGCCTGATGCGCTCCTGGTAAGCGCGCGGCAGGTAGGGGAGGAGGTCCTGCGGCCCGCGCGTCAGCTGGTGGATGTCGCAGTCGATGATCGGCTGGCCCTGGAGAATTGACATCGGGCGCTCCCTCCATTCGGACCGCGTCAGACGTGCAGCACGACCAGGCCGTCCTCGATCGTGACCGGGTAGGTCGGCACCGAGGGGTCCTCGGGCTCGGGCTCCTCGATCGTCACCGGGTAGGCGGGCACGCGGACCCGGTGCGGGTTGAAGACGGACCGACCGCTGGCGACCTCGAACTCCCACCCGTGCCACGGACATTTGACGAGCTCGTCGTCGGGGCCGTAGACGAGCTCGTAGGCGCGGGAGGCGGTGACGCTCGCCTTGAGCCGCCCCAGGCAGAGCGGGGCGCCCTGGTGCGGGCAGCGGTTGCGCAGCGCGTGGTAGCTGCCGCGCACGTTGAACACGCCGATCGACAGGTCGTCGACCTCGACGATCCGCCGGGTTCCGGGCGGGAACTCGCCCACTCGCGCTACGACGTGCCGGCCAGTCACTCCACCCCTTCCCGGTTCTCGGTCACCCAGTACGGGTCTCCGGATCGTAGCCCGTCGCGAGCTCCACCGTCAAACCGTACCCCTGGCTGTGCCCGTGTCCCGGCTTCCCGCGCGGCGCTCATCCCAGCCACGCCGGCCGCTTGTGAGCGCGCGAACGTTGGCGGAAGATGACACGACGCAGAACGTGACCCCGCGGGCAGGGTGAGGAGGACGCAGCGATGGTCGATCAAGACGAGCTGCAGGCGGTGCTGGAGGCGGCGTCGGTCGATCGCGCCTGGGAACACATGGAGTGGATGTCGCGTGAGGTCCCGGAGCGCCGCTCCGGCTGGCCGGCGGCGCGGCGCCAGGCCGACTACCTCACCGAGCGGCTGCGGGACTACGGCTTCGACGCCCATCAGGATGAGTTCCCCGGCCTTGTGAGTGACCCGCGGCCGGGCTCGCTCACGCTCCTCTCGCCGGAGGCGCGGTCGATCCCGGCCATGACCTTCGCCCATAGCTCGAGCACCCCGTCGGAGGGGCTGGAGGGCGAGCTCCTCTACCTCGGCTCGGGCGGCGAGGAGGACTATGCCGGGCTGGACGCACGGGGGAAGATCGTGCTGGCCGAGCTCTCCTACGCGCCGCCGCGCCCCGAGAAGACGCGCATCGCCACCGCCCACGGCGCCGCCGGGATCGTCCTGATCAACTGGGGCGACGACGACAACCCCTCCATCCCGATGGGCACCGTCAAGTCGGTCTGGGGTAACCCGACGGTCGACAACCTCGACCAGATGCCGAACCTGCCGGCCGTCGGCGTCGCCCGCGTCGAGGGCATCCGGGTGCGTGAGCTGGCGCGCCGGGGTATGGTCCGTGCCCGTATCGTGGCGGTCGGCGGCCGCGAGTGGCGCGCGTTGCACCAGCCGCACGCGGTCCTCGGCAGCGGCGACACCGGCGACTGGATTCTGCTCGGCGACCACATGGACTCCTGGGGCGGCGGCGCGACCGACAACACCTCCGGCAACGCGGTGACGCTGGAGGTCGCCCGGATCCTGGCGGCCCACCGCGACCGGCTGCGCCGCGACGTCCAGGTCGCCTTCTGGCAGGCCCACGAGAACGGCATCATGGAGGGCTCGACCTGGTTCGTCGACCACTACTGGGATGCGATCGGCCGTGGTCTGATCGGCTACGTCAACGTCGACTCGCCGGGGATGAAGTACGCCACGGCGTACGAGGCGACGCTCTCGCCCGAGCTCTGGACCTGGCACCGTGACCTGATGCGCCGCGCGCTCGGCTACGCCACCGAGCCGCGCAAGATCGCCAAGACCGGCGACCAGTCCTTCTTCGGCGTCGGCGTGCCGGCGATCAGCGGTCGGAGCGAGTTCTCGCGCGATCTGGTCGAGCGCTGGCACGGCGCCGTGCTCGCGCCCTGGTACCAGAGCGCCGACGACACGATGGAGGTGGCCGACAGGCAGGTGCTGGCGCAGGACCTGGCGATGACCCTCGCCTACGCCTGGGAGCTGGCGACCCGGCCGGTCCTGCCCTACGACTTCCGCGAACCGTCGCGCATCCTGCGCGACGCACTTGAGGGGTACCGCGCCGCCGCCGACGGCAGCCTGGGCCTGGACGAGACGGCGGCGCTCGCCCGCGAGCTCGAGCACGCGGCGGCGGCGCTGTGGGAGCGCAGCGCGGCGCTGGCCGACCGGCTGGACGCGGGCGACGCCTCCGCGGAACTGGCCATCTCGGCCGCGCGCCGCAACGCGGGCCTCAAGCAGCTGAGCCGCCTGCTCATACCGTCCCTGAGCTCGGTGGTCGGCCGCTATGGCCAGGACAGCTATGGGCTGAGCGCGCTGCGCCACTGGGTACCGAGCCTGGCGGGCGTCGGC